>JBARZM010000324.1:0-8892 GCA_049650095.1 Rubrobacteraceae bacterium | reverse complement strand
AGATCACGTCAGGAAAGTAGCGTTTTATTACCCGCAAGTTCAATCCGGCGCGACGCTCCCAGGAGTTTTCACCGTCCCCGTGATACGAGCCGCGGATATTGAAGGTCATTACTCTGAAGGTTTCAGGCATCAGGTCTTTGGGGCGTCAAGTAGTGTCGCGTTGGCGGTCGGTAGATGAGTCAACTCCCGCTGAAGCCTGAAACCTATAGCCTGAAGCCTCTTCACTCCCACTCGATGGTGCCGGGCGGCTTGCTGGTGATATCCAGCGCCACGCGGTTCACGCCGGGGACTTCGTTGATAATGCGGTTGCTGATGCGTTCGAGCAGGTCGTAGGGGAGCCGCGCCCAGTCGGCGGTCATCGCGTCATCACTCGTGACGGCCCGGATCATGACGGGGTAAGCGTAGGTCCTGGCGTCTCCCATGACGCCGACGGAGTGGATCGCGGGCAATACCGCGAAGCTCTGCCAGAGGTCCCGGTAGAGGCCGGCGTTCCGGATCTCATCTTGCAGGACGAAGTCCGCCTTGCGGAGTATCTCCAGACGTTCGGCCGTAACATCGCCTATGACCCGGATAGCAAGCCCCGGACCGGGGAAAGGTTGACGCCAGACCATCCTCTCGGGCATGCCGAGCTCCGCCGCGACGACCCGCACCTCGTCCTTGAAGAGGTTCCGCAGCGGCTCGACCAGGTCGAAGTCCATTACCTCCGGCAGCCCGCCGACGTTGTGGTGGCTCTTTATCTTGGCGGCGCTGCGGGTGCCGCTCTCTATCACGTCGCTATATAAAGTGCCTTGCACGAGGAAGCGGGCGTCCTCTATCTTGCCGGCCTCCGCCTCGAAGGTCCGGATGAACTCCTCGCCGATGATCTTTCGCTTCGCTTCCGGGTCGGTTACGTCCGCGAGCTTGTCCAGGAAACGTCCTTTGGCGTCAACGTGGATTAGCGGCACGTCGGAGTTCTCGCCGAACGTCTCGACGACCTGCTCGGCCTCGTTCTGGCGCAGCAGGCCGTGGTCCACGAAGACGCAGGTGAGGTTCTCGCCGATGGCCCGGTGGACGAGCATCGCGGCGGTGGATGAATCGACGCCGCCGGAGAGGCCGCAGATCACCTTGGCGTCCCCCACTTGCTCCCGGATTTTCTCGACGGAGTCGGTAATGATGTTGACCGGCGTCCAGTCTGGCGTGCAGCCGCAGGCTTCGTAGAGGAAGTTTTTGAGGATCTCCATCCCGTACTCGGTGTGACGGACTTCGGGATGGAACTGCACTCCGAATCGCCTGGCGTCCGGGTTCTCGAAGGCGATGATCGGAACGGATGGGGTCCGCGCCGTAACAGAGAAGCCTTCGGGGGCGGCGAGGACGGCGTCGCCGTGACTCGTCCAGGCTTTCTGCTCGTCCGGGGTGCCGGCGAAGAGGGCTTCCTGGCTCTCGACCACGAGGTCCGAGCGGCCGTACTCCCGGATCTGGACGGCCCCAACCTCGCCGCCGAGCGTGAGCGCCATGAGCTGCATCCCGTAGCAGATGCCCAAAACCGGAACGTCGAGGTCGAAGAGGGCTGGATCTATGCGCGGCGCGCCGTCTTCGTAGACGCTGTTCGGGCCGCCGGAGAGGATGATGCCTTCGGGCTCGCGGGCGGCTATCTCTTCTACCGGGGTGTCGTGCGGGATCAGCCCGGAGTAGACCCGGGCTTCGCGGACCCGGCGGGCGATGAGTTGGGCGTACTGTCCGCCAAAGTCGAGGACCAGGATCAAAGGCTTATCCCATCCCCACGCCCTGGGAACGCTGCTCGGTCTTTCCCTCGGTGTTGAGCGACGGCGCGTACATGACCTCGGCCTTTTGGAACTCCCTGATGTTGGCGTACCCGGTGGTCGCCATGCTGGTCCTGAGGGCGCCCATGAGGTTGAGCGTGCCGTCGTTCTCCCGCGCCGGGCCGGTAAGGACCTCTTCCAGCGTCCCGGTGGTATTGGTGCCGATGCGGGTGCCGCGCGGGAGCGTGGGGTGGAAGGTCGCCATGCCCCAGGAGTAGCCGCGTCCTGGCGCTTCCTCGGCCTTGGCGAAGGCGCTGCCGAGCATTACGGCGTCGGCGCCGCAGGTTATGGCCTTGGCGATCTCACCGCCCGTCCGCATCCCACCATCGGCGATGACGTTGACGTACTCGCCGGTCTCCATGTAGTGGCGCATGCGGGCGGCGGCCGCGTCGGAGACGGCGGTAGCCTGCGGAACCCCGACGCCTATAACGCCCCGCGTCGTGCAGATACGGCCCGGCCCCACCCCGACCAGCACCCCGACGGCCCCGGTCCGCATGAGGTGGAGCGCCGTCGAGTAGCTCGCGCACCCGCCGACCACGACGGGGACGTTGAGCGACGGCACGAACTCCATCAGGTTGAGCGGCTCGACGGTTGAGGAGACGTGCTCGGCGGAGACGACGGTACCTTGTATGACCAGCACGTCCAGCCCCGCCTCTATCGCTGCCCGGTGGTACTTCTCGACCCTTTGGGGGGTAAGTGAGGCGGCGGCTATGACGCCCTTGTCCTTTATCTCTTGAACGCGCCGGAAGACTAGCTCTTCCTTTATCGGCTCGGCGTAGAGGTCCTGCATCATCCGGGTGGCCTTATGCTGAGGAAGGCTGGCTATCTCTTCGAAGACCGGGTCGGGGTCTTCGTAGCGGGTCTGGATGCCCTCCAGGTTGAGCACGGCGAGGCCGCCGAGGTTGCCGATGATGCCCGCCGTGGTGGGATCTACCGTGGCGTCCAGCGCGCTCGCCAGGCACGGCAGGTCCAGGTGTAAGTCCCCCAGAGACCAGGAGATGTCTACGTCTTCGGGGTCCCGGGTACGGCGGCTGGGGACGATGGCGATCTCATCCAGGCCGTAAGCCCGGCGGGCGGTTTTTCCTTTGCCGATCTCGATATCCATAGGCTGCGAGGCGGTCCTTTCGCTTTACTCCGGCGGGTACACAAAGACCCACGGCCCGGTAGGCCGTGGGTCTGGGACGATCTTTTTCTCTGAGCGTTGCAAGTCCCGGCTATGCTACCCCGCACCGGCGGGGTGGTCAAGCAGAACCCGGGTTAGAGAGAGATAACCCCCAGCAGCGCAAGCACGATGATGACGACAACGACTATCACTATGATAGAAATGACGTTCCTACCCATATCTTCACCTCCCCTCGAACTACGTGCCGGGTTTACCCGATCAGATACGGCAGGACCAGCACGATCAGAAGGACTACGACCAAAATCGCCGCCAGAATCCCTAATCTACTCCCAGACAGATCGTTCCCTCCTTGATGGTTGAACGTAGGGGTTTTATACCCTACCCAACCCTACCAAAACAAAGAGACGACGCCCCGCCAGGGACGCCGCCTCGAAAAAGCCTCGTTGAAGAGGTCTTACATCATGCCGCCCATGCCGCCCATGCCGCCGCCGGGCATGCCGGCGCCTTCCTCCTCGGGCTCGGCGACGACCACGTCGGTCGTCACGATGAGGCTGCCGATGGAGGCCGCGTTCTGGAGCGCGGACCGGGTGACCATCGCCGGGTCAATGACGCCGGCCTGGACCAGGTCCTCGTACTCGCCGGTAAGGGCGTTAAAGCCCGTGCCGCCGCCCTGCGTGCGGACCTTGTCCACGACGATCGAGCCGTCGGAACCGGCGTTCGAGGAGATCTGACGAATCGGCTCTTCGAGTGCCCGGAAGATAATCTTCGCCCCGGTCTGCTCGTCGCCTTCGAGGGAGTCGAGTATGTCGCCGACCGACTTCTGGGCGTGGAGCAATGCCACACCGCCACCGGGGACGATGCCCTCTTCCAGGGCCGCGCGGGTCGCCGAGAGGGCGTCCTCTACGCGATGCTTCTTCTCTTTGAGCTCCGTCTCGGTCGCGGCGCCGACCTTGATAACGGCAACGCCGCCGGCCAGCTTGGCGAGCCGCTCCTGGAGCTTCTCGCGGTCGAAGTCCGAGTCGGTGTTCTCGACTTCGTTCTTGATCTGGTTGATGCGGCCCTTGATGGCCTCCGCGTCACCCGCGCCGTCGACCATGACGGTCTCGTCCTTGGTGATGACGACCTTGCGGGCGGTACCGAGCTGGCTGAGCTGGGTGTTCTCCAGCTTGAGGCCGAGCTCCTCGGTGATGACCTCGCCGCCGGTGAGGATGGCGATGTCTTCCATCATCCGCTTGCGCCGGTCCCCAAAGCCCGGAGCCTTGACCGCCGCCGCATTGAACGTGCCCCGCAGCTTGTTCACGATCAGGGTGGCGAGAGCCTCGCCCTCCACGTCCTCGGAGATAATGAGGAGCGGACGGTTGCTCTGCATGACCTGGTTGAGGATCGGGAGCACGTCCTGGACGTTGCCGATCTTCTGGTTGGCGATCAGGATGTACGGGTCGTCGAGGACGGCCTCCATGCGCTCCTGATCCGTGACGAAGTACGGCGAGAGATAGCCCTTGTCGAACTGCATACCCTCGGTGAACTCGAGGTCCATGCCGAAGGTCTGCGACTCCTCGACGTTCACCACGCCGTCCTTGCCGACCTTGTCGATAGCTTCGGCGATAACGTTGCCGATCTCCTCGCTGCGGGCGGAAATGGCGCCGACCCGGGAGATCTCATCCTTGCCGCTGATCTCCGTGCTCTGCTCGCCGATTGCCTCGACGGCGGCCGCAACGGCCTTGTCGACGCCGGCCCGCAGAATAACCGGGTTCGCGCCCGCCGCCACGTTCTTCAAGCCTTCGCGCACGATGACCTGCGCCAAAACCGTCGCCGTGGTGGTGCCGTCACCGGCCACGTCGTTGGTCTTGGTGGCGACTTCCTTGACCAGCTGGGCGCCCTGGTTCTCGAAGATGTCCTCTAGCTCGATCTCCCGGGCGATCGTTACGCCGTCGTTGGTGATGGTCGGCGAACCGAACTTCCGGTCCAGCACCACGTACTGACCTTTCGGCCCGAGCGTTACCTTCACCGCGTCGGCGAGCTTGTTTACCCCCGACTCCAACGCGCGGCGAGCTTCAGTGTTGAACTTTAGCTCTTTGTGCGGCATTTTTTGCCTCCTCTGCTAAACTACACGACCCTGCAACCACATACGGTAGTCGCAGTTCGGCACTCTAACGAGTAGAGTGCCAACGTCAGAAGTATATTCCTCCCGGGGTTACAATTCAAACGTGTCAAGAACGAACATTTTCCGAACAGAGAAGATACCGAGCCTCAGCCGGCTACCCAAAGAGTTGGGCCGCGAAGACCGTTTCTGCGACCACTGCGGGACGCAGGGTGAGCACATACTGTACCGGGTGCCGAAGAAGCTCGTGCTGGTCTACATCAAGGATCACCAAAAGAACCTCCACGCCACCTGTCTCTCTTGTGCCCATAGCACGGTTGTCACCGGACCCGAGCGCGAACGGTTACTTTCTTCTTTGAACAACTCTTAAAAGAATGGGATGACTGGCAGCGGTTACTTCGGTTGCCGGTACACTGTCCCCTAATCAGCTGGTGCATATAAGTGGATTATGGTAGGCGATGTAAGGTGCTAGTCCGATGGTAGTTACCCGCCGAGTCTAAAGTCAGTACATGGGCCTGAGACTCGCCTCTTACGGCATTATAGTCAAGGGGGCCTATCTCCCACACCTGAGAATCTCCGGTATCCAGTTTTCTCGGTTCCCCTTGCGAAAGGCGCAACTTTATAGGTTTTGCAGACAATGCGTAAATCCACACGTGCACTTCTCTGATTTTCACCCCGACCACTCCGACATTCGTGACCTCGCACAGTAAAGTAGTCTCTCCCGGTTTCTCTGTAGCAGTGAATCCGGGACCTTTAGAAGCCTGTGGAACATCCGTTGGCAAATTCCAGCGCGCAACCATCTAGACTCGCGGTTTACGCGACTCTTTCAAGACGTAGGAATTATATATCGAGACGCAAAAAGCGGCCCATGCCGCCACCGCACTGAGAACGGCTGCGGCAACTAGCACCCAGTTCGGGTCTTCTACCTGCTACCTCTTATGTCCGGAGTTCCAACGAGATACCGCAGGCTCCTGCTTCCGACTCGCAATGAACGCTTCAGCATCCTCCACCCGGTCAGGTATTTCTAGGCCGCTCTCGGTGATTTCCGCAAACTCCTCGAAGCTCAGAAACTCTACGCCCAGAACGTTACCCTCCGCATCTACATCCATACAGGCTCCGAACCCCGGATCAATAAGGTCCAGAGTCTCGGAATACTCGCCGTCGCGGATCGTGAGATAGAACGCGCCGGACTCTTTGTCGAACTTGATCTTCACCGGCTTACCTCCTGACTTTGCCTCCGGTGTGTGAATACCGTGACCACCACGATCTCATCCGCACCTTCTTGATTGTAGACTACTCGCACGTAGCGGGCTCCTTTTTCGTCTTCGAACCTCTTCTCAGCGACAGTCCGGTACAGCCTGCCCTCGATTTCAGCGTCAGGATGCTCGACCGTCTGCCGAAGTTGTTCTTCGGACACAGAGCACTGATTCATCCGGTCGATAGCGTGAGGTATTAGCGTGATCTTCACCTCGCGCAGTCTACACGCACTTTTCTCTACCAGACTGGAAACTCTTTGAAAGTCGTAATGAGGGTAACAATGCTCCGTTGTAAAAACTTTTGGTTGACCGAGTCGGCTCTCTTGGGGACATGGCCTGTTGTCGTAAGCCCTCAGACGCTCCGGGCGTTGAGGCCCAGGTAATCTGGGAATGGAATGGCCGGCGTGTGGAGGGCGGCGGCCCCGATCATGGCCGCGTTGTCTGTACAGAGTTTGGGCGATGGTACTATGAGCCTGATACCGCGCTTTTCACACTCAGATTTCAGCGTCTCGCGCAGCAACCTATTAGCCGCGACGCCGCCAGCCACGACGAGCGTCGTAGAGTCGTTTCTCTCGGCGGCACTTAGCAGCTTGCGCGAGAGCGCTTCCACGACGGCCGACTCGTAGCTCGCCGCTAGATGCGGCAACTCCTCGCGGACCTGATCTCCATCCAATGCTTTTAGTTTGTAGAGCAGGCTGGTCTTAAGGCCGGAGAAACTGAAGTCCAGGTTGTTTTTGTTTTTGAGGCCAACGGGGAAGTCGTAGCGGGTCGGGTCTCCATCTGCGGCGGACTTCGAGATCGCCGGTCCACCGGGGAAACCGAGGCCGAGCATCCGGGCGCCTTTGTCGAGGGCTTCTCCGGCGGCGTCATCCAGGGTCTCTCCCAAAAGATGCATCTTCTGGTCCTCGTCTACAGAATAGAGTGCCGTGTGGCCGCCGGAGGCTATGAGGGCGACGAACGGCGGCTCCAGGTCCGGCTTTGTGAGGTAGGCGGCGGCGACGTGGCCTTCGAGATGGTCCACGGGGACGAGCGGCAGGTTGCGGGAGTAGGCGAGTCCCTTGGCGGCGGCGACACCGACGAGCAAAGCCCCGATCAGGCCCGGACGAACCGTGACCGCCACCCGGTCCACGTCATCCAGGGAGACCCCGGCCTCCGAAAGCGCCAACTCCACCACCCCGTCGAGCCGTTCGAGGTGGGCGCGGGAAGCGACTTCGGGGACGACGCCGCCGTACCGGGCGTGTTCGGCCTGGGTGTGAACGACGTTCGAGAGCGCCCGCCGACCGTCGACCACGGCGGCGCAGGTGTCATCACAGGAGGTTTCGATAGCCAGGATCATGGTGGGTTTATAGCATTTCGGGCGGACGTTTCGTGGACAAGATAGGTATATTGTCCTATGCACCTTCTTTAGCATAGTTTTCTTCTGCACGTTTCTCTACAATTCAAGCAACGAGTACGCGAGGGCTTCAGGGGAGGAGCAATGAGAGCTCTCAGGACCGAGAGTACAGGGACAACGGTCGCCCTACGCGCCGGGTTCCTCTTTACACTGGTCGTCTGGGTTGTAGCGGTTCTGCTATTGGCTACGTCCCCCGTTGGCCTCGCCGATGAAGTCCCGCTAGGATTCATTGCGTACTGGATTGTGGCGGTCTTTACAATGGCGGCTCTCGTCAACGCCGTTACCCGTACGGTGGGCGCCACGCGGATATTCTGGACTGTCGTCGGAGCGGGCCTACTCTTTCGTTTCGTAGCCAACACTACCATTGCTAGAATTCAAATCTTCGACCTCGTTCCTCCCCTCTTCGTTCCCAAAGACATAACCTACGGTATCTCCTATGCTCTGTTATTCGGCGCTATTATCTGGTTGGTAATGAAAGCGGCCAGGAACATCGCGCTCGTGGCAACGCTGGATACCGTGGGCGTCATGTTCTTTACCGGTTTGATCTTCTGGCACTTCGCACTAAACTCCACGGTTTCCGGGGCAGGCTGGGACGACGTGAAGTCCCTGCTGCTCACCCGTAGCGGGCCGGTCTTCGACGTGGGGCTCCTGTGCCTGGTGTTGGTCGTGGCGTGCTCCGACCGGGACCTGGCACGCCGCGCGTTCCCACTGGCGGGCGCGTTCGGCGCGTTTTTGGTCGCCGATAGTCTCTACCTCGGGCTTGGTCCTGTTTATCAGGTCAATAGCTGGCCGGAGCTCTTCTGGGCGCTTGGGATACTGATGGCCGGCCTCGCGGCCCTGGTCGCTGACGATGATACGTGCCCCGCCGCGCAACTCACAGTGGGCCCGCGGGTGGTCGCCGTCGCCTGGTTCAGCCCCCTCTCGCCCGCCGTACAGCTCGCTCTCCTGCTGGCGTGGGGCGCGGTGAGCCCGCCGCTGCCGCCTTACATACTCTGGGGAGGAGCGATCGTCGCGCTATACCTGGCGCTCCGCATCTCCCTGGGCGCCTACGCGAGCCAGAACATCCAGCTCGAAGCGGAGAAGCTGGCAAAGGTTTCGGAACGCGACCGCGTCTCCGAAGACCTGCACGACACGCTGAAACAGTGTGTCCACAGCATCCCCATGATGCTCGCGGCCTACCAAAAGACCCGCGAGAAAGACCCGGACGCGGCGGAGACTAT
>JBARZM010000323.1:0-3141 GCA_049650095.1 Rubrobacteraceae bacterium | reverse complement strand
CCGCAGCCCCGGCTGTATCCAGCGCCTCGCCAACGCAACCATCCGCCGTCAAGCCGGACCCTCAAACACCGGCGGCCTCGTCCCCGGTCCAGCCGCGTCCGGCGGCCCCCGCCACGCCCTCCTGGTCGTCCTCCTCCCAAGGACAGGCGTCGGCCGTGAGCCAGGGCTCGTGAGCGCCGGGGGCACCCTGGGCGCTTCGGGAGCTTTGGGGCTGAAGACCCTGGGTTGGGCCGGGCCCGTCATGGGGACCCGGGCCAGAATTATGGTGGTAAGCCGCGATGCCGGGGCCGGGGAAGTTGCGCTCGACCGGGCCGTGCGCGACCTGGAGAAGACCGAGAGCGTGCTCTCGCGGTTCCGCGAGGATAGCGAACTCGGTACGCTCAACCGGGAGGGTACGGTCCTCGCCGGCGGGCGGCTGATGGCGGCGGTCCGCGCCTCCGTCACGGCCTACCGGTGGTCGGGCGGGCTCCTGGATGCTCGGGTGATCGACGCCCTCGAAGGCTTCGGATATCGTTATTCGCTCCCGCGAGGGTATATTGCCGGCACCGCAAAGCCGCGGCCATTGGCCCCGGCCGAGCCGGACCGGTGGATAGACGAAGCGTCCGGGAGGGTTATCCTCCCAGACGGCATCAGGCTCGACCTCGCCGGCGTCGGTAAAGCCCTCGGCATAGGGTGGGCCGCCCGGTGCCTCGCCGGCCATGCCGGACTCCTGGTCGACGTGGGCGGGGACGTGCTCGCGCTCGGTACGGACGAAGACGGCCGTCCGTGGCGGGTGGCGGTAGACCACGACGGAGGCGTGGTGGGAGAGTTCAGCGGTTCGGCGCTCGCCGTCGCCACCTCCACGACGGCGCGGCGTCGTTGGGCGACTCCGGAGGGAGAAGCCCATCATCTGATCGACCCGCGCACCGGAGCCCCGGCCACAAGCGAACTCACCCATGCGTCCGTGGCCGCGCCAACGATCTTGGAAGCGGACCTCGCCGCCAAGCTACTCATGGTCGGGGGCAGGTCCGGGACGCGGTACCTGGATCACCGCTGCCGGGTAGTAGTTACCAACAGGGAAGGCACAACTGAAGTCCTCAACGTGGAAACCGGTCCGGCGGAGAAGAGCGTCGGCGCATGACGGCACTGCTCATCGCCTCGGCGGCTTTGCTCCTCATGGCGGCCGCCGCCGTGACGTCAGCCTTCACCCTCGACGGCACGCCGGAGAGTGCCGGCTGGCTCGCCGCCGCCACCGGTACGGCGAGCCTCACCCTCTCCGCCTTGGGAGAGTCAACGAGCTTATGGGACCTCTTCGCGGTTTTCGGCATCGTCGTCTTCGCCGGACTCGTCGGAGCCGGCTGGAACCCGCAGGGTAGAAGGATATTGCTCGTCGCGGGTTCGGCCGGCTTCATCCTCGGCTTGACCGGACGCCTGCTCGCGCTGGCTCCGGTCCTGGTCTCGGTGCTCGCAGGAGTTGCCCCGGTGCTCGGCAACTTGCCCTGGGCCGTCTCCAGGGCCTCGGGCTTCGTCGCCTTCGCGGCCGCGACCGGGGCGGTAGTGCTGGGCGCCCGCCGGCCTTCACGCCTTCGCCTCGGGGGGATGCCGGCCCGCGTCTACGCTTTGCACCGGGCTTTCGGGATCACCGCCGTGTCGGCCCTCGCCGTACACCTGATCTCCCTTTGGGCGGACACCTTCGTCGAGTTTTCCTGGGCGCAACTCGTGCTGGTACCCTGGACCTCTTCTTACCGCCCGCTTGCGGTAACACTCGGATGGGTGTCGGCCATCCTACTCTTGCTGACGGCCGCCAGCGGCGCCTTTAGAAAGTTCCTGCCCGGCTGGCGCTCCGTGCATCTGCTTTCATACGCCACGGTCGCGGCGGGGCTCTTCCACGGCCTGCTCGCCGGAAGCGATTCGACCACGTTCGCCGCGCGCGCCTTCTATATCGCCGCGTTCCTTATGGTCGCTCTCGCCTGGTCGCGCCGCCTCTATCTCCTGGTCCTGAAGCCCGCACGCCGACCTGCCGGCAGCGGGCGACCATAGTGGTCTCCGGCCCCGATGACCTCACCTCCGGAGCGAATCATTGAATCAAACTGTTTCCGTATTCTCAGTTTGCTCTCAGGAACACCTCTTAGCATCCAGACACAGAAAGTACGAAGGTTTCTGTCCAACGAACAGGGAGGTAAGAAATGGACACTTTGGGCGTATCGCGGGGCCTGATCTGGACTGGTATCGCGCTTATAGGATTGACGGGGCTGATCCACCTGATCGACGCCCCCGAGTACTTCGACATGGCTACCTACCTGGGGCTCTCTTTCGTACTGAACGCCCTCGGGGCCGCGTTGGCGGCCTACGGTATTTACCAGGGCCGTAGCTGGGGCTGGGCGCTCGGGATAGCCGTGGCCGGCGGCGCGTTTGTAGCCTACATCGTGAGCCGTACCGTCGGGCTTCCCGGTCTCGCGGAAACCGCGTTCTTCGAGACGTTGGGCATCCTCTCGCTGCTGGTCGAAGCCCTTTTCACCGGGCTGGCGGCGTACATTCTCTCCGGCAATAGCAGGCGCTCCACAGCCCCATCCGGTACCGGCGAGAGTTCCCCCAGCACCCCCCGGTAGTGACGGTGGATCGACGATCAAGGAGACAATACGTGAGACTCAAGAACGTGCTTCTGGCCGCGATAGGATCAGTGCTGATGGTCGGCGCCGGCGTGACGCTAGTCTCGGTTCTCGGAGCTGATGCCACCAATACGAGCCAACAGTCGGCCCAGCAAAGCGCACCGGGCGCGTCAGGCGCAAGCAACGCGGTTGCGGCGGGCGACTCCTCAGTGAAACAGACGAACACTCCGGACGTCGTCGCCAAACGTTCGGAGCCTGGCGGTCCGTCGACGGGTAATCAGGCAGTTGTTAGCAGCCACGACGGTAGTTACGATGACGATGCCCCGGGCTCCGGGGAAAATGAACACGAGGGTGAAGGTGGAGAAAACGAATAGCCTCCAATCACAACATAAAATGAGTAACCTCAGCAGAACAGGAGGCAAGACATGAGCGAGCAAGAACGAAAGAGGCCGGTTACCACTACGGACGCGGGGATAGGGGCGCCGAGCGACGAGCATTCGTTGACCGACGGCCCGGGTGGACCTATTGGATTACACGACCACTACCTGATCCA
>JBARZM010000322.1:0-7338 GCA_049650095.1 Rubrobacteraceae bacterium | reverse complement strand
GTTCTATGGGTAGCGTGGTCGGCGAGCGGGTGGCGCGCACCATGGAGTTTGCCTACTCGGAAGAATTGCCGCTGGTAATAGTTTCGGCCTCCGGCGGGGCCCGGATGTTCGAGGGCGTCTACTCGCTGATGCAACTGGCGAAGACCAGCGTCGCCCTCTCCCGGTACATGGAAGGTTCCTGGCCGTACGTCTCCATCCTCACCGACCCGACCTTCGGCGGGGTCACGGCGTCGTTCGCCACGGCGGCGGACGTTATATTGGCCGAGCCGGGGGCCAGAATAGGCTTCGCCGGGGCCCGGGTCATAGAGGATACGACCAAAGAGCGGCTGCCGGAAGGCTTCCAGACCGCTGAGTTTCAGCGGGAGCACGGGATGGTGGACCGGATCGTCCACCGGCTAGAGTTGAAGGATGACTTGCGGAATCTGCTGGGGTTCATCGCATGATCCTCGAATTCGAGCGGCCGATCCGGGAGCTGGAAGACCGTATTTTAGACCTTCGGCGGCTCGCCGGCGAGAGCGAAGAGTTGCGGGAGGAGATATCCAACCTCGAAGACGCACTGGATTCGGCCCGGCGCAGGATTTACACGAACCTCTCGCCCTACGAGCGGGTACAAGTCGCCCGCCATCCGGACCGACCCAACTTCCGTTCTTACTGCGGCAGCATCTTCGAGGGCTTCTACGAGCTCTCCGGAGACCGGCTCCACGGCGACGACCCGGCCGTGCGTGGGGGCTTCGCCCGGCTCGGAGATCACAAAGTGGTCATCGTCGGGCACGATAAAGGCGGCGACGTCAAAAGCCGCGTAAAAGGGAACTTCGGGATGGCCCACCCGGAAGGATATAGGAAAGTAAAGCGGTTCTACGAGCTCGCGGCCCGTTTCGGGCTACCGATCGTCACGCTGGTGGATACGCCGGGGGCCTTCGCCGGCCGCGGCGCCGAGGAGCGCGGCCAGGCCTGGGCCATCTCCGACGACCTCATGGCGTTGGCCCGATCTCCGGTGCCGGTCGTGTCCGTGGTTATTGGGGAAGGCGGCTCCGGCGGGGCGCTCGCCATGTGCGCCGCCGACTACGTGGGGATGCTCGAAAACTCCTACCTCTCCGTAATAGCCCCCGAAGCCTGCGCCTCGATCATCTTCCGGGACCCGAGCCGTGCCGCCGAAGCCGCCGAGGCGATGAAGATTACCGCCCGGGACTTGAAGGAGCACGGTATCGTGGACGAGGTCCTATCTGAACCTTTGGGCGGCGCCCACCGCGAGCCCCAGGCCGCCGTTCACGCTGTCAGGGATGCCCTGGACCGCGTGCTCTCCGGTATCGGCGACGTGGACCCGAGCGCCCTGCGCGAATCCCGTTACGAACGCTACCGGCGCATCGGGGCGCACACCTTCGACACCGGAGAAGCCTAGCCTCTACGTAATCCGCTGGTTAACCGAAGAAGGTCTGGATTGCTTCGTAGAAGTCTTTGGGCACGGTCTTCGTTTCGTCGGTGGCTTCGGCGAGGGAGACGGTGACGATCTCATCGCCGCGCAAAGCGACCATGCTGCCCCACTCGCCGTTATTCACGGCTTCGGCGGCGCGCAGGCCGTAGCGGGTAGAGAGGATGCGGTCGAAGGCGGTCGGGGTGCCGCCGCGCTGGAGATGGCCCAGGACGACGTGGCGGGTCTCGATGCCGGTACGCTCCTCGATCTCCCCGGCCAAAGTCTCACCGATGCCGCCGAGCTGCACGTGGCCGAACTCGTCCCGATCCGCGCTCTGGGTAATGAAGTCGTCCGAGAGGACCACGCCCTCGCTGACGGCGACGAGTCCCCACTTCTCGCCGTTCTCGGCCCGTTTGTTGAATATCTCGGTGATGGCATCCATGTCCGGTTCCACCTCGGGAATCAGGGTGACGTTCGCGCCGGAGGCCAGGCCCGCGCCCCAGGTGATCCAACCAGCGTGCCGGCCCATCACCTCGACGACCACGACCCGCTCGTGGCTCTTGGCCGTGGTGCGGAGCTTGTCTATGGCATCCGTGGCTATGGAGACCGCCGTGTCGTAGCCGAACGTCGTGTCGGTCGCCGAGAGGTCGTTGTCGATGGTCTTCGGGCAACCGATGACCTGCACCCCGAAGTCGTCGTGGAGCCGCTTGGCCACCCCTAGCGTGTCGTCGCCCCCGATGGCGACCAGCGCGTCTATCCCGAATTCCTTCATCTGCTCGACGACCTTTTCGGCGTCGCCCTCGTTCTTATACGGATTAGTCCTCGAAGAGCCGAGTATGGTGCCGCCTTCTTGGAGAATGTAGCGCACGTTTTCGACGCTAAGTTCCATCAAGCTATCGGACTCGGGCGAGAGTAGGCCTTTCCAGCCACGCTTTATCCCGACTACTTCGCAGCCGTAGTCTTCGATGCTCTTGGTGGTGACGGCCCGGATCACACCGTTCAGCCCCGGCGCGTCGCCGCCGCCCGTTAGTATCCCAATCTTGTTTACGTCGGCCATTACCTTCTCGTTCCCTTCGTTAGTGGAATCGACACTCTACTCCCGGGCAGTCTAGCAAATCAGGCTGGTGAGTCGAGAAACCGCATGATACGTTTTGTATATCATGCCCCGGTAGTGGAGGAGGCCGGATTTGAGATGTTAGTATGGAATATAGGCCCTTGGGACAGAGAGTTTGATATATTGGTAGTTTGAAGACGATGCCTTATTGGAACTGGGGTTGCAGCGCCTGAGAAGTCGTTTGGAAATATTTACGCGTAACGCTCGCTAGAAGTGATGGACAGTGGACGAGGCTGATAGAAGCGAAGAACTCGCCAGCATTCTGGAAAGCATTAGCGATGCTTTCTTCGCCCTGGACAATGGGTGGCGCTTTACTTACCTGAATGCCGAGGCGGAGCGAGTCTTGGATCGCAGCCGGGAAGAGCTTCTCGGTAAGAACGTGTGGGACGAATTCCCCGAGGCCGTAGACTTGAGCTTCTACCGAGAATACCATCGGGCGTTAGAGGAACAAATAACCACTGAATTCGAAGAATTCTTCCCGCCGCTCGAGACGTGGTTCGAGGTTCGGGCATATCCGACGGAGTCCGGGCTCGCGGTCTACTTCCGGGACGTCAATCAGCGCAAGCAGATGGAAGAGGCGCTACGAGATAGTGAGCAACGCTTGCGCGCCGTCCTCGTTCAGTACGCTTCGGACATAATCACGATCGTTGACGCCGAAGGCACAATACAGTACGAGAGCCCGGCTTCTCAGAGGGTATTGGGGACCTCACCCGAAAAGTTGATCGGGACCAATGCTTTTGACCGGATCCATCCGGAGGATCTGGAGCGGTCCATGGGCGAGTTTGCTGATATATTGACGAGCCCTGGCACGGGAGTGGCCATCGAAACCCGGTTTCGGCATGCGGACGGCTCCTGGCGCTACTTCGAGGTTCTGAGTAACAACCTGCTGGACGATCCCGCGGTGCGGGGCGTCGTGATCAATAGTCGGGATATTACCGAACGGAAGGAAGTAGAAGGCAGGCTCGCCCGGCTCGCCTCTTTCCCCGAGCTAAATCCCAGCCCGGTAGTAGAGATAGATTCTTCGGGAGAACTTACCTACACCAACCCGGCGGCGGACAGGCTGTTTCCCGGCCTGCGCGCCGCCGGCACCGGGCACCCTCTTTTAGCAGATTACGACGTTATTGCCGCGAGCCTCCAGGAAGGCGCCGAAGACTCCGCGGCCGACGAAGTACGGGTCGGGGACTTCTACTATCAGCGGGTGGTATCTTGGGTTTCTCAGGAAGACCTGACCCGTATCTACGCCTTCGATATCTCTGCGCGCAAACGTGCGGAGGAAACGTTGCGCAGGAGCCAGGCTTCTCTCTACGAAGCGCAGCGTGTAGCCCACCTGGGCAGCTGGGAATACTACCCGGGTGAAGATCGGGCCAGCTGGTCCGACCAACTCTACACCATCTTCGGTCTGTCTCCCCAGGGGGCGGCCCCGTCATACAAACGGTTCCTCAAGTTTGTGTGCCTGGAGGATAGAAGGCTTCTGCACCGGCTACTTCAAGAGTCTTTGGAGAACAGAACCCAACAGAGCACGGACTTTCGGATAGTAAGAGCCGACGGCGAGGTACGCTGGGTGAACGCACAGTATGAGATAGCCTACGGCGATGCGGGAAACCCCGAGAAGGCCATAGGAACGCTTCTAGATATCACCGAACGCAAGGAGGCCGAGCAAGCGCTTCAAGCCAGCGAAAACAGCCTCGCCGAAGCGCAGCGCGTAGCCTGCCTGGGCAGCTGGGAGGTGGAAACTGTTAGAACCGGAGCGTCTTGGTTGGAGTACAAGATGCTCTGGTCGGACGAAATGTACCGTATCTTTGGATACTCTCCGCGACAGTTCACCCCCACTTTCAAGGACCTCGTAACGATGGTCCATCCGCAAGACACGGAGTATGTACGAGAGGCTATACGAAGCTCGGCTTCTCGTGGAGAGAGCGCTTTGACGATCGAGCACCGCATACTCAGGCCAGATGGTGAGACGCGCTTTGTCCGGGCGCAAATGGAGATGCTCTACGAGCAGGACGGTAATTTGCTCAGAAATTTCGGCACCATCCAGGATGTTACCGAACGTAAACTGGTCGAAGAAGAGCGGCTCAAGCTGGCTGCCATCGTCGAGTCCTCGGAGGATGCGATTATCGGGAAGACGTTGGAAGGCGTCATCGAGAGCTGGAATCCTGGCGCGACGGCGCTCTACGGTTACGCCGTCGAAGAGGTCAGAGGCCGAAACATCTCGATAATCTCTCCATCAGAGGACTTTGCCGAAGAGATTGCGGATCTCCTCGAAAGGGTTGCGCGGGGGGAGAGTGTTCAAAGCCGTGAAACGGTTCGCGTGACGAAAGACGGCCGGTTGCTCGATGTTTCGCTCAGCGTAGCTCCCATCAGGGATTCATCCGGAAACATCGTCGGTGTTTCGACCACCGAGCGCGACGTTTCCGAACGCAAGGCCCTGGAGCGGCAACTGGAACACCAGGCTTTCCACGACCCGTTGACCGACTTGCCCAACAGGACCTTGTTCGCGGATCGCCTCCAACATGCTTTGGCCCGTAGGGATCCGCCGGCGGAACGGGTCGCTGTCCTTTTTCTGGACCTGGACAACTTCAAGGTCGTAAACGACAGTCGCGGACACGCCGTAGGCGACCAACTCCTCGCGGCTGTCGCAAACCGTCTCGAGTCGTGCCTGCGGCCCGAAGACACGATCGCGCGCTTTAGCGGCGATGAGTTCGTCGTCTTGCTGGAGGGCGCCCGGGTGGCCGATGCCAGTAGCGTTGCGGACAGGCTCGTCGAGGAGTTAAAGATGCCTTTCATGGTAGGGGCCGACGAGCTGTTTGCCACGGTCAGCATCGGTATAGCCATTGGACGTTCTGAACGCGAGTCAGCAGAGGACCTGATGCGCCACGCGGATGCCGCGATGTATCAGGCCAAGTTCGAGGGGAAGTCTAACTACAAGGTCTTTCGTCCGAGCATGAAGGCGCATGCAACAGAGCGGCTCGAGATAGAGAGTGACCTCCGGCGGGCCGTTGAGCGGAGAGAGTTCGTAGTCTACTATCAGCCCAAAGTACAACTCGAGAGCGGCAGGATCTCTGGCGTGGAAGCCCTGATACGCTGGGAGCACCCCGAGCGCGGCCTGGTCCTGCCCATGGACTTTATTCCGCTAGCCGAGGAAACCGGCCTGATCGTGCCTATCGGTCAACAGGTCGTGGAAGAGGCACTCCGTCAGGCCTCGGTTTGGCATGAGCGTTACCCTGCCGACCAGCGCCTGCTCATGTGCGTAAACCTCTCGGCCCGGCAGTTTCAGCACCCTGACTTAGTCCAAGACATCTTCCAGGCCGTTCGGGAGACCGGGATGGATCCCACGTGTCTGGACCTGGAAATTACGGAGAGTATCATGATGAGATACGGAGAGACCAACGTATCCAAGCTCCGGGAGTTGAGAGACCAGGGGGCAAAGATATCCATAGACGACTTCGGCACCGGCTATTCTTCGCTCGCCCACCTACAACGTTTACCAGTGGATCACTTGAAGATCGACCGGTCGTTCGTGGACGGATTCGAGGCCAGTTCGGAAAACGAGACACTCGTCTCGACCGTAATCAACCTCGCGCACGCATTGGGCCTGAGCGCGGTCGCCGAGGGGGTCGAGAACCGCGAACAACTCGCAAGACTGCGGGAGCTAAAATGCGATCTAGCCCAGGGATACTACTTCGCAAAGCCGCAGGATAGTGAGGCGACGGACACTTTGCTGGCGGAAAACCTGCAATGGTAACTTGCTTTCTACTATCGTAGCCGTGAACGGTAGACACGCCAACCAGCGTGTCTACCGCCTGGTTTTGAGGCCTGAGAAGATCAAATCCAGCCCGAACTCGAATTCCGCGTCGCGGTCGATGTCCAGTAGCTGTCCGGAGAGGGCGGTGATCTTTGGGAATTCTTCGGGTGGTAGTTGTTGGGCGCCGTCCCGCTCGTCGGAGGGTTCCATGGCGAAACCCCGGATCTCGGCCATCACGTATCCAACGGTGTAGCTGGTCAAAGTCCGGAAAGCGTAGATGGCTGTCTCGCCGTCGAACCCCGCTTCAATAGTGGTCCGCAAGAAGGTCTCTACGAGCCAGGCCCCGTCCATTTTGTTTGGTGGCCGCACCACGAATATAGGGAAGATGTTCGGGTGGACGTGCGCCAACTCCCGGAACCGGCGGTACGCTTCTCGAAGGAACGCCTCCCAGTCTTCGCCGGCCGGCGGCAACTCCAGCTTGCGTAGCAGTAGCTCGACCATTCCATCCAAAAGGGCATCTTTGTTCGGCACGTGGTTGTAGAGGGACATGGCCTCCACGCCCAACTCTGAGCCGAGCTTCCGCATGCTGAGGGCTTCGAGGCCTTCGCGGTCCACGAAAGTTACCGCGGCTTCCAGCACCCGCTCCCGGTTTAGCGGCTTACGCTTGGTCTCGGTGATGACCGGCCTCCACTGACTTCATCGTCCTGTACGTCTTTGTTGGTAGCACAAAAAAGGATTGTATACCAAACGCGGGCCCCGAAGCGAATTATAGAGAAAAGCGTCGCGGGAAGGCTAGTGGGTCGCCAGTCCCCGGAGGGCTCTTTTGGGATCGAAGAAGTAGAGCATTATGGCGCAGAGGACCGGGATCGCGGCCATTGCGGCGAGCCCCAGGACGTAGTCGCCGGTGAACTGGCGCAGGGCGGCGATGGGCAAGGGAGCCAGGGCGGCGGCGGAGATCATGACCATCGTGGCCGGTCCTTGTACCCGGCCGAGGCCGTGCCGTCCGTAGTAATGGGCCCAGATCGTCCCGGCCACGACCCCCTGTATGCCGGCCGCCGCCCCGACCAC
>JBARZM010000321.1:0-1649 GCA_049650095.1 Rubrobacteraceae bacterium | reverse complement strand
TCTCACACCTTTCCACACAGCGTGATTGGGATAGGTAGGCCTTTGCGGCTTTCCCCCCCTCAGAACCGTACGTGCGTCTTTCGACGCATACGGCTCAAGCATTTGTTCCCCGAGTTTGTTTACTCGACGGGCTCGCGGCAAATTTGACTTTTTAGGTTTTGGTTTAAAACCTCATCGTAAGTAACCTTCTTGTGACACGTTGTGTGTAGCAGTACCAAATTGTCTAATGTCCACCCTCCATCCTGCTTTTGCGGGGTCAGGTGGTGTAATTCGACGTTTTCGTTGCTGTTTATCAGACTGGTGTGGCATACAAGACAGGTTCCTTGGTCACGTTGAATTAAAACTTTTCGTAACCCTTTTTCGCCTTTTCGTGCAATTTTTAATGCCCGGGCTTCCAGGTGTAGTCTATCTTGATGTTCATAACAGTTCAGACCGCGTTTCATTAGCGGCACGAACAAGTGCGTCACCGTGCTGATGTCAAGTATATACTGGTTGCCTTTCGGGCGTTTATTGCACCAATGATTAGACCGCCATTTAGATTTGGCCAAATAACGGGAGTTTATCCAAGCGATGTTCCGACTGCTGTGTCGTGCTTGCGCCCAACGCAGCATTTTAAACCATACCCAGTTTCCCAATGAACTAAAAACCCTTTGACTTTGACGGGTAATTCGAAAGTAGTTCGACCACCCCCTTAACACAGGATTTAAATCTCTAACAATACTACCTATCGGTCTAGCCGAGGTTATTATTGTTTTTACCTTTTCAACCAGCTGTTTTCTATTGCTCTTGCTAGGGCGAATAGAGAGTCTTGTTTTGCTAGTGTTCTTAAGGCTAGGTTGATTCAACCTAAGATCTAGCGGGTGTTTCGAGATTTCAAACCCTAGAAACTCAAACTCTTGTTGCATTAGCTCCAATTGTCGAGTTTTCAAAGGATGTAGTTCTAGTCCTCGTGGCACTAAGAACTCACTTACTTTTTGTTCCACTGCCCCTAGTATTTCACTGTTCGTCGCTGTAGCAATGAAATCGTCCGCGTAGCGAACTAAATGTACCTTTGTGTTCTGGTTTTTAGCTACCATATTTTTTGTAGCGTCTCGCACATAGTCTTCTATACCGTTTAAGGTGATATTGCACAGTGCGGGTGATATAACGCCTCCTTGGGGGACTCCGGACGTTGTTGCTTCCAATCCTGACAGTGTCTCCACGCCTGACTTGAGCCAACTTTCAAGCACCGCTTTGTCCCCTATGGGAACGTTATCCAGCAGCCACTGATGGTTAATAGTATCGAAACACTTTCGTATGTCGGCATCATATATCCAGGTAGGACTGTGATCCCGCCCGAGCAGGGTGTTCAGTTTTGTAATGGCCTCTCTTGCCCCTCTGTAGGGTCGAAATCCAAAGCTATTTTCGTCTCCAGTTTCTTCCGCGATTGGGTCAATTGAGCTCAAGTATACGGCTTGAACCGCCCGATCGATTAGCGTGGGTATTCCTAATGGCCGCTTTTCAGCTTGGCCTGGCTTAGGAATTTCCATGCGTCGCACAGGTTGCGCTCTATAAAGGTTGGGATTTTGGGTTGTGTAGTTTAGTTGCTTTATAGCTTCCATTCTACTTTTGGGAGTTGTCCACTTTTCCCCGTCGACCCCTGGCGTTTT
>JBARZM010000320.1:0-6358 GCA_049650095.1 Rubrobacteraceae bacterium | reverse complement strand
ATATCCACACCCCGGTTCTCATGCTCACCGCCCGTAGTCAGGTCGAGGACCGGGTAGAGGGACTTGACGCCGGGGCCGACGACTATCTGCCCAAACCCTTCGCCCTCTCCGAGTTGCTGGCGAGGGTCAGGGCGCTCACCCGGAGGCCGCAGACGGCTGTGGATTCTGGAAGGGAGATCCGGTCCGGCGACATCACTTTGGACCCGGTGCGCCATCTGGTTTACCGGGGAGACGAGCGTATAGAGCTGACCGCCAGAGAGTTCACGTTGTTGGCGGTTCTCATGCAGCGTCCGGGACAGGTCTTCTCACGCTCGCTGCTGCTCGATACTGTCTGGGAGTTCCCCGGTGACGTTTCGACGAGCGTGGTCGAACTATACGTCTCCTACCTCCGCAAGAAACTCGACCGCGACGGCGAGCCTTCCCGAATCCGCACCGTGCGCGGTGTAGGTTATACCTTCGAGCCCCAATCCTGAGTAGAGTCTTGTGATCGAAAGCATCCGCCGCCGTCTGACCCTGGGGTATGTTGGAATCCTCGCGCTCATACTCGTTCTCTTCGGCGTCATCGTGATAGCCATATTCTCCGCCCAGCTCACCCGGGAGCAGGATCAGCGCCTCCTCACAGGCGCCCGGGAAGCGGTTCGGTTCGTGATCGACCCGAGTACCGGAGAACCAAGAGATGGGCAGCCCGCGAGTGTCCGGCAGGAGCCGGACCCGTCCGGGGATTCATCGAGCAACAGCCAAGGTATCGTGGCGGACATTGGCGTGTATGTGGTTCCGCCGGAGAATTCGTCCGGCAATACGGATTCGGGCTCTAGCATCTACGGCAGTGTTCCCGGACCGGGTGGTTATTCGTCGTCGAACCTTGGTCTTCCGTTTCGGGATGCGGCCCGCGAGGCCGAGCAGAAAGGGGGACCGGACTTCCGGACCGTAGAAGGACCCGAAGGTATGGTGAAGGTTGCGAGCCTACCCGTGCGAGATGGATCCGGCGAGGTCGTGGCCGTCGTACAGGCTGCGCAGGTGCGCTGGGTCGTCACCAACACGGTGAACCGTTTGATCCTGGTCCTGGTTCCGGTTGGTCTGGGGAGTTTGCTACTAGCAGGGGTCGGCGGTCTCTTTATGTCCCGCCGGGCGATGCAGCCGGTTCAGGAGTCATTTCAGCGGCAACGCACCTTTGTGGCAGACGCTTCGCACGAGTTGAAAACTCCTTTGGCCCTGGTCAAGATAGGCGCGGAGGTCATCAAGCGTAACCCCACAGATCCCGAAAACGAGGAGATAGTCGACGACCAGCTCTCGGAGATCGACCGGATGGAAGACCTGCTCTCCGGCTTGCTGGTCCTGGCCCGCCTCGACGCGGGTAGACTGGAAGTGGAGGACAGGCCTTTCGACCTCTCGGTCATCGCCGTCGAAACGGCGGAGCGCTTCGTCAAGCGGGCGGCGAACGAGGGCGTGCATCTGGCGGTGGTGGTTCCAGAGCAGCTACCTGCTCACGGCGATCCGGATCGCACCGCCCAGATCCTAACCGCCCTCCTGGATAACGCCATCCGCTACACCCCAAAGGGAGGAACAATAACCGTCTCCGGCCAACGGCTTGGTGACGGCGTCGAGGCGAGGGTGGAAGACACGGGACCTGGGATCTCCGTCGGACATCTACCGCACATCTTCGATCGTTTCTACCGGGCTGAAGAGGCCCGCACCCGTGCCGGCGGCGGAACCGGACTGGGCCTCTCCATAGCCCGGGATCTCGCGGTTGCCCAGAAAGGAGACCTCTCCGCGCGTAACGTTGCGGACGGCGCGGCAGAGGGCGAGTCCGGAGCCATCTTTCGCCTCAAGTTGCCAGCGAAGTAGCGCGCTAGTGAGGAAAGGGTGATTCCGGGAAAACTGTTGGTAAGGGCCGGCTCAATCGCCAGTTTGAGACAGAAGAATGCCGGTTTTCTGCCTCGCAGGCAACATGAGTTCCGCAAAGGTTCTAGCGGACACCCGGTCTGTGATCCGAACCGTAGCTCAGACGGTAGCCCAAACGGTATGCTGCGGGGCGTCCTACCCGGGCGAAATGAAGTACGGCGTCTGGGTTCTTCGAGGGCTCTATCTGATGCCGCGACGTCGTCCTCGTCCACCTCCCAGGCTCCGGTAGTGATGTCCACGACCACTAACTCACCCTCGTGGGAAGCCTCCACCTGGAATAGGATCTCGCGCTCGTATATCTCACGCCCGCGCCGGACGACCTCCTCTGTAGTGTAGGCGTGGTCTCTCATACCCCTCATTTCAGCGTCTCGGGCGACCTTTGGGTTTATCCTGGGAAAGCGCCTGGGCTACATTAATGGACGATTTTTCCGGAATCATGCGTTCCTCCGCCCTACGACTCTCGGGTTTTCAAGCCGGACTTACAATGCCGTTCCAGGTCTTTCTGGGCGCGCCAGCGAGAGATAAGGCCGGGGCGTTTTTCGAGCGTGCGGGAACCCTCACGGTGCGTAACGGAGAGGCGTCCGTTGTTCAGGGTTCCGGTCAGGTTTAGCGAGGCGGTCTGTTCCCGGTCCGGGACCGAGAAGTCGTGGTAGAGAAGGGTCGACGGCGCGTTGTCCGGCAATGGTTCCTGGGAGATTGGGCTTACCAGCGGGCGATTCGAGTCCCAATCGTCCACCCGGACCGTCGTCGAGGAGATGGTTCCGGCCTCTTTCCACGCGAGGATTCCCTGGTCTGGATCGGTGCGGCGGGTGATTGGCTTGGGAGTTCCGATCTCCGTGAGGCTCAGGATCAGGCGCGACACGTACCACCAGTTGTCGCGCCGGAGGACGAGGCTGCCTATGAGCTGCCGCGAGGGCCAAAACTTGCGCAGCTCCCAGTAGAGCGGCTCCTCCAGAAAGAGGTCCCCCTCCGGGTCCGGCGTCACCTCCATGCTCCCCTCGACGGTTAGCGGGCTCCACCCGACGCGGGCGAGCCGGGAATCCGAGAAGGTCAGGGAGACCCGAGGATCGTTCTCCAGGCAGCGCGCCAGGTCCGTGCGGGCGTAAGGAAGGGCGAAGACCGGTTCCTTGTTCAGAAGGAGGGGTGTGAGGGCTTCGATGCGCGGCACACCGTCCGGGCCGGTGTAGGCAAGCTCGGCGACGGCGGCGGCCTCTGCGGCGGTACGTAACGTCTGGGTGTCATATACGGTCATGGGGTTGTAATAATAACCTCCGAAGACTATAGTGGCCGGTGAAGCTTTGTAGCCTAAGATTTGAAGTTTCAGGGGAATAGGAAAAGAAAAACAGGAGGAACAATGCCGGCAATATTCGTCGTTGTAGCGGTACTCGGAGCTTTCTTTCTAGCCTATAGGTTCTACTCCGCGTACCTGGCCGAGAAAGTCTACGCGCTAGATAAGTCATTCGAGACCCCGGCCCACGAGTTCGAGGACGGGGTGGACTACGTGCCGACCAACAAGCACGTGTTATTCGGGCATCACTTTACGTCCGTCGCGGGGGCGGCGCCGATCGTTGGTCCGGCGATCGCGGCCTTCTGGGGCTGGCTACCGGCACTGCTTTGGATCACTTTCGGCACCATCTTCGCCGCCGGGGTCCACGACTTCGGTTCGCTGGTCGTCTCGGTTAGAAACCGGGGCCAGAACATCGGGACGCTCTCTTCGGGCGTCATAAGCAACCGGGCCCGGACTTTGTTCCTTATCATCCTTTTCTTCCTGCTGACGCTGGTGAACGCGGTCTTCGGGGTGGTCATGGCGATATTGTTCGAGGCGAACCCGGGGGCCGTGATACCGGCCGTGGCGATCATCCCGATCGCCATCGTCATCGGGCAGTTCGCCTACCGGGGACGGGGGCCGATCCTGATCCCGGCGATCATCGCCGTCGCGCTTCTATACGCCCTTATACCGGTCGGCCAGTTGCTCCCGATACAGGTGGACGGGCTGGCGAGCGTGTTCGGGATCGAAGCCCGGACGCTCTGGGTCATCCTGATCTTCGCCTACACCTGGTTCGCCTCGCGGCTACCGGTGTGGCTCCTACTCCAGCCCAGGGACTACATAAACTCCTTCCAGCTCTTTATAGCGTTGGGTGTGATCTTCCTCGGCATAGCCGTCGGGTTCGATACCATCGCGGCCCCGGCCATCAACTCGAACGTGCCGGCGGGCTCTCCGAGTATCTTCCCGTTCCTGTTCATAACCATCGCTTGCGGCGCAATATCGGGCTTCCATACTCTGGTCGCCTCCGGCACGTCCTCCAAACAGTTAGACAACGAGGAGGACGCCCGGTACGTGGGCTATATGGGGGCTTTAGGCGAAGGCTCTTTGGCCCTCGGTTCGCTCCTGGCGGTTACGGCGGGCCTCGGGGCGACCGCCGCCTGGCAGCAGAATTATCCCGACTTCGCCACGGCTTCGGGCGGGGCGGTGGGGTACTTCACCCAGGGCGTCGGGAGCTTCGCCGGCAACCTCGGCATACCGGAAACGGTAGGCGTGATCTTCGCGGCGGTCGTGGTCATTACGTTCGCCGGCACTACGATGGACACCGGCATCCGGCTCCAACGTTACATAATTCAGGAGATCGGGGAGATCACGAACATAAGACCCCTAACCCGCAACGTAACCCTGACGACGAGCATCGGGGTCCTGATCCCGCTGGGCCTCGCGCTGTACCCGGGCGGTGACCGGGGCGGCGACGCCGGGTTCGTCTTCGGCTACCTGTGGCGGCTCTTCGGCACCACCAACCAGCTCACCGCCGGGCTCGCGCTGACCGTGATCGCGATCTACGTCTTCACCCGGGGCCGCAACTTCATAGTCCAGCTCGTGCCGCTGGTATTCCTACTTTCGATGACCGTCTACGCGCTATTCCTGCAGCTCGGCCAGTTCTACAACGAGGGGTCCTGGCTGCTGCTGGTGGTTGATGCGATCATCTTCATCCTCTCTGTCTGGCTTATAGTAGAGGCGATCGTCGCCTTCCAGAAAGCCCGCGGCAACCGGGGCCAAGAGGTCGCCAACCGGGGAGGCGACGACGAATGACGCACCGGATCATCCTGGTCCGGGAGTGGGACTCCCAAACTGCCGCCTCCGGGTGCTGCGGCCGCCTGGGCGGCACGGAGACCGAGCTCGGCGACTCCGACACGTACCGGCACAACCGGGACGAGATGGAGAAGATGGGCGCCGTTTACCGGGCCCTGCGCGAAGACCTCTTCGACGAGGAGGTGGAGATGACCGTCGTGGACCCGCGCAACATGGTCTGGCTCATCCCCTCGGTACTGAAGGACGCCCGCCGTCGGGGCTTCTCCATTCGGGAGACTTTCAAGCAGATCAACCGCGGCGTCTCCTACAACGCCGTGATCCTGGACGGCAAAGTCCTTTTCTCCGGCCACGTCCCGACCCCGGAGGAAGCAGTCTCGGCCATCCGGTCCGAGCTGGACGAGTTGGAACCCGCGGTGGTCTGAGTGTCGCCAGGACTGCGAGACCTGTACAACCGCCTCAACGAGCTGAACGAAGAGTTCCTCGTCAGCAAGTGGCGTTCGGGGCTTCAGAAGGAGGCTAACCGCCAGCAAGACGCCCTTATGGCGATGCTCTTCCTCGAAGCCCTCGGCGTGCCGAACCCGACGAGCTACTACGCGCTCTCGCTCTACCCGGAGTTTGTCGAGTCGTTCCACCAGTGGCACCGCCGGATGGGAATGGAGACCTTCCCCGAAGCCGGTTTCTGCTGTTGAGCGAAGGACCCGCCCAGCGCCGTTTGGCCTTTTTCGGGGGAAAAGGCGGTGTCGGGAAGACGACGCTCGCCGCCGCCTTTGCCACCCTGCTCGCCCGGCGCGGGGAGAAAACCCTGCTCGTCTCGACCGACCCGGCCCACTCGACGAGCGACATACTAGGAATGCAGCTTACGGGCGAGCCGCAGCATGTGGAAGGGAACCTGTGGGCCGTCGAGATCGACGCCCAGAAAGACGCCGAAGAGTACATAGAGAAGATCAAAGTAGACGCCAAAGATTCGGTTAGCATCGAGGTTCAACCTACCGTCGAGCAGCATCTGGACCTCGCCAAGAACAGCCCCGGCACCGAGGAATCCGCGCTCTTCGACCGTTTCGTAGACCTGATCGCCCTTTCCCCCGGCGAGTACGACCGCATCGTCTTCGACACCGCCCCGACCGGCCACACCCTGCGCCTTCTAACGTTGCCCGCGCTGCTCAGCGCCTGGGCCGAAGGCATGGTGCGTCAGCGGGAAAAAGTCGCCGGGATGGAGCGCATGATGCGAAACCTGACCGGTAGCGACGACCCGAAAGGAGACCCGATCCTGGACCGCCTGCGCGAGCGCCGCGACAAGTTCCACCACGCCCGCCACCGGCTCCTCGAAGACACGACCTTCTACCTCGTCCTCATCCCCGAACGCCTGCCGATAGAAGA
>JBARZM010000319.1:0-1643 GCA_049650095.1 Rubrobacteraceae bacterium | reverse complement strand
CCGGTGGCCCGGATGCTGCGCTGGCGTTCTACGAGGACCTGGCGTCCGGCGCTTACCTGGTGGAGTGGTGGACAGAGGCTATGGTGGAGACCGTGGCGGTAGCCAGGAAACATCCGGATATCGGGCTCGCGGATGCGTCACTGATCGCGCTCGCCACGCGGTTGGAGACGGCGCTCGTCGCAACCCTCGACGAGCGTCACTTCCGCGCCGTCCGTCCTTTCACCGGGGAGTCGTCGTTTACGCTGTTGCCGGCCGATGCGTGAACCCGAAGACGCTCCGTAGTATACAGAGCCCGTCCCATCCAGGGGCGGGCTCTTCTTTTGCCGCGTGATCTCTTTGACCGCCAATTACGGGTCTTTCGGGTGTAATCAGAGTGTCAACAAACACCAGAAGCTGGACATCCAGACTGGAACGCACGAGCTTGCAGAAGGAAGTGCAGAGCGTGACACGACGATTTAGATTTATATGGGGAACCGTTATCCTATCCGCTGCCTTGATGATGACGGCCTCCCCGGCCTCCGCCCACGTGAAGTGGTTCGAGCAGGGTGATGGTTCGCTGCGGTGGGATCTTTTCTTCCAGCCCCTGCCGTTGGTGCTGCTCGGAGCGGTCCTGTCGGCTACTCTTGCCGGAGGTCTTCTGTGGCGGGCCCGGGGCCGGAGCTTCGTGCCGGGACCGGAAGTGTTCGGCGCGACCGACCGGCGGCGGAGCCTTCTGTACGCGCTCGTGCCCCTTATACTCGGCGTCCACGTCGCCGTTCCGTTGTTGGTAAACGGGGTTCAAGGCTCCCTTTTCTCGCCGGATAACGAGCTTCCCGGCGTGTGGGCGAACCTGCTGGGCCTCGTGGAGGCCGGTGTGGCGCTCTCGCTGTTCTACGGCGGGCTCACCCGGATAGCCGCCGGCGCCCTTGGCGGCCTCTGGGTAATGGGCATCTTCATTCTAGGCTTGCAACCCATGCTGGATAATGTTCTGTTCCTCGGGTTTGCGGTGTTCTTCTTCGTGGCGGGACGGGGGCCACTTTCTATCGACCGGTTGCTCTTTCCGCGTTTCGAGCCGTCGGCGGAGTTGGCGCGCTACGCGATCCCCGCGGTCCGGATCGGGGTCGGCGCGAGCTTTATAGCCAGCGCGTTTACCGAGAAGTTGGCGAACCTTCCGCTGGGGCTATCTTTCCTGGAGCGGTATCCGCTCAACTTCTCGGGTGCTTTGGGCGTGGCGTTGCCGGACGAGCTATTCGTGCTCGGAGCGGGATCGGTGGAGTTGTTGATCGGGCTGTGGCTGGTACTCGGTATATTCGTCCGGGAGATCGTCGTGATCGCCTGGTTCCCGATCAACGTAACCCTCACGCTCTTCGCCTGGGAAGAGCTGATCGGGCACCTCCCAATCTACGGCGTGATGGCCGTGCTCCTGGTCTGGGGTTCAAGCTCCAAAGATGCCTCTCTATTCCTGCAGGGCCTACGCGACCGGCTCGTCCCCATACCCGCGGTCGCCGAAGACCCCGGAGACTGAACCGGGGTTACTGTCCCTCGGGGTGCTCCCAGCGGAACTTGCGCTCCGACTCTTCTATCTCGTAGTCGTTTATGGAGGCGTCCCGGCGCTGCATGAGGCCGTTTTCGTCGAACTCCCAGTGCTCGTTGCCGTGGCTCCG
>JBARZM010000318.1:0-5689 GCA_049650095.1 Rubrobacteraceae bacterium | reverse complement strand
GGGAGCCGCGCGGGCGGCGTCTCACTCGGCTTGATCCTGGGTGGCGGCATCGCCAACCTGCTCGATAGGCTAGGCGACGGGCGCGTCACCGACTACCTGGACGCCGGCCTGGGGAACTGGCGCTGGCCCACTTCCAACCTGCCCGACGTGGCGATAACGACCGGGTTCGTGCTCGCCTTGTGGTTGATCGCACGCGGTTCTTCCGGCGAGCTAAAAAGTTCTGTGGATTACGAGCAGGACGCTCGTTGACGCTGGTTGTGGAGATCGTACTCGTCCTGGATGGCGGTACCGGGCACGGTGATGCTGTTTGTCAATACCGTGGAGCGACTCGGCGAGAGGCTCGGGTTAGCACTTAGCCGAAGAAGGTACGGTAGAGGAGGAACGCGTTCAACGCGACGATCAGCATTACGACCAGGGTGGCGACGGCGGTCGTCAGGCGGTGGTTGACCAGGATGCCCATGATGTTGCGGTTGCGGCAGAACATCAGGAGCGGGATGAGGGCGAACGGGATACCGAAGGAGAGTACGACCTGGCTTATGATCAGGGCGCGGCTGGGGTTGACTCCGATGGCGATAATAATGAGTGCCGGGGTCATCGTGATCAGACGCCGCAGAAACAGCGGTATCCGGCGGTTTATGTATCCCTGCATGACCACCTGTCCGGCCATCGTACCGACCGAGGAGCTCGAAAAACCCGAAGCCAGGAGGCCGACGCCGAAGAGGATCGCGGCTCCAGGACCAACGAGGGTGCCTAACTGCTCGAAGGCGACGTCGAGGTCGGCCACCCCGGTGAGGCCGCGCGAGTTGAAGAGGGCCGCGGCCATGATCAACATGCTGGCGTTTATGACCCCGGCGATGCTCATGGCGATCACCACGTCGACGAGCTCGAAACGGAATATCTTCTTTTTCTCGGCCTCGGTCCTGCCCACCACGCGCCGCTGGGTAAGGGCGGAGTGCAGGTAGATGACGTGCGGCATAACCGTCGCGCCGAGTATCCCGGTAGCCAGGAGCACGCTTTCGGCGCCAGCGAACCGCGGTACGACGAGCCCCGCGAGCAGCGGCGCGCCCTCGGGCCGGGCAATGACGACCAGATAGGCGAACGACACCATTATTACGCCGACCAGCGCGGCGATGCCCGCCTCCAGCGGGCGGAAACCCCTGCGCTGCAGCTCCAGAAGACCGAACGAGCCGACGGCCGTTATGAGGGCCGCCGGAAACAGGGGGATGCCAAAGAGCAGATAGAGCCCCAAAGCCGCCCCGATAAACTCCGCCAAGTCCGTCGCCATGGCCATGACCTCGGCCTGGACCCACAACAGAAACGTGGTCGGTTTGGAGAACCGCTCCCGGCTGATCTCCGGCAGGTTCTTACCCGTCGCGATCCCCAACTTCGCCGACATCGACTGGATGAGCATCGCCATCAGGTTCGACAGCAGGATCACCCACAGAAGCATGTACCCGAACTGCGCCCCACCCGCGATGTTCGTCGCGAAATTGCCCGGGTCCACATAAGCCACCGCCGCGATGAAAGCCGGCCCGAGAAACGGCAACAGCCTACGTACCCCCCGACGGTCCCCCTTGAGCGACGCGTGCGCCGCCCGCGCCGTCGCGCTCTCGCCCGGTAAGACTTCCTCGATCAGCCCGTTCGTGCCGTTGTTTTCGCCCGCCGAATCATTTTTAGCCATGACTAACAATATAATAGTAGTAGCCTTAAAATCAAGTCCAGACTCCATAGAAAAAATTTTAACCTCAGCTACAATGCAGTTGTCACGATCGATTCCCGGACGACTCGACCTCTGTCTGCTGCGGCGGGTGATTACCTGAAGGCCATTTGGGAATCTGCGGGTTCGGGGGTGGTCTCGGCGAAGGAGATCGCCGGCAGGCTCTCGGTCTCGCCGGCTTCGGTGAGCGGCATGTTCGGACGGCTACAGGATATGGGGTTCGTCGAATACGAGCGTTACCGGGGGGCGTCGCTCACGGAGCGAGGGCTGGAGGAGGCGTTGCGGCTCGTGCGGAGGCATCGTTTGATCGAGACCCTCCTGGTAGAGCATCTCGGTTACTCGTGGCGCGAGGTACACGAAGAGGCGGAGAGGCTGGAGCACGTGGTCTCGGACGGGACCCAGGACTCGGACGATTCTTATCCCCTCGCCAGGACCGCAGCCGGCGATCGGGTACGCATCTTTGAGGTGGCTGATGAAGATCCTGCGACGTTGGATTATCCGGGGGAGCGCCGCCTTGTTCCCGGCCGATTCCTGGAGGTCAGGGAGGCAGACGGCGTGGTGACCATCGAGGACGAGGGTGGCGGCGTGTATTCGCTGGGCGCCCCCTTGGCGGGATCGATCTTCGTCCGGGGAACCGGATAAAACCGGAGCTTCGGTATGGCTGGAGACAGAGAAAAAGCTTCTTGGCGGCCCACACGGCCTGCCGACGCGAACTCCGCCTATCGCAGGCTGGCGTGGGCCTTGGCCGGGGTGGGCCTTGGGCGGGGTGGCGGCGTTCGTCGCTCTGGTGAGGCTCGCCGGTTTAACCTGAATCATTCAGTCTATCGTAACTCCCGTAATTCTCTCCTGAACGGGAGGCCCCACACCCCATCTGCCAGGTGCGTTACTCTTCGACCTTCTCCAGCCGAAGGCGGCGTAGAGCCCTACACCGGCCAGGAGCGCCGGAGAGAGGTAGGAGCATACCCAGGTGCCGCATCGGCCTTGAGTGCCTCGCTGCCCATCTGGCGGCCCGTGCGTCCCTTGAGATAGGCGAAGACCGGCATGATGAGGAGGGAGATCGCCGCGAGCGCCAGCCCCACGGTCGAGCTGTCCGGCCCTTCGCGTGCCAGTAGGGTGCCGATGGCCTCGTAGGCGATGTTTCTCCTTGCGGGTGAGGGTCTTCGCCGTCATCGGTTGAGAACACGCCCCCGGCCACCGCTCCGGAAAAGCCTCAAACCGTTCAGGGTCACGGCGATGGAGGTGCCCATGTCGGCAAGAACGGCGAGCCAGAGAGTGATGAGACCAAAAGGGGCGAGCAACACGAAAACGCCCTTGATGAGGATGGAGGCGAAGACGTTCTGGCGGAGGATCCGCTCGGCGGCCCGCGAGAGACGCACCGCCGCGGCGAGCTTCCGCAGGTCGTCCTGCATGAGCGCGACGTCCGCCGTCTCAAGGGCCACGTCGGTGCCGGCGGCGCCCATAGCGAAACCGACCGAAGAGGTGGCGAGGGCCGGGGCGTCGTTTATGCCGTCGCCGACCATGCCAGCCGCGCCGTGCTTGGACACAAGCTCGCGCATCGCCTCGACCTTCTGTTCGGGCAGGAGCCCGGCCCGGTAACCGATGCCCAAAGCGTTCGCCACCCGCCGGGCGGGGGCCTCGGCGTCGCCGGTTAGCATTACCAACTCGTCTACCCCGGCAGAGCGTAGAGTCTGGAGTGCGGCGTGGGTGTCCGGGCGGATGGCGTCGGCGAGCCCGAAGACGGCGATGGGTCCTTCGCCATCGCCGAGTATGACGGGCGTCTCGCCGGCTTCCTCGACCTCCTGTAGCTCGGGGTGGGCAGCGTCCAGAGGCACGCCCCTCTCGGCGAAGAGCCGGGGACTGCCGATCAGGTAGCGTCGGCCTTGGACTTCACCCTCGGCGCCCCGGCCCGGTATCCCCTGGAACTCGGACACTGCGGGTAGCTCTTGTTCGACTTCGCCGGCGGCGGAGAGGATAGCGTGCGCCAGTGGGTGCTCGGATCGGCGTTCGAGCGCTCCCGCGAGCCTCAACGCCTCGTTCTCGTCACGCCCTTCGAGCGTCAGCACCCGTTCGACCACGGGACGACCCTCGGTGAGGGTGCCGGTCTTGTCGAAGACCAGAGCCTTGAGACGTCCCGCCGCTTCCAAAACCGCGCCGCCCTTGATGAGGATGCCGCGCCTTGAGGCGGCCCCAATCCCCGAGACCACTGTCACCGGCGTGGAGATAACCAGCGAGCACGGGCAGGCGATGATGAGCAAGGCCAGCGCCCGGTAGAACCACGTCCCGAAGTCCGCTCCCATGAGCGGCGGTATAGTGGCGAGCGCGACCGCGACGGCGACGACCAGCGGCGTATAGGCACGCGAGAAGCGGTCCACGAACTGCTCGGCCGGAGCCCGGCTCCCCTGCGCTTCCTCGACCATCCGCGCAATCCGCTGCAAAGTAGAATCTCCCGCTTCCCGGGTGGTGCGCACCACCACGCCGCCGGAGCCGTTGAGGCTGCCGGAAAAAACGGCGTCACCGGGAGACTTCTCCACGGCGGTGCTCTCGCCCGTAACCGGAGCCTCGTCCACGGTGGTCTGTCCCTCGAAGATTTCGCCGTCTACGGCGAGTCTCTCTCCGGGCCGCACGACGACTAGTTCCCCTACTCTGACCTCCTCGACCCGCACCAAACTCTCCACGCCGTCTCTTTGGACGAGGACCTCGTCGGGGGCGAGCCGCATCAGCGCGCGCACCGCGCCGCGGGTGCGATCTATGGCGAAGACCTGCAAGGCGTTGCCGGTAGAGAACAGGACCACCACCAGGGCGGCCTCGCCCCAGGCCCCGATCCCGGCCGCCCCGATAGCCGCCACGCTCATCAGCACGTTCATATCCATGTGACGGGCCCCCAGCGCCGAGATCGCAGCCCGGAAGATTGGCAAGCCGCCGACCACGATCGCCGCGGCGTAGAGAAGGACCTCGACAAATCCGGGTGCTCCGGCGAGCTGCAGGGCGGCGCCCACCACGAACAGTAGCGCCGATGTGGCCGTGAGCAGGATCCGTCGGGTGCGCCAGAAGGGTGTCCGGTCGGCCTCCCGGCCTTTAACGACCCCGTACCCGGCGTCCCTGACAGTCTTCTCGATCTTCTCTAACGTCAGCCCCGGATCATGCTCGGCATCGAGGCGACCAACAGCGAAGTTGACGGTGGCCCGGTGCATACCCGGAAGCTGGCCGACCCGTTTCTCCACGGTGGCGGCGCAGCTCGCGCAGTCCATGCCCTCAACCCGGACCACGGTACGCTCCAAACCATCTGTGAGGACGGAAGGTCTGGCTCTCGCTTCAAGCGGTGGAGCGAACGAATCTTCCTGCCCAACCACGGGAAGCATCTTCTTCGGGCGGCTCATGCCTTTACCTTCAGGGTGTCATCGAGCACTGCAGCGAGGAGCGAATCGCCCTGTCCGGTCAAAGAGTACATTACGAGCTTGCCATCCCGGCGGGAGCGCACCAGACCGTGGGATCTCAGAACCCGCAAATGATGCGAGACGAGCCCCTGCGAACGCCCAGAGATCCAGGCCAGATCGCAAACACAAAGCTCCTCGCCTTCCCGAAAAGCCGCCGCCAGCGTGAGCCGCGTCTGATCCGAGAGTGCTTTCGCCCGCTCGGATGCGCCCCGGGCGACGTCTTCCTCCAGGAGCTTCTCCCTTATCGTCTCCGCACGGGGAGCGTCGAGACAGAGTAGGTCGCAGCGATCATCAGTCATATCTACATCCTAACGTTTATTAATATGTCGTTATGATGATAGCAGATATCCTCTGGATTCGGGTCGCCGTGCTCATCCGTGGCCAGGATCAGATCTGAGAGCTTACGGTAGAGTACGGCGTAGCGCTCTTCAGCCTCGGCGCCGATCTCCGCTTCGGCGAAGAGGAATCGGTCCATGAGGCCGTCATCCATGCCAGCTCCGAGCTCACCGGGCATGGCGGGCTGTATGCCGCCGAACAA
>JBARZM010000317.1:0-2210 GCA_049650095.1 Rubrobacteraceae bacterium | reverse complement strand
GGTCGGCGCCGCCAAGGCCGCGGGGGACGACGCCCTCTTCGACTCCCTGCGCGCCGACGTCGCCCGCACCAAGGCCGAGCTTGCCGACCAGGAGCGCATCGCCCGCGAGAAGGACGCGGAGCTGATCGCCCAGCTCCTCGCCCTGCCCAACATCCTCGCGCCCGACGTGCCCGACGGCACGGACGACTCCGACAACCTGGAGGTCAAGCGCCACGGTACGCCCCCCGACCTGCCCTTCGCGCGGGAGCACTACGACATTCCCGCCGCCGCGCCCCATCTGGACTTCGGAACCGCCGCCCGCCTCTCCGGCTCCCGTTTCGTGCTCCTCTCCGGTCCCGTCGCCCGCCTCCACCGGGCGCTGGCGCAGTTCATGCTCGACACCCACGTGACCGAAAACGGCCTGACCGAGGTCAACCCCCCCGTGCTGGTCAGGGACGACCCCATGCTCGGCACCGGCCAGCTGCCCAAGTTCGCCGAGGACAGCTACCGCACCACCGACGGCTGGTGGCTCACGCCCACGTCGGAGGTCACGCTCACCAACATCCCCGCCGGCCAGACCCTGGACGAAGGCACCCTGCCCCGCCGCTACGTCGCCCACACGCTCTGCTTCCGGTCAGAGGCCGGGTCCGCGGGCAAGGACACGGCCGGAATGCTCCGCCAGCACCAGTTCGAGAAGGTCGAGATGGTCTCGATCACCCATCCCGACGCGTCGGAGGACGAGCAGCTGCGGATGCTCGCCTGCGCCGAACGTATCCTGGAAGCGTTGAAACTCCCTTACCGCACGATGAAACTCTGCTCCGGCGACACCGGCTTCGGCGCCCGCCGCACCTTCGACATCGAGGTCTGGCTGCCGGGCCAGAACCGCTACCGCGAGATCTCCTCCGTCTCCACCTGCGCAGACTTCCAGGCCCGCCGCATGAACGCACGCTTCAAGCCTTCGGACGGCGGCAAGCCCGCATTCGTCCACACCCTGAACGGCTCCGGCCTGGCCGTGGGCCGCGCCCTGATCGCCGTGCTGGAGAACGGCCAGCAGCCGGACGGGAGTGTGGTGGTCCCGGAGGTCCTGCGGGGGTATATGGGGGATAGTTTATTTTAGCTTAACTCTTTGCATTTACTCAACGTCAAACGAGATCAGAATGGGCGTCTATTCGCATGAAGAAAGTACTTATCACTGACGTAGACAATACTCTTCTAGACTGGGTAGATGTTTGGTATCGCACTTTCACTGCTATGATGAATGAGACCTCTCGGATTTCCGGGCAACCCCTTAGCAAGCTATATCCCCAGGTCAAAAAAGTTCACCAACAACACGGTACTAGTGAATATTCTTTACTCCTAGGTGAAATTCCATCTTTAAAAATGCAATTCGGAACTGAACTTCTAGAAAGCCTTGACCCCGCAATCTACGCATTTCGGAAGGCCAGAAAAGAAGCGCTCGCCCTCTATCCGGGAGTCTCTGAAACCTTGAAGGACCTTAGAAAGAAGGGCGTGGTTCTCGTAGCGTACACAGAGTCAAAAGCGTTTTACACAAGTTACCGGTTCAGAAAGCTAGGATTAGACCAGATATTTGATTTTCTTTACTCACCGCCTGATCATGCATTGACCGAGATTGAAAGAGAAAACCTTCGGCTTTATAATCCTAGTCATTACGAGTTTGCTATTACTAAGCATCGCTTCACACCAGAGAATGAACTCAAGCCGAACCCACGTATTCTTGCCTCTATAATCAATGAAGTCGGAGCTTCATCTGATCAAGTTGTTTATCTCGGCGACAGTGAAATGAAGGATATAGCAATGGCGCAGGACGCTGGCATCTTAGATGTTCACGCTGCGTACGGGCAAGCACAAGATAGAGAGCAATACGAACTCTTGAAGGAGGTAACCCACTGGACCGATCAAGACGTGAAGCGTGAACAAGAGATACAATCCCGCAAATCCGTAATTCCCAGCATTTCCTTACCTAAGAACTTTACGCCAATAAAGTATCTCTTCTGAGGATTGATTGATGAACTCCAACGACAGGGCTTGGCTAACGTTAGAGCAATGGAAGAAGGTTGTTGAAGTCCAGCAGCACTTCAACGATTTAGAACTTCGCATCCGAAATTTTGCGCTTATAATAACCGGTGCTTTTCTTGCCTTTGGCGGTGGAACCGCGTCAACGGGCGTTATATCTCAGTCTGCCTTCGGTATTTCAGTCACTGGAATAATCG
>JBARZM010000316.1:0-6198 GCA_049650095.1 Rubrobacteraceae bacterium | reverse complement strand
GGGGTTGTGAACCGGAGCAAGATGAGAAAAGACGCGCGGGAGTTGCTGGAGAGGACAAAAGTCCGGGTTGACGCCGACGCCCGAGTTGAGAGTCTCGGAGTGGCCCAGAGGCAGATGGTCGAGATCGCCAAGGCGCTGAGCTTGGATGCCCGTATCCTCATCATGGACGAGCCGACGGCTTCGCTCTCTGGCCAGGAGGTCGGGCGGCTATTCGAGATCATTCACGGCCTCCAGGAAGATGAGGTCGGCGTCATCTTTATCTCACATCATTTGGAAGAGGTGACAGAGATCGGGGACCGGGTAACGGTGCTGCGGGACGGGGAGTACGTGGACCGGGTTCCGGCGAGCACTGACCACTCCGAATTCGTGCGGCTAATGGTCGGCCGTGATATCGAGGACCAATTCCCGCGCCGCAAGCCGGAGACGGGTGATGTACTGCTGGAGGTAAAAAACCTTTCTCAGGAAGGGGTGCTAGAGGACATCTCCTTCGGGTTGCGGGCCGGAGAGGTTGTAGGAATTGCCGGTATCGTGGGAGCCGGAAGGACTGAGCTTGCGGAGGCCATCTTCGGTTCAGAGCCGGCTGATTCGGGTGAGGTGTGGGTTAGGGGTGAGACGTTGAGGCCGGGCCATCCAAGAGAGGCGAAGGACCGGGGGATCGGGTTTATTACGGAGGATCGGCAGGGGGAAGGTATCGTGCCGCCGCTCTCGGTTGCGGAAAACCTCGGGTTGGCGGCGCTGGCCGACAATTCCAGTGTCGGACTGGTCAATCGCAGGAAGCAGCGGCGGCAGGCGGAGAAGATGATCGAGGACCTCAATATCCGCACGCCGGGACCGGAGCAGGAGATTCGCTATCTCTCGGGGGGAAATCAGCAGAAGGTGGTTATCGGCAAGTGGCTTTTGAACGACTCCAAGATCCTCATCATGGACGAGCCTACGCGGGGTATAGACGTGGGGGCGAAGGTGGAGATCTACGAACTGATGAACGAGCTGACCGAGAACGGGGCCGGTATCTTGATGATCTCCAGCGAACTGCCCGAGGTGCTTGGGATGAGTGACCGCGTGCTGGTGATGAGCCAGGGGCAACTTACGGGTGAACTCTCTGCGGAAGAGGCTACCCAGGAGAACGTTATGGAACTTGCGACCCAGCAGAAGGAGGACGCTGTTGAGTAGCGTGCTGCAGAGGATGAACCCTAAAGAGCTACTCTCGCGCAGCGGACCGCTCGGAGGATTGATCCTGCTCAGTGTAGTGATGTCTTTTCTCTCGCCCTTCTTTCTTACTTTCAACAATCTCTTCAACGTAGGAACCCAGATCGCGGTCATCGCCATCCTGGCTTTTGGGCAGACGTTCGTGATCGTCTCCGGCGGCATAGACCTCTCCGTGGGAAGCGTGCTAGGCCTCGCGGGTATCGTCTTCGGCTGGGCAACCGCCGTCGCCGGGCTACCACTAACGGTGGCGCTGGCGCTCGGACTCGGGGCCGGGGCTGCTGCGGGCCTCACTAACGGCCTGCTCATAACGCTCGGGAACCTGCCGCCGTTTATAGCGACGCTGGCGATGCTTAGCGCGGCGCGGGGTTTGGCGCTGGTTATCTCCAACGGGCAGCCGCTCAACCCGATTCCGGAAACGCTACAGACGCTTGGAAGTGGAGACCTCTTCGGTTTTATACCGTTGCCCGTGATCCTGATGCTCGTGATGTGGGCCGTCACGATTGGAGTGTTGCGGAGCACCTATCCGGGGCGGTGCATGTACGCCATTGGTGGTAATGAGGAGGCAACCCGGCTCTCGGGAATAAACGTCTTCAACCAGAAGCTCTTTATCTACACGATTTCCGGTCTCTTCTCCGCTGTGGCGGGCATTCTGCTCACGGCCCGGCTGGCGTCGGCCCAACCGCAGGCCGGGTTTACCTTCGAGTTGGACGCTATCGCGGCGGTCGTTATCGGGGGAGCAAGCCTCGCGGGTGGGGTAGGGAGCGGCACGGGAACCCTGATCGGGGCGCTCATCCTGGGCGTTCTACGGAACGGATTGAACCTGCTGAACGTCTCACCATTCTGGCAGCAAGTTGTAATAGGCGCCGTCATAGCACTCGCGGTCATGACCGACACGCTGCGGCGTCGGCGTAAAGGATAAAAGTAAGGCAACGAAGGGAGATAGGATGAAGTTCAAGACGACTTACTTGTTAGCGACTCTGGCGCTACTCGTGCTGGCGGCAGGCTGTGGCGGCGGAGGTCAGGGCGGCGGAACGGGTGGCGGAGGTCCCAAGCTGGCGTTGTCGGTTTCCACGCTGAGCAACCCATTCTTCGTTGACCTCCGGGACGGCGCCCAGCAAGCAGCCAATGATGCCGGGGCTACGCTGCAAGTCTCCGATGCCCAAAATGACGCTTCAAAGCAGCAGAATGATCTCCAAAACTTCGTAACCCAACAGTTCGACGCCATCCTGGTGAACCCGGTTGACTCCGAGGCCGTCGGGCCGGCGATACAGGCCGCCAATCAGGCGGATGTCCCGGTTCTCGCCCTCGACCGCGGGGCATCGGGTGGGGAGATAGCCACCTTGATCTCTTCGGACAACGTCCAGGGCGGCAAGATGGCGGGAGAAGAGTTGATCAAGCTGGTCGGCAGCGGCAACGTGGTCCAGCTCGAAGGTATTCCCGGAACCAGCGCGGCCCGGGATCGGGGTAAAGGTTTTCAGCAGGCAATAGACGCCCAGAGCCAGGTGAAGCTCGTCGCCAGCCAGCCGGCAGGTTTCGACCGTAACCAGGGTCTCAACGTCACGCAGAACCTCCTGCAGGCCAACCCCGACGTCAAAGGCCTCTTCGCCCAGAACGACGAGATGGCCCTGGGTGCGGTGCAAGCCCTTGGTGACAGGGCCGGGGGGCAGGTGAAGATCGTCGGTTTCGACGCTGTACCCGATGCTCTAAAGGCCATTCAGAACGGCAAGATGAACGCCACCGTTGCCCAGCAGCCCGGGAGAATCGGCAAGCTCGGTGTCGAGAACGCCATAAAGGTCGTCGACGGTGAGTCCATCGAGAAAGAGATTCCGGTAGAGGTGAAGCTCGTAACTCAAGATAACGTTTCGCAGTTTATGAGCGGGGGCAACACGGGTGGCTGATGTTCTGGTCGTTGGCTCGATCAACCAGGATTTCCTCCTGAAGGTCTCGCATCGTCCCCAACCGGGCGAAACCGTAACGGGCGCCGAGCTTTCACTGCACAACGGCGGGAAGGGGGCGAATCAGGCCGCCGCCGCTTCTCTGCTCGGCGCCTCGGTGGCGATGCTGGGCCGCGTCGGAGACGACGATCTCGGCGGTCCGCTTGCAGAGGCCCTCCAAGAGAAAGGTGTGGATACGAGCCTGGTGGAGTCCGTCGAGGGTGAATCTACCGGTGCTGCCTTTATTGCGCTCACCCCGGACGGCGAGAACGCCATAACGGTCGCCCCCGGGGCTAACCGCCATGTCCGACCGGAGGACGTGGATGCCGCCTCGGAGACTATCGAGGATGCAAGGGTTCTCGTCGCCCAGATGGAGGTCTCAGCGGAGACTGTGAGCCGGGCGGTCGAGGTAGCGGAAATAAACGGAACCCGAGCCCTGGTGAACCTGGCGCCGCCGATGGAGCTTTCAGATGAGACTTTGGGAAAACTCGACCCTCTAGTGGTAAACGAGCATGAGGCGGCTTTCTTGCTTGGAGACAAGGTGGAAGGTGTGGACGGCGCTCTCTCCGCAGCACCGGAACTTCTGTCGCTCGGACCTCGCTCGGTGGTCATAACCCTGGGCTCCAACGGTGCAGTCTACGCAGATGGTGATGCGACGGGGCACGTCTCTTCTCCCGAAGTAGAAGTCGTGGATACTACGGGGGCCGGCGACGCCTTTGTCGGGGCACTGGCCGTAAAGCTGACTGCAAATACTTCTCTCGAAGACGCTGTTTCCTATGCGGTGCGGGCCGGGGCGGCGGCCGTTACGAAGGAAGGCGCCCAGGGTGCGCTGCCGAGCCCCGAAACGGTGGAGAAGCTTTGAAGAAGGGCGGTATCGTAAATGCGCAACTCGCTTATTTTTTGGCCCGGCTCGGGCATACCGATCGGCTCATGGTATGTGACGCTGGATTGTCGATCCCACCTGGTCCGGATCTCGTGGACCTCGCCTTCCAGTTCGGGGTTCCGTCGTTCGACGCGGTCCTCCACGGACTGTTGGACGAGTTAGTGATCGAAGGTGCAACTGCTGCCGAAGAGGTCAAGGAGCAGAACCGGGCCGTCCACGAACTGCTCGGCGCCTGTTTGCCAGATTTGGACTTTGTCCCCCACGAAGAGTTGAAGCGCATATCTTCCACTGCCCGGCTCGTTGTCCGAACCGGCGAAGCGACGCCGTTTGCAAACGTCGTATTGTGTTGTGGAGTGGCATTCTAAAGAAACGGGTTCAGGAGCGGCGGGCGGCGCCGGTGAGAAATACTGGGCCGTGGACCCGGGGATCTTCCGGGACGAACCCGGATTCTTCGAGGAGATTGTGAAGCTCTTCGGGCCCGAAGAACTGTACGCCGCCGGTCGAGAGGAAGCGCTGGAGCGCCTGGCCCCAGGAGGTTTCGGCTTTTAGGATGCCCATGATGGCGACGCGCCCGCCGGGTTTTAGGACGCGGGCGGTCTCGCGCAGGGCGCGGGCCGGGTCCCCGAACTCGTTGAGCGAGCCGCCGCAGACGGCCCCGTCGAACGCGCCGTCGGCGAACGGCAGGTTTTCGGCGTCGGCCCGGACGAAGGACGGTTTTGCCCCGATCCGGCGGGACTGCCGGGCCGCTTCTTTGAGCATGGAGGGCGAGATGTCTATCCCGACGATGTCGCCGGCGTCGCCCAACCTTTGGGCCAGGTTTCGGGTGTAGAGCCCGGCGGAGCAGCCGAGGTCCAGGTAGCGGCCATCCTGCTCCAGCCCGACGAAGAGGGAGATCAGGCGTATCTCTTTCTCGTTCGGGAAGCGTTCGCCGGTTAGCAGGCTCAGGGAGCTCCGACGCCAAAGCGGTTCGTATCCGCGCCCGGCGCCGGGGAGGAAGTTGGTGAAGTTGGCGATGTTGTCCGCGCCGAGGTTGCCTTTCATGAGATCCAGGTACCCGTTTTTTATGGAGTAGGTTTCGCCGGTCTCGGGGGAGCGGGCCTTGCCGCGCCGTATCCTGCCGTTCTCCTCCGTACCCTCGAAGTAGACTAATCCCCTGGTGTCCGTTGGCCGGGGCCGTACGATGGAGAGTAGCCGCCGGCGAAACACCGCTAGCGTCTCCGGCGGTTTTTTAGGCCGCCCAACCGCGCGTCGAAGCCGCGCACGGAGTCGACGAAAGCGCCGGACTCTCCCGGCCGCTCGGCCCCTTTGAGCGTCGGGTACGAACCTTCGTGATAGACCAGCGGACCCTTGCGGGAATCTCCCGCGTGAACGTCCACGACCCGGCCGAGGAACAGGTCATGGTCGCCGGCGGGGTGGCTTTCTTCCAGCCTGCACTCTATCGTGGCGAGTGAACCGGCGGCGAGCGGGGCGCCGGTCGTGCCGTATCCGCCTCCCAAAGAGTGGACCGCCTGCAGGCCGCTGGAGCGTTCGGGAGATGCGAAGAGCCGGCTGAGGCCTTCCTGGTCGTCGGCCAGGATGCTGACGGCGAAGTAGCCTTCTTCTCTTATGCGCGGGTTTAGACGGGCGTCCCGGTGGACGCTTACCAGAAAGAGTGGTGGATCTAGCGAGACGGAGATCACCGCGTTCGCCGTCATGCCTTCCGCTTTGTCCCCAGTCCCGGAGGTCACCACCGTGACGCCGGTCGGGAAGTGGCGCATGGCGCTTCTCAGAGCCTCGGCGCCGGCCTCGTCGGTGGGCGGCGCGTTGCCCGGGTTTTTTGGGGCGGATGGCCCGTCAGCCGGCATCTAAATATCTCCTACCAGTGCGGGTGCATGCGGACGGCCGGAGGCTACTATGCACGGTGCTCCTCCACAAGGATATATTCCGCAGCCAGGTCTTCCGGCCACCAGCGCCGAACGGTCTCCCGGTCCGCGCCGTACCAGTGGCCGACGTGCCGGTTATGATGCACGCCGTCCAAAACCACGGCTTCAGACCCGGGCAGCAAGGCAGACTCTACCGGCGTCACGCCGTCTCCGGCGACCCGGCCATCCTCGACCATCCGGCCGTAGCGCTTCCGGACCTTCCGGGAGGCGTTTCCGTCCACCGCGTCCCCGGCCACGGACCGGTAGACAAGCC
>JBARZM010000315.1:0-1546 GCA_049650095.1 Rubrobacteraceae bacterium | reverse complement strand
GCAAGCCCTTCGTGGGTTCGAATCCCACCCCGCCCGCCACAAGGTCTTTTCCGTGTCGTATGAAACCGGTTGTCGATCACTGGTGTACGGCAAAGCGCCGGGTTGGCAGGGGTTTCTTTTTGCGATTGATTTGCAACTTCACATGCAATAGCAGCTGCGCACGATCGAAATTCAAGGACGAATCCAATGCATCCCAAGATAATTCTCGCGGCTACGACTATCCTGTATGCTGGCCTTCTTCCCACCGCGGTCCGTGCCGATGATGCCGCAGCTGTTTTCGACGGCGACTTTGTGGTCGAAGGAAAATATTTGTCGCTCGACAAATTGAACGCCGTGAAAACACCCACGCCGGTCATTGATATTCCGCAAAGCCTGTCCATCATGGACAGTCAGCAGATCGCCGACCAGGCGTTCACGAGCCTTGGCGACATAACGCGTTACACGCCGGGTATCTCGGTCAGCCAGGGGGAAGGTCACCGTGACGCCATTGTCATTCGCGGGAACCAGACGACGGCCGATTTCTTCATCGATGGTCTTCGCGACGACGTCCAGTATTACCGGCCGCTCTACAATCTGGAGCAGGTTGAAATCCTGCGCGGTGCGAATGCACTCCTGTTCGGTCGCGGCGGCGGCGGCGGGGTCGTCAACCGTGTGACGAAGCGCGCGGATTTTTCCCAAAATTTCACCGGAGCAACCGCAAGTATCGACACATTTGGATCGGTTTACGTTGCTGGCGATTTGAACCTGGCGGCTGACGACAGTGCCGCCTTCCGCCTGAACGGCTATTATACCAGTCTCGACAACCACCGTGATTTTTTCGGTGGCGACGCGTTCGCAATCAACCCGACCGCATCGTTCAGGATTGGTCCGGATACCGACATCATGGTGTCGTATGAATATGTCGATGACGACCGCGTTGTCGATCGAGGCGTTCCCTCCCGGACTGTCGAAGAGGGTCAGGCTCGCCCGCTGGAAGGATTCGACAACACTTTCTTCGGTTCGCCAGACGCCAATTTCACGACATTGCAGGCACACATACTCAAAAGTCGCCTCGATCACGTTTTCTCAAGCGGACTGCGTGCCAACCTAACTGCGCAATATGCTGATTATGACAAGCTGTATCAAAATCTGTTTCCCAGCGGCAGCGTGGCCGTTTCGAATGGAACTTTTGCTGAGGTCGAACTGGACGGCTATCGCGATACTACCGATCGCCAGAACCTGATCGTCCAGGGTAATCTAATCGGTGAGTTCGCGACAGGCGCTATCGGGCACACCCTGCTTGCCGGTTTCGAATATGGCGATCAGGATAGCAGCAATAGCCGTGCGGACAATTTGTTCGCGCAAAATGGCGACGATCAGTTGTCGATTCCTTTCACCGACCCTCTGGACATCCCTGCCTTTTCCTTCCCTGTCCTGAGTCGCAATCGCGCCTCGCAGGTCGAATTTCTATCCTTCTATTTGCAGGATCAGGTCGATGTGACCGACTGGCTGAAGATCGTCGCCGGTCTGCGTTTCGACCGTTTCGATATCGATGTCGCCGACATTA
>JBARZM010000314.1:0-5961 GCA_049650095.1 Rubrobacteraceae bacterium | reverse complement strand
CCCGGACCCTGGGCGCAACCGTGGCCGTCACGGGCGAAAAGGATTACGTGGCCGACGGAGAGCGCATCCTGGCGGTCGGGAACGGCCACCCACTCATGGGCCGGATGGTCGGGAGCGGCTGCGCCTCTACCGCCGTCGTGGGATGTTTTGCCGCGGTCGGCGGAGGGGATGCGGATACCGTCGCCACAGCCCTGGCGTACTTCGGCCGCGCCGGGGAGATCGCCGCCGCGACAAAGGGCGCGGACGGCCCCGGCACCTTCGAGCCCCGGCTGCTCGACGCGCTCGCAGCCCTCTCGGACGACGCTTCCGGCCTCGAAGGTTCCGTCCGAATCGAGGAACTAGCCCGTGGCTAGGGGTTCGGGGAACCTTCCGCGTTATACGACGCGCAAGCTGGTGTTGGCGGCGATCTTCGCGGCCCTGGGTGTCTTTCTATCTTCGTTTTCGGTCCCGGTGGTTGGGGCCCGGGTGTTCCCGTTTCAGCACGCGATCAACGCCATCGCCGGGGTCCTGCTCGGCCCGTGGTGGGCCGCGGGTTCCGCGCTCGTCACGGCGACCATCCGGTTCTCCATAGGCACCGGGAGCATCTTCGCCTTTCCGGGAAGTCCGTTCGGGGCGCTCGTGGTCGGTTTCGTTTACCTGATCCTGCGCCGGGACGCGGCGGCACTCTTCGAGCCTCTCGGCACCGTGCTGATCGGGGCCACATTAGGGGCAGTCCTGATCTCCCCGTTTATCGGGGAGGCGGCCGGCGGCCTCTTCGCCTTGATGACGGCCTTCGCCCTCTCCAGCATCCCCGGCGCCATCATCGGCTACGGGGTCCTCAAGGCCCTCCGCAAAACAGGCGCGCTGTGAACGGATGTCTAGACGACGGTCCGCCGGTAGCTTAGGATTACCGTATGCCGGTGACGCATAAAGCACTAGCCCGTACGGAACATCGTCCGTACCCAATCCCCAGCAAGCCGTGGGCGCTCGCCATGAGCTGGCACGACCTGCTCTTTATGCACTGGCCCGTACCGGCGGAGACGCTACGGCCCCTGATCCCGGGCTCCCTCCACCTCGACACTTTCGGTGGCGACGCCTGGATCGGCGTCGTGCCGTTCCGGATGAGCGGCGTGCGGCCCCGCTTCCTGCCGGCCGTGTCGCAACTCTCGAACTTCCCGGAGATAAACCTCCGAACCTACGTCAGCGCGCAAGGCAAACCCGGCATCTGGTTCTTTAGCCTCGACGCCCACAACCCGGTCGCCGTCCGCCTGGCCCGGGCAACTTTCAACCTGCCCTACTACGACGCGAAGATGTCCTGCCGGGTCTCCGGCGAGGAGGTGGATTACAGAAGCGTCCGCACCCACCGGCACGCGCCGCCGGCCAGTTTCGAGGGATGTTACAAGCCTACGGGCGGGGTCTTCGAGTCAAAGCCGGACAGCCTCGAAAATTTTCTCACCGAACGCTACTGCCTCTACAGCGCGGACAGCCGGGGAAGGGTGAGCCGGGGCGACATCCACCACCAGTTGTGGCCGCTTCAGGGCGCGGAGATTGACGTGAAAACCCTCGACATGACCGCCCAGATCGGTGTGAAGCAGCCGGACACCGAACCGCTGCTCCACTACGCCCGCCGCCTGGACGTGGTCGCCTGGACCCCGCGACGCATAGACGAGAAATAAGCCCGTGAAGCTCCGCGAAGCGCGCCTGCTGCTCGTCACCGACCCCCGGCCGGACCTGGCGGAGAGGGTGGCCGCCGCCGTCCGGGGCGGGGTAGACCTCGTGCAGCTCCGGGACAAACACGACCCGCGGGAAGAACTCCTGCCGCTGGCGGAAGAGCTGCGGGAGGTTTGCGACCGGGAGGGTGCGATCTTTACCGTCAACGACGACCCGGAATTGGCCCGGCTTTCGGGCGCCGGCGTTCACCTCGGCCAGCAAGACGCCCCGCCCGAAGAGGTCCGGGGGTCGCTCGGCCCGAACTCCATTATCGGGGTCTCCGCCGGCAGCGTCGAGGAGGCCCGGGAAGCCGTCCGGAGCGGCGCCGACTATCTCGGGGTCGGAACGGTCTTCGCCACCCCGACGAAGACGGATTCCACCGTATCCGGACTCGCACTCGTCGAAGCGGTAGCCCGCGAACGTTTCTCTATTCCCTGGTTCGCCATCGGCGGCATAGACCTGGAAAACGCTCCCGGGGTCGCCGCCGCGGGCGCGCCGGGCTTCGCCGTCGTCCGGGCCGTCCTCGACGCCGAAGACCCGGGGTCGGCGGCCCGAGAGCTGCGCTCCTTCTTATCGTGAGCGTCAGCGCGGATCTCGTCTCCGGCATACTGCCCGTCCGGGAGGATGGACGACTCCTGCTGCTCCTCCGACCCACCGGGACCTGGGACCCGCCGGCCGGCCGCCTATCAACCGGGGAGAACTTCGAGCAGGGTGCCGTCCGCGAGGTCTACGAAGAGACGGGACTATTGGTCCCGCCCCAGCGGATGCTCGCCACCTGGGTCGGGGAGAGGCCCGAAGGAGGCCGGCTGGCCGCCGTAACCTACATCGGCCGCACCCGCGCTACAGACGTACGAATCTCCCACGAACACCTCGACTACCGGTGGGCCACCGTAGAGGAGTGGCTCGAACTACCGAGCTGGTGGAGCGAGGAGGACCGCCGCCGCGTTGACCGCCACCTGCGCGCGCTACCGGGAGAAATACCGCCGGCACCGGCCCGGCCCTCTCCCTTGACGGACGAAGGCGTGGTTCACGCCAACCTCGGTTCCGGGACGGTGGTGGTAAACCTCGACGGCCCGGAACCCCGCACGCTCCTCCTGAGACGGCGCAAACCGCCCGTCGGTCTCTGGGAGAACCCCGGTGGCATGCTGGAGCCGGGCGAAAATTTCGTCGCCGCCGCGCGCCGCGAAACGCTGGAAGAGACCGGCCTCGACACGGAACCCGAGGTTCTCTGGTGGGCGCGGGTCGAGCCCTGGCGCGGACCCGGAGACCCCGAACTCTACGCCGGGACGGGTTTTCTCGCCCGGCATCCGGGAGGGGACGTCCGGCCGGAAGAAAAGGCCCACGACGCCCACGAGTGGGTAACCGAAAGCGAATGGAAAGCCCTGCCTACCTGGTACACCGGAGAAGAATCAAACCTCCTGTGGCGGTTGATAGAGGGGATGAAGCGGTGACCGGCATGAACTCCGTGGATAGACCAGCCAAGACCACCCACAAGCCACCGCGTCCGCGTCGAAAGTGGACTGCGGTGCTCCTGCTGCTGCTGGTGGTTCCGGGAAACCTCTGGCCCTGGGACTCGGCCGTACCCTTCGCGCCGCCGCCGGCGGGGACCAAAGTCAAAGTCCGGCTCGTCCCGGCGCTCGTCGTCCTCGCGGAGGCCATTTTCCGGGTGGCGGCGATATTCTCCGGCGCGGAGGCCGTTTCGCGTTACCGAAGATACCTGGACCCCCGCCGCTGGTTCCGAAAGGGGCGGCGTTGAATGAGTTCGACGTAATACGCGGCATCTCCGGTAGCCTGCCGGACGCCCCGCCGGAGGTGCTGGTCCCGATAGGGGACGACTGCGCCGTCCTGCGCCTGGGCGGAACCACCTGGGAGACCACCTGGGAGACCACCTGGGAGACCACCTGGGCCGCCGCCGCCGACATGCTCGTCGCCGGGCGCCACTTCAAAGACTGGGCCTCGCCCGAGGACGTGGGATACAAAGCCGTCGCGGTCAACGTCTCGGACGTCGCGGCCATGGGGGCGGCCCCGCGTTTCGTGCTCGTCTCTGGCGGCGCCCCGGACCCGGAGACGGCCGGCCGGTGCTTCGGGGGCGTTCGGGAGGCGTGCGAAAAATTCGGCGTCTACCCGATAGGGGGCGATACGACCGGGGCCGGGTCGCTCACGGTGGATGTCTCGATCCTGGGCCAGTTCTCTCACCCGCCCGTGCTGCGCTCCGGCGCCCGGGTCGGAGACCTGCTAGCCGTCACCGGGGAGCTAGGCGCGTCTTCCGCCGGTTTCCTGGCGCTGGAGAACGCGGACAGGACCCTGGAGCGGTTGATCCGCAAACACCTCCGCCCCGAGCCCCGGATAGCTGAGGGGCAGGCCGCCGCCCGGCTCGAAGCCCACGCCATGATCGACCTCTCCGACGGCCTCGCCTCCGACGTGCGGCACATCTGTGAAAAGAGTGGCGTCGGCTGCCGGATAGAGTTGGAGCAACTGCCGGTGGCGGACGATACCCGCGCGTATCTCGGTTCCCTGGGCCACGTCCCGGAACTCATTGCCGCCACCGGCGGCGAAGACTACGAACTGCTCATCGCCGCCCCCGGCGCGGTTATCGAGGCCCTGGCGTCGGAGACAGAAACGCCGTCAACCGTCATTGGAGAAGTCACCGCCGGAGGGGCGGTGTTTCTACGGGACGGGGAGAACGTCGAAGATTTATCGGGCTGGGATCACTTCTCCTGAACCCTTTGGAACCCTTTGGGTTTGGTCTTACCGGAGGCGGGTACACAACCTTCTCGACCCACACGGACTCAGGGAGTAGCATTGCCGTACGACAAAATCACCGGGTTACCGAAAGGCGTCAGGAACAACCTCCCCAAACACGCCCAGGAGATATACAAAGAAGCCTTCAACTCCGCCGAGGAACAATACGGCGAAGAGAGCCGCGCCCACCGCGTGGCCTGGGGCGCCGTCGAAGAGAAGTACGAGAAAAACCAGAATGGAAACTGGGTCAAAAAAGACGACGGCTAGAACCCCTATTATCTCGAGTAGTATGCTCATCTAGTACTGCGATCTATCTGCGAGTACACTTATATTCCCATGAAAAACTCGACCGAAAAGCCACTGGCCGAAGCGATAGACGAGCTCAAAAGAAAAATTCCCGAGCTTGTCGCCATTTACCGTTTCGGCAGTTTTGGGACCGATCACGAGCGGCCCGATAGCGATCTCGACTTGGCCGTGTACGCCGGGAGCTCCCTGTCGGTCGTCAGACTATGGGACGTGGCCCAAGAACTGGCGACCCTCGTTGGACGGAACGTGGATATCGTAGACTTGGCCACAGCTTCCACGGTAATGCGCTCCCAGGTGATACACGGCGGGGAGCGTGTCTACTGCGCGGACGAGCTGGATTGCGAGACCTTCGAGAACTACGTGTACTCGTCTTACGCCCGCCTCAACGAGGAGAGACGAGAGATATTGCAGGATATCCTACGAAGAGGCAGTATTTATGGCTGACGAAGTAGTCTTGAACAAGACAGCCGTTATAGAGCGATGCCTGGAGCGCATCGCAGAGGAATACAAAGATAGCGAAGGCGAGCTGGAGACCGACTACACCCGGCAAGACGCCGTTGTCTTGAACCTCTTGCGGGCATCGGAAGCATCTATAGACCTCGCCATGCACACGGCACGGGTAGAAAAATTAGGATTGCCCCAGGAGAGCCGGGAAGCTTTCTCGTTACTGGAAGAATCCGGGTGGATCCAACCTGACCTCTCGCACCGGATGCAGGCCATGGTAGGGTTTCGCAACGTTGCTATCCACGACTATCAGAAGCTACGCCTCGAAATCCTAAAAAGCATCTTGGAGAATCATCTGGACGACTTTCGGGATTTCACAACGGCTATGTTGAATCGGGAGGCCGGAAGACATTGAGTAACTTCGATCCGCTGAAAAAGGATACGAAGCAGGTTCCGCTTGGTCTAGTGCTTTAGCCAATCCACGTAAGTGTAGCCATCCGCCTCCGGCTTTCGGCCAGAGAGCCACGTCGGGAACCAGGCGTTCACGTATAGTCGCATCGGGTCTTCGGGCAATCCTTCTGTAAAGCGGTGCAGTAGCCCGCCGTCCACGTAGAACTCTACCCGGCCCGGGTAGAAATCGAAGCGGTACTCGTGGAAGTCCTCCGTCGGGTCGAAGGGGAGCTTCTTTTCGACGTTATTGGTCTCTTTGCCGTCCGAGTAGGTAGTGAACATGACGCGGCCCGAAGGATCGTTGAAGATTTCGATATCCAGTTCGTTCTC
>JBARZM010000313.1:0-1868 GCA_049650095.1 Rubrobacteraceae bacterium | reverse complement strand
CGTTTAGCGGGCTGGCGGCGCAGGGCGAGATAAACCGGCTGCTGGACAGGATACATGGCGACCCGGACTCGGGGGCCACCGGCGAAGCGCGGCGGGGAGAGCAATGACGAGAACGGAGGTCCTGATGGACGAGGCGCGTGGCGCAGTCCGCATCGAAGTCCGGGAACCGGAAGGCGGGCGTGTCCTGGTCGAGCTCTCCGGCGAGTTCGACGTCCACGACCTGGGGTTTCTCCAGGAGTCTCTGAGCGGAGCGTCGAGCCCCTCGTCGCCGGTCGAGGTGGACCTGTCCGGCGTAACCTTCCTGGACCTTACGTGCGCCCGGGAGCTGGTCGAGCGAACCCGCCCCCGCGACGGCCGGGTAAGGTTGCGCCGCCCTTCCCGGCAGGCTATTTCCAGCTTCGAAGCCCTCGATTTCGGAGGGGGAACCCTCTACCGGGAGGGTATTCCTCAGGAAGCCGGTGGGACGCTGGCGCATGCGGTGTGAGGCGTGCGGCGCCGGGACCCCGGGACCCCGGCCCGGCGTGCTTCCCCGGACGTGCCGGAGGTCTATTGCGGTCTTCCCGGCACGCGAGCATCGCCCCTCTACCCGTTTTCCGGCTTCAAGCGTCGGGCGGTAGCAAAGATCAGCGGCGCGTGGGGGTAAGTCCGTGCGCGGGAGAGTTTACATCCTCCCGGCCCGAAGGCGTTACCATGTACGGGACGGCGTCAGAGGGAGGCGATGATGAATATTGCGGTAAGCGGCGCGACGGGGCTCGTGGGTTCGGCCTTGGGCACGGAGCTGAAAAACAAGGGACATGGCGTAACCGTCCTGAGCCGCTCCAAGCCCAGCTCCCAAGACACCATTCGCTGGGACCCTTCCCGGGGTCAGATCGACGCTTCCCGGCTCGAAGGCCTGGACGCCGTGGTCCACCTTGCCGGGGAGAACATCGTCGGGTGCTGGAACGAAGAGAAGAAGCGGAAGATCCTCGACAGCCGGGTACAGGGTACGCGCCTGCTGGCGGAGACCCTTGCCGGACTCTCCGAGAAGCCGCGGGCCATGATCTGCGCCTCAGCCATCGGCTACTACGGCGACCGGGGCAACGAGCTTCTGCGCGAAGAGAGCGAACCGGGAGCAGCCTTCCTCTCCGAAGTAGTGAAGGAGTGGGAGGCCGCCGCCGAGCCTGCGCGGGAGGCCGGCGTCCGGGTGGCGAACTTGCGCTTTGGGATCGTATTGAGCCCTCAAGGCGGCGCTTTGGGGACCACGCTGCCGCTCTTCAAGCTCGGCGGTGGCGGCAAAGTCGGTAGCGGCAAGCAGTGGTGGAGTTGGGTCGCGCTGGATGACGTGTCCGGGGCGCTCCTCCACGCCCTGGAAAACGATTCCGTTGAGGGACCGGTAAACGTCGTCGCGCCCGAGCCCCTGACAAACGCGGAATACACCAAGGTGCTCGGGGACGTGCTCAACCGTCCGACGCTCTTGCCGGCCCCGGCCCCGGCCCTCCGGGCGGTTCTGGGCCAGGTCGCCGACGAACTGCTCCTGGCGAGCGCCCGCGTCGAGCCCCACAAGCTAAAAGAAACGGGTTACGAATTCCGCTACCCCGAACTCGCGGGTGCTCTCCGGCACTTGCTCGGGCGATAGTTGCGCGGTCCGTCGGGCGTCTCTGCTCGAACGGAGGCTTTGTTCAGGCCTGGATCTCAGCGTTGAAACCGGCTGCGCGGAGCATCTCCCGCGCCCGGCGCGCCGCTTCGGCGTCGAGCGTCAGGACCAGGGCGGCGCGCTCGGTGTTGGAGTGGCGGACGTAGAGGTCGAGGATGTTTATGTTGTTGGAGCCCATGAGGGTCGTCACCTCGGCGAAGATGCCGGGCCGGTTCTCGACGGGCACGGCCAGCTC
>JBARZM010000312.1:0-5780 GCA_049650095.1 Rubrobacteraceae bacterium | reverse complement strand
GCTTCTGGGACTCAGCCGCTTCCTGTTTCTTCTCGGCGGCCTCGTTCTCCTTGCCCTCTTTGCCTTCGGCGGCCTTATCTGCCGGGGCCTTTATCGAGCCTTTGTAGGAGGGGTCTTGCTGCTCCTGCTTGGCCCCGTTGGTGGTCGTGTCCGACGGCGCCTGCTGGGCGGCTATGGCCGCGCCGCCGCCCAGCGTTAGGATGGTGGCGGCTGCCGCTCCCGCGATTAGTTTCTTCGTCTGCATTTTGGTTCCTCTCTGGTTTCGTTTGCTTTGGGTTTGCTCCTATCTCGGTCGCGAGCGTTTACACTCGTGGCCTCCTCTCATCGCTTTACCAAGGTTCGCAAGGGGGATTCTCGCCGGCAAACATAAGACGGTTTTAAGAATTGGATTAGAAGTGTGTGACGCCGGGTCACTCCGGGTCGCTACCCGGAGACTAATATGCGAAGATGCTGGAGAAGCGCGTACGGGCCAGTCTGGAGCGGAAAAGAGCGAGGCGCAAGATGAACCGCACAAGCAATATCGGTAGCGCGCTCGCGATCGCTTTCGGCGTCTTTATCGTAGACCGGGTACTCAAGCTCGCGGTCGAGAGCTTCATGCGGGTGGGAGAAAGCGTGACGATAGTCCCCGGCCTGCTCCGGTTGACATACGTGACGAACCCTGGGGGCGCTTTCGGCACGCTCCCCGGCCAGGGCGTCTTGCTGATGGCTGGAAGTCTTTTGGCGCTGGGTGTGGTGGCATACATTCTCTTTACGGATAGGATTTCCAGGCTCACTGGAGCCGGGGCCGGGCTCGTACTCGGAGGAACCGTCGGGAACCTGTTCGATAGGGTGGTTAGCGGACAGGTCACCGATTACTTGAGTCTCTTCTACGTCTTCAACGCCGCCGACTTCGCCATCATCGCGGGCGTCGGGGCCTTGCTCACAGCCGCGCTGCGCGGTCAAGCCGCCGGCCGGGGGCGCGGCTCGGCGGATACTTAGGCGCCCTGCGTTAGGCGCCCTGCGCAACGTGAGAACCCGACCTTCGGGCGCCGGGGGCCAGCGTCTTGGAGCCCGCTTTCGCGGGTGGATGCTGGAGAGCCGGGTAGAATCAGATCCAGGGTCCCCACGAACACCCCGCGGACCGCGACGAGAAGCATTCCTGGTGGAAGGTGATGCGCCCGACCGGAGTGGGCTATTTCTCTACCCTGGGCTACCAGCCCGGCATGGCAGCCCTCGCGTTGGCGGTTGTCGTAACCGGGGCCATTTCTCATCCACCTCTTAGGTTTGGTGGCGACAATGACATCATAGACAAGCGATCCGGAACCTATCCGGGTAGGAGACACGAAAATGAGCGATCAGATGTCGAGGCTGGGACGTATGGTAGACGAGGCTCTCTCAGAGGCCGACGCACCGCCCGAGGCGGCGAATACCACGGTGGGCTTCCCCAAGACAGACCCCGCGGGACGCTACGCAAGGAGGGCTATAGGTGGCGGAACCTCTCATCAGGCGATTGAGGATATCTGCTGGATCTACCAAGACAGGAGTTTGGCGGAAAACCTCCGTCGTTACGGTTGGCGTCAGGCGCGCCGCAACGTAATGCGTCAGGGGCCGCTGAGCAAGGAGTGGATGAGCCACCGTGGCAGACCTCCGGTGCGCCTCACGCGCAAGGGAGTGGAGGTGAAGCTGGCGGACGGGATCGAGACCCTCAGTTGGCAGCGTATTCAGAGTCAGGTGGGCTCTCGCCGCTCCTGAGCCTCGTCCTCGAACAACAGCAGTCCGAATCTTTGAAAGCCGCGGATAGGCCGTGACGCTATAGGGCGCACCGCCTATCCGCGGCCCGAGCCGGCTCCCTCCGCCGGATCTCCTACGCGCCCTTCACCCCTAGTAGTACTTCTCGTTCATGTTTCCGGTTGTTTCCGGTGATGGGCGGGTCAGCGGTTCGAGCCCGACCGGCGGCTCTTGGTCCTTTGGGGGATACGAAGTCAGCAGACACAACATGTGGGCGCCGGTGCATTGTGCCCCGGTAGAGAGTAACCTTGAAGAATGTCAACCACCGATGGCAACGGGCGCATGATCCTTGGGATAGACCCTGGGACGGCGACGATGGGGTGGGGGGTTGTCCGGCAGGAGGGAAGCCGGTTGCGATATGTCCAGCATGGCGCTATCGTCACGCCTTCCACCTGGGAGATGCCGCGACGGCTCGGACGGCTCTACGATGGGGTGACGGAGTTGGTTCGGGGTTACAGGCCGGAGACCGTGGCTATCGAAGAGTTGTTTTTCAACACCAACACGACCACGGCAATCACGGTCGGGCAGGCCCGGGGGGTCGCTATCCTCGCTTCGTACAAGGCGGGCATCGAGGTCGCCGAGTATACGCCGCTGCAGGTAAAGCAGGCGGTTACTTCTTACGGTCGGGCCGATAAGCGGCAGGTCCAGGAGATGGTGAAGGCCCTTTTGAACTTGCCGGAGATCCCAAAGCCCGACGATGCCGCGGACGGACTGGCGATCGCCATCTGCCACGCTTTTTCGAGCCGGATGGGCGGCAAGGTGGGGGTGGGTAAATGATGGTTCGTGCGGGATAATTAGACCATGATCAGTAGACTTCGTGGACAGTTGGTGGAGAAGGACGCCGAGGGCGTGGTTCTGGACGTTGGTGGCGTGGGGTACCGGGTCTCGACGTCGGCGGGCACTATGAACGACCTGCCGCCGGTCGGGGAGGAGTGCGTGCTCCATACCCGGATGGTGGTCCGGGAAGACGCGATGCTCCTGTTCGGCTTTGCCAAACAAGACGAGCGGGCCTCGTTCGACGCTTTGACCGCCGTTAGCAAGGTTGGGCCGAAGCTGGCCCTCTCGGTTCTTTCGACGCTCTCGCCGGGCGAAGTCTCCGAGGCCGTCGCCCGGGGGGACGTGACGAAGCTCTCCTCCGTCCCCGGGCTCGGCAAGAAGACCGCCGAACGCCTGGTGCTCGAACTCAAAGGCAAGAACTTCGCTGTCTTCGATCCCACGGATAGTCCCACCCCGGCTCCGAACGGCGGCGGGCCGTACATGGAGGCCCGGGAGGCGCTTGCGGGCCTCGGGTATTCGCTGGAAGAGGCCGAAAGCGTGCTGAACGAGGTGCCGCCGCAGGATACGGTAGAGAAGTACATAAAAGAAGCGCTGCGCCGGATCGGGGGTAGGCGTTGAGCGAAGAGTTCGACGACTTCACCGGGGGCCGCGATGGGGAACCGTCGGAGGACATAACCGGGGCCGCAGGGCCGCCCGGTGGGATTCCGCCCGGAGGACCGCCCGATGGGCCGCCTCCGGAGCATCCGCTAGACCCGGAACCGTTCGATGAGGACGATGAGCCAACGCTCCGGCCCCGGACGCTAGACGAGTTCGTCGGCCAGGAGGATCTGAAGGATAACCTCCGGATTTTCGTGCAGGCCGCCAGGCAGCGGGAGGAGGCGTTGGACCACATCCTGCTGGCCGGGCCGCCGGGACTCGGCAAGACGAGCCTCTGCCGGATACTGGCGGCCGAGATGGGGGTGCAACTGCACCAGACCAGCGGACCGAGCCTGGAGCGGGCCGGGGACATGGCCGCCATCCTCACCTCGCTCGACGAGAGAGATTTTCTGTTCATAGACGAGATCCACCGCCTCAACCGGCAGATCGAAGAAGTCCTCTACCCGGCCATGGAGGACTACGCGATGGACCTCGTGCTCGGACAGGGGCCTTCGGCGAGAACTATCCGGATGGACTTGCCGAAATTTACCCTCGTGGGGGCGACCACGCGGACGGGCCTGATGACCAAGCCGCTTCTGGACCGTTTCGGGTTCTGGGACCGTCTCGACTACTACAAGCCGGCGGACCTCAAGAAGATCGTGGTTCGCAACGCCGGCATCCTGGACATCCCGATAACCGAGGACGGCGCGGAGCAACTCTCGGGCCGGAGTCGGGGCACGCCGCGCATCGCCAACCGCCTACTCCGGCGGGTCCGGGACTACGCGGAGGTCGTCGGAGACGGCCGGATCGACGAGGAAACGGCCAACGCGGCGCTCGCCATGCAGGGCGTGGATGAGCTCGGACTCGACCGGGCCGACCGGGATTATCTCGGCCTGATTATCGAGAAGTTCGACGGGGGACCCGTCGGCGTAGGGACGATCTCCGTGGCACTGGGCGAAGCGCGGGATACGGTAGAGGACGTCTACGAGCCGTTCCTGTTGCAGACCGGCCTGATACAACGCACCCCCCGGGGACGAATAGCCACCCGCCGGGCCTACGGTCATCTTGGCATCCCGATGCCGGGCCGGGACCAGCCGGAGCTAGAGTAGGTGCCGGAAGGGCAAGACGAACCTGGCATAAAAAGGGGACAGGGAAGTTTTACCGCCCTCGACAGCCTCGAACTGCACGAACGCTGGTGGTTCCCGGAGTTCCCGAAGGATCAAACAAAAGCCGTGGTCGTTCTGGTCCACGGTCTGAAGGACCACGGCGCCCGCTACGAGCACGTCGGGGTGTGGCTCGCCGGGCGGGGATACGCCGTTTACGCCCTCGACCTCCGCGGGCACGGAGAGTCCGGGGGTGAGAGGTTTTTCGTCGACGCTTTCGATGAGTACGTCGAAGACCTGGTGGTGTTTCTGGACCGGGTCCGGGAGCGGGAAAAAGGACGGCCGCTGTTTCTGCTGGGGCACAGCATGGGCGGGGCGGTCGCGGGCCTGTTCGTTTTGAATCGGGAGCCCGGGGCGACCGGGCTAAGCGGTCTAATTCTCACCGCCCCGGCCCTGGAACCGAACGAAAACGTCTCGCCCGTCCTGATCCGGCTGTCGCGGGTGATCTCCCGCTTTTTCCCGAGGGCTCCCGTTACGAAGGTGGATATAAAGTCCCTCTCTCATCTCCCTTCCGTGGTCGAAGCCGCCCGCAAAGATCCTCTCTCGAACGAGCGGCCGGCGCCGGCCCGGACCGGGTACGAGATCCTACGGGCGATGCGCCGCATAAGGGATCGCGCCGCGGAGATCACGCTGCCGATTTTGGTGATGCACGGCACCGAGGACCATCTAACCAACCCGCGTGGCAGCGAGACGCTCTTCAAGCGGGCCGGTTCGGAAGATAAGACCATCAAGCTCTACAAAGGCCTCTACCACGAAATTCTCAACGAGCCGGAGCAAGAACAAGTCCTGGAGGACATCTTGTCCTGGATGGACGCCCGTGGCCGACCCAACGCGTAGAACCCGGCCTCCTGCTGTCCCGGTTGGCTATTTATACAGGTTATCCGGGCTGGTCACGGCGCCTTCTGATGAAGAGGATACCAGCGCCGCGTACTTCGCCATTACGCCCGTTTTGTAGCGTGGTTCGGGCTCTGTCCAGCCCTCGAGACGCGATTCGATCTCCGAATCCGGCAAGTCCACGCTCAGGGTGCGGTTCGTGATGTCGAGGGTTACGGTATCCCCGTCCCTTACGGCGGCGATTGGACCGCGATGCGCCGCTTCGGGGGCGACGTGGCCGGCCATGAGGCCGCGGGTCGCGCCGGAAAACCGTCCGTCGGTCAAGAGGGCTACGGATTCACCGAGGCCCTGGCCGACGAGCGCCGCCGTTACGCCGAGCATCTCGCGCATGCCGGGGCCGCCGTTCGGTCCTTCGTACCGGATCACCACCATGTCGCCTTCGCCGATGCCGCCCGCCTGGACGGCCTCCATGGCCTCCTCCTCGGAGTCGAAGACGCGGGCCGGGCCGGATTGTTCCAGCCTCGTGTATCCGGCGACCTTCACGACGCAGCCTTCCGGGGCGAGGTTGCCTTTCAGGATCACGAGCCCGCCCGATTCGCGCAG
>JBARZM010000311.1:0-15552 GCA_049650095.1 Rubrobacteraceae bacterium | reverse complement strand
TTACCGAAGCCATGATCTCCGCCACGACCGCGACGGGGGGAGTTTTGATCTTCGGCCTGGGTCTCGGGCTTTTGGGGCTCGTGGAAGTCCGGGTGGCGAACATGCTGCCGGCGTTGTTTTTTGCCCCGGCTCTGGTGTTGATGTCTCCATTGTGGCCGCTCTGACTGCAGCACCGGCGCTTGATGCTGCTAATATGCGGCCCATAGATACTTCACAGAAAGAGGTTTGTGCCCATGAGCCTGTTCCCGACCAACGTGCTGCTCGCAACCGACGGTTCAGAGAACTCCCTGCCCGCGCTCCGGGCGGCGGCGGATCTCTCCGCCAAGACCGGATCCGGGATACACGTGATCTTCGTCGGCAAGGGAATCTCGAAGCCCGCCAATTACAACGACCCAAGCTCTAGCGACCAGCAGACCGCCCAGAAAGCGCGGGAGCTGATCGACGAGCAGATCCGGCAGATAGAGCAAGAGGGCGGCACCGTCGCGGAATCGCATATCGTGCCGGGCAAAAAGCCGGCCCGGGAGATCGTCAACCTTACCCGGGACAAAGAGATCGGCCTGGTCGTTATCGGCAGCCGGGGCCTGAGCCGCCTCCAGTACGCTTTGCAAGGCAGCGTCTCCAGCACCGTCGTCCGGGAGGCGTACTGCCCCGTACTGGTGGTCCACGGCGACTACGAGATGAGCTAGACACTCTTTAGATACCGTAGAAAGGAAAGATTTGGAGCCCAGAGACAAAGAATGGACCGGAACCCCGCTGGACCTCCGGGGCGACATGAACCCGGAGGGCATCGAGAGCGTCGTGATCGAGTTCGGCAACGGCGACATAGACGTTTTCAGGCCCCGCCAGCGGGACGAGTTCGCCTCCTACGAGCTGCACATGATGGCGGCCTACATAGACTCGATGGCACACTCGATCCGTAAGGGTCAGAAAAGATAATCTGGAGGAGATTTTGCACGGTATAGAACGCACCCGTAAAATGCAAGGCCCCCCGAAGCCGGACAACGGCCTCGCCCGGATAGTGGTCCACTACACCGGAGGCCGGGTCCTGAACTTCATACCCGACGCCGGGCGTGACGCCTTCTCCGAGGACGACATCCTGGAGCTGAAGAAAGTGTTCGACACCGCCTCTTCGACCGCCGAATGGGCCGAGGTCTCCGAACGCGAGACGATGTAAGGCCAATTTTATTCCCGGTTGTTAGCCGGTGTAGCGGTCGTAACGGTCCAGGTAGTCATCCTGCAGGCTGACCACTTCACCGGCCAACTCCCGGCGCCGCAGGTCCCACAGCACCTCCAGGTCGTGGTCTATCTTTTGGACGCGCTCGTGGTCTTGCGAACTATCGTGGTGCGAACCCTCGCGGGCCAAGATACTCTCCCGCTCTTCCGAGAGTTCTTCTATCTTCTGCATGATGCTCTGCGCCATGTCCGTCTCCTCTTGTGAATGTCCGTCGGGTTCTGGTAGCGGGTCTTTCGCGGCGGCCTTGATGACCGCCATGCTCTACAATCTACCGTATGCTGAACAGAATCTATCATCTCGGATATGCGGTCGAGGACATAGAAGCCGCGACGCGCTTCTACCGGGACCGTTTTGGCGTCGAGCCGGGGGAGCCGGAGGAAGTCGAGGAGCAGGGGATAGTCGCCACCATGTTCCGGGTCGGCGACTCGAATATAGAGCTACTCCAGCCCACCCGTCCCGACTCCCCGGTCGGCAAATTCCTCGCGAAGCGGGGGGAGGGTTTCCACCACGTTGCCTTCGAAGTAGAGAACCTCGAAGAGTCGCTGGCGGAGCTCGAATCCCGGGGCGTGGAGCTCATAGACCGGGAGCCCCGGATAGGGGCCGGCGGAACCCGGATGGCGTTCGTCCATCCCGGGAGCGCGTTCGGGGTTTTGACCGAGCTTGTTGAGTTGAGAGACGGCAAATAGGGGGTCTTCATGGACGTAGATGAGCGCCACACCGAGTCCGGCATAGAGGTAAAGCCCGTCTACAAACCCGAGGACCTGGCCGGGTTGGATCGGGACGAGAAGCTCGGTGAGCCCGGTGAGTATCCTTACACCCGGGGCGTCTACCCGAGCATGTACCGGGGTCGTCCCTGGACCATGCGCCAGTATGCGGGTTTCGGGACCGCCAAAGAGACCAACGAACGCTTCAAATACCTCACGAAAAACGGCCAGACCGGCCTCTCGGTCGCCTTCGACCTTCCGACCCAGATGGGCCGTGACTCGGACCACGACCTGGCCCTTGGCGAGGTGGGTAAGGTCGGGGTCGCCATAGACTCTTTGCTGGACCTGCGGGAGCTGTTCGACGGCATCCCGCTAAAAGACGTCTCGACCTCCATGACCATAAACTCGACCGCCTCGATCCTCCTGCTCCTCTACTCCCTCGTCGCCGAAGAGCAGGGCGCGAAGCCCGAGGACGTAACCGGCACGACCCAGAACGATATCCTCAAGGAATATCTGGCCCGGGGTACCTACATCTATCCACCGGGGCCGTCCATGAGGATCACCACGGATATGTTCGCCTACTGCGCCGAAGAGTTGCCGCGCTGGAACACCATCTCCATCTCCGGGTACCATATACGGGAGGCTGGCTCGACGGCGGTGCAGGAGCTGGCGTTCACCCTCGCGGACGCCATCGCGTACGTCGAGGCGGCGCTCGAAGCCGGGCTGGAAGTAGACGAGTTCGCCCCGAGGCTCTCGTTCTTCTTCAACGCCCACAACGACCTGTTCCAGGAGGTGGCGAAGTACCGGGCCGCCCGCCGGATGTGGGCCACCATAATGCGTGACCGTTTCGGGGCCGAAGACGAAAAGAGCATGAAGCTCCGGTTCCACACCCAGACGGCGGGTTCGTCGCTCACGGCCCAGCAGGCGGAAAATAATATCGCCCGGACGACGGTCCAGGCTCTCTCGGCGATACTCGGCGGCACCCAGAGCCTTCACACAAACGCCTACGACGAGGCGCTGGCGCTCCCGACCGAGCACAGCGCCCGGATCGCGCTCCGGACCCAGCAGATACTCGCCAGCGAAGGCGGCCTGACCGAGACTGCGGACCCGCTAGGGGGCTCGTACTATGTCGAGTCGCTGACGGACGCCGTCGAAGAAGAAGCCTGGGAGTACATAAAGCGGATAGACGAGATCGGGGGCGCCGTAAAAGCCATCGAAGACCGCTACATGCAGCGGGAGATAGAAGAAGCCGCCTTCCGGTACCAGCGCGAGGTCGAGAAGGAAGAGCGGATCATAGTCGGCCTCAACCGCCACGCCGGCGAGGCCGGCGAAGACCCGGAAATGGAGCTTCACACGGTGGACGAATCCATCCGGGACCAACAAACGGAGCGGCTGAACGAACTAAAGGAGAGCCGGGACAACGCCGCGGTGGAGAGCGCGCTCGCAAGCCTCAAAAAGGCCGCCGAAGGCGACGAGAATTTGCTCTACCCGATGCGGGAAGGACTCGCGAACCTGGCGACGCTCGGCGAAGTCTCGGACGTCCTGCGAGGGGTGTTCGGGCAGTATCGACCTTGAAGAAGCTCCTCCAAAAACCGTGAACGCGACGATTTAAGTTTCCCACGTCTCATCCGACAACCTTCCTTGTGAGTGATTAGCAACCGATTGCAAGGAAGCAAGTCTTGAGGCGTTTAGTGACGAACAAGCTGAGGATGACCACGGTTCTAATAGCGATGGTGGTGGCCGTAACCACGGTCTTCCTCGTGGTCCAGGGCTCGGTGCAAAAGGCCGAGTCCGAAGATAAGTTGACAGAACCCACGGGTGAGAAACCTACTTACGATGGTCCGGAAGGCAAGAAATTCGAGACCGGTGAGATCATTGTCAAGATCGAGGACGAAGCCTCGCCGTCGGACCTCAAGGACTTGAACCGCGAAAACGACGCCCGGATAGAGGAAGACCTCCCGAAGAGCGACGTGAACCTCGTAGGCTTGCCGAAAGACCTTTCGGTGAAAGATGCCGTGGACGAGTACGAAAAGTCTCCAGACGTCGAGTACGCGCAGCCCAACTATTTGCTGTACCCGACAAAAACGGCCAACGACACTTACTACGACAGGTACCTTTACGCCCTGAACAACACCGGGCAGAATATCAACGGGTCCGCCGGAACCGCCGACGCCGACATAGACGCGCCGGAGGCCTGGGATTCGACTACCGGCAGCCAGCGTACGGTGGTGGCCGTCATAGATACGGGCGTGGACGTGACCCATCCGGATCTCGCCGACAACATCTGGCGAAACCCCGGCGAAACCCCGGGCAACAACGTAGACGATGACGGCAACGGTTACGTAGACGACATAAACGGCTGGGACTTCCTCAACGACGATGCCAGCGTCTACGACCCCGACCCGGTAAGCGGCCGGGGCGACGAACACGGCACCCACGTCGCCGGCACCATCGCCGCCCAGGGCAACAACTCCACGGGCGTCTCCGGCGTCAACTGGAATGCGCGGATAATGTCGCTCAAGTTCCTCGGCAAGAACGGTGGCAGCACCATAGACGCCGTGGAGGCCATCAACTACGCCCTCGACAAAGGCGTCAAGATCAGCAACAACTCCTGGGGTGGCGGAGGCCGCAACCAGGCGCTTTACGATGCCATAAAAAGGGCTGATTCAGCCGGCCACCTGTTCGTGGCCGCCGCCGGAAACGATGGAACGGATAACGATACCACGGCGAGATACCCCACCAACTACGACCTGCCGAACGTCATCTCGGTCGCGGCTACCAACAACAAAGACAGGCTGGCCTCGTTCTCCAACTTCGGCACGAAGGAAGTAGACCTCGCGGCTCCCGGCGTGGACATCGTGAGCACCTACACCGGCGACAGATACGGCTACATGAGCGGCACCTCGATGGCCGCGCCGCACGTCACCGGGGTCGCCGCGCTTATAAAGAGCCAGGATCCGTCGCTCGACGACGCGCAGATACGGTCGCGGATACTGGGGTCGGTGGACAAAAAGGATGGTCTCCGGAACAAGACGGCAACCGGTGGTCGGTTGAACGCCGCCTCCGCGCTGGGTATTAGGAGCACGGATCTCGGCCTGAACACGGGCGCCGGCGCCACGACGTTCGGCAGAGGAATCAAACTCTCTGGAAAACTCTCCGCCGAGGGTGAGTCGCTCGGTGATCGCACCGTGACCCTTCAGCGGCGGGTTGTAGGGAGTTCGAGGTTCAGCAAGTTGGAGCAGGCTACTACCGCCCAGGATGGCACGTATTCGTTTTCCGGGTTGAGGCCGAACAAGAATACCTACTATCGTACGGTGTTCTCCGGCAACCGGGCAGACAAGCTCCGGTCGTCCGTTAGCACCACGAGGCGGGTTCTCGTGAAGGTCCGTGTCGGCCTCTATACTCCCTCCACCAAGCTGAAGCTCGGTAGGGCCCGCACCGTCTCGGGTTCCGTGGTCCCCAAGCACGGCGGCGCCGTAACGGTGACCATAAAGCGCAACGGTAGGGTCATCGCCCGCAAAAAGGCGGCCCTAAACTCGAACTCCCGTTACAGCTTCAGGTACAAGCCGGCCCGGCCCGGAACGTACGCGTTCTTCGCCACGTATCCCAGGCACAAAGACAACCTCGGAAACCGCAGCCGGGTAAAGAGTTTCCGGGTAGCAAGGTAAGCCTTTGGGGGCGGGGCTGTGGTAAGATCAGGCCCGCTGAGGCGCTAGAGTTTCGCCTCGTCTCGAATATCCCAAAGAGTCCGGGGGGCGACTCCGGAGGAGGTTGTCAAAAGTGGTCAACTGGTTTCGAAAGCGTGCCGGAGAGAACGGTTCCAAAGATGGCTCCGACGTTGAAGATGGGCCGACCAGTCCGGAACAGGTCGGGTTCGACGCCGGAACCGAGACCGCCGAGCATCTCGTAGACCGGACGCCACAGCCGGAAGAACCGGCCGATGGCTTCTCCGAAGCTGGTGTTCGGGAGGCGCTCCGGGACGTGAAAGACCCGGAGATCGGGCGCGACCTCATCTCCCTGAACATGATCCGCACGGTCGAGATCGAAGGTTCCGGTGTCACGGTGGGCGTCGCCCTCACGACCGCCGGATGCCCGCTGAAGCATAAGATCACCACCGACATCCAGGACCGGCTGAAAGAGATCGAAGGCGTCGAACACGTCGAAGTGGACTTCGGCGTCATGAACGACGAAGACCGCCAGAACCTCCTTACCTCCCTGCACGGCGGCCCTTCCGAACTGGCCCCGGCCTTTCGGGACGAGTCGAAGACCCGCATCATAGCGGTCGTCTCCGGCAAGGGCGGCGTCGGCAAGAGCACCGTGGCGGTGAACCTGGCGGCGGCCCTGGACCGGGCCGGTCACTCGGTCGAGGTCCTCGACGCCGACGTTCACGGTTCCTCGATACCGGTAATGCTCGGCGCGACCGACAAGCCGAACGTGGTAGATGGTGTGATCTTCCCGATAGAATCCGCTTCGGGACTGAAGTTCATCTCGATGGGCAACTTCGTGGACGAAGGACAGGCAATCATCTGGCGCGCCCCGATAGTGAACAAGGCCCTCACCCAACTCATGCGCGACGTGTACTGGGACGAGCCGGACTTCATAATCGTGGACATGCCGCCCGGCACCGGCGACGTTGCCCTCACCGTGGCCCAGATGATCCCAAAGGCAGAGGCTCTGGTAGTTACCACCCCGCAGGCCGACGCTGCCCGCGTAGCCGTAAAGGCCGGCAAGATGGCTGTCCAGGCCCACCTCAAGCTGGCCGGCGTCGTGGAGAACATGAGCTACGCCGAATGCCCCGACTGCGGAAAAGAACTGAAGATATTTGGCGGCAACGGCGGGGAGCAGGTATCAAACGAGTTGGGCTCGGATATTCTAGGACGAATCCCGATCCTGCCGGAGGAAAGCGGCGAACCGGGCCGTTCCCTCTTCGCCGAAGACACCGCCCCGTTCCGGGCCTTCGATGAGATAGCGGCATCTCTCGTGGAAACGAAGGTCCGCAAGCGGATAAAAGTAATCTAGCTAAAGCTAGATTTTAGAAGCGTGTTTGTTGGCGGAATGGAAGCGGTTGCTTCCGTTCTACTGACTTTCAGGCCTACGCCAGCCACATCGCCGCTACCAGAACCCCCGCGCCAAACGCGAGCACCGCAACACCGAGAAACCTTGGTAGCGTAGCGAGTCTTTCTGTGCTTTGGGAGTAGTTCGGCCGTTGCGCCTGGGACAATGCCGAAGCCCACTATAGCTTGGCCCAATCCTATCCAGCGCAAGCCTTGCTCTTTGGAAGAGTAAGCAAAGGTGATGACTCCGACGATAAAGGACGCATCCGGCAAGCACCATAAACCAACGCGTTGCGCCGCCTCTGGGCTCCCGAGATAGTAGCCTGAAGATGCCCATGAAATTAGCTTAGCATTGCGGGAAGCGCGCGGCCACGAAATCACTCGTCGGGGGCAAAAGCCTGCGTGCGGTGACGATGGAGGGCGAACGTCGTTTTAGCGTGCCAGGCGCACCTGTCCGGGAAAGCCGCCGAACGTCGCTCGGAGCACCTTTATGTCGTCCTGGTTTACGAAGTCTATTTCTCCTGTGACGCGGCGCGTCGGTTCGTCTTTCTCCGCGATGGTGACCGTGCAGGTGATGGTGTCGCCCACGAAGACCGGCTTCAGGTACTCGAACGACATCTCCGTCGCCAGAAACCCCAACATGCCGCCGATGTGCGTCAGCATGCTCCCGGTGAGAAGGCCGGGAATGGTGAGTCGCTCGTAGAAGCTCTCGCCCGCGAAGGCGGCGTCCTGATGGTAGGGATTGAAGTCTCCGGTTACGCCGCAGAGCAGGGCCACGTCACCGTCGGTGAAGGTGCGCCGGAAAGTGAAAGTCTGGCCGACCTCTAGCGCCTCGTACGCCTCGCGTAGTCGACGCTTGAATTCGGGTGACGGACCCATCCTGAGCGGCTAACCGATCAGGCCAAGGTCGTCTACGGCGTCCCGCTCTTCTTTGAGTTCGATCACGGTGATGTCGATCTTGGACTGGGCGAATTCGTCAATTTCCAGACCCTCGACCACCTCGTACTCGCCGCCCGACAACCGTACCGGGAACGACGATATGAGGCCTTCTTCCACGCCGTATTGTCCGCTAGAAACGACCGACATGGAACGTAGGCCGTCCGCGCCCAGGACCCAGTCGCGGACGTGGTCGATGGCGGCGTTCGCGGCGGAGGCGGCGGAGGATGCGCCCCGGGCTTCGATGATCGCCGCGCCCCGCTTGCCGACTTGCGGCATGTATTCGTTCTCGTACCAATCCATATCTACCTGGTCTGCGGCCCGTTCGCCGTTCACTTTGGCGTTGAAGAGGTCCGGGAACATCGAGGGTGAATGGTTTCCCCAGATCACCAGGTCCTTTATGTCTTCGACGCCGACGGAGAGCTTCCGGGCGAGCATCGATACCGCCCGGTTCTCGTCGAGCCGGGTCATGGCGGTGAAACGCTCGTTTGGCACGTCCGGGGCGTTGTTCATCGCGATCAGGGCGTTCGTGTTGGCCGGGTTGCCGACCACGAGAATCCGCACGTCGTCGGAGGCGCTGGCGTTGATCGCCTCGCCCTGGGGCTTGAAGATCGCGCCGTTCGCCTCCAGTAGGTCGGCGCGCTCCATCCCTTGCTGACGGGGACGGGCGCCGATCAAAAGTCCAACGTTGCAGCCGTCGAAGGCTTCGCTGGCGTCAGCGGTGATGTCGATGGATTCGAGCAGCGGGAAGGCGCAGTCGTTTAGTTCCATCGCCGTTCCTTCGGCGGCTTGTAGCGCGGGTTCGATCTCCAACAGCTTCAGTTTTATCTTCTCGTCGGGGCCGAGCAACTGCCCCGAGGCGATCCTGAACAAAGCGGCGTAACCAATGGCCCCCGCGGCTCCGGTAACTGTAACGGTCTTCGACATCTGTAATCTCCTTGTTCCATCGCCCGACACGATTTCTCTCTTCGGTCTACTCCGAGATCCAACGGGCCAATCATATTAGAACTCGCAGCCCACTGCCGCAGGTCTCCGCAGTAAAATACCCTTGGCGCATCCAATGTAAGCAGGGAGAATTGTTGGAGATCAACGAAGCCATAGCCACGCGGCAGAGCATCAACCGGGTAAGGCAGGAGCCGGTTTCGCGGGAACTGCTCGAGCGAGTTTTAGAGAGCGCGGTTCACGCCCCGAACCACAAGATCACCGAGCCCTGGCGCTTCCACGTTTTTACCGGAAAGGGTCGGGGAGAATTTGCCCGGGCCCGGGCCGAGTTGGCCGGTATCCTGGCCGAGGAGGAGGGTGAGGAGCCGGACCTCGTAGCCGGAAGGGTTAGCCGGGAGCGCAAGAAGGCTTTCCGGGCGCCGGTGGTTATAGCCGTGGTCTCCCGCGCCGGGCGCGACGAGGTGGAGACGCTAGAGAACTACGCCGCCTGTTCGGCCGCCGTTCAAAACATGCAGCTTACGGCCCACTCGCTCGGGCTGGCGAGCATCTGGCGCACCGGACCCGTCGCTTACCATCCGTTTATGCGGCGGTTTTTCGGCCTCTACGATGGGGACCGGATCGTCGCTTACCTCTACGTCGGGTACCCAGATATGGGTAAGAGGCCCCGGCGCCGCAGTCCGGCGGGAGGATACACTACCTGGCACGAAGGCTGAAACGTGTTTGGCGCCCGCGGGACGGTGGTATTATCTATCACACAAACTACCCTTATATAGGAGGAATTCTTGGGAACTCTAATCCGCCGGGCACTTATAATGTTGGCGCCGGTTATCTGGCGTAAAATCAGGAACCGCCGCAAAGGCAAGTAGACTCTCCAGGCAGCTTATCCGCCTATAGGCTCCGCCTCGAATTTGTCTTCGTCGCTCCGGCGGACCTTTACGAGGGAGCCGCCCGGTTCGTGGTAGAGGATCACCGGCGAGCCGCCGGATTCAGCTTCTTCGAGAACCTCGATGCGGTTTTTGCGGGCGGCTTCGGGGTCGGTGTCGACGCCGCTGATGAGGTCCGGGTCCAGCCAAATTTTCGCCGGCGCCAGGTCCGCCGTGTAGAGCGCCCGTTCGTCGCCGGAGCCGATCCAGACTATCTGATGCCCCTCCGCGTGCCCGGACCGTACCTGAACGTTGATGCCGGGTACGATCTCCCCGTCGCCATCCAGCAACTCGCACCAGCCCGCTTCGACTCCGCGTTCGACGTCCGGGACGGCCTGCCGGCGCGAGTTATCCTCCGGCAATCCTTTTGCCTCTTCCAGTGAGGCCCGCTGAACGTAGACGGTGGCGTTCGGGAAGCTCGGCGGGCTGAGCGCCCAGCCAACGTGGTCGGCGTCCAGGTGTGAGAGCACCACGTGGGTCACGTCTTCGGCCGAGTATCCGGCTTCCTCGAAACTGTCCATCAGGCTGTCGTCGTTGCGGCGAAGCTCGTAGCGGCCTTCCAGGCTTTCGGGTAGCTCCGGGCCGAAGCCGGCGTCCAGGAGCACCAGGTTATCGCCGGTATCCACCAGGACCGGGCGCATGGCGCCTTTGATCTTGGCGTTTCCCGAACCGCCGAAGAGGTTACCGGCGTCGGTTATGAAGGTGCCGTCTTCCAGCACCCGGATTTTTATGTCTCCAAGCTCCAGGCTGTTGTCTGCCACGGTCTCTCCTACCCATAGAGTACTTTCCGGACAGCATACACGTTAGGAGTTTTTCGAGCCTCTAACCGTCTCCCCAAGGGCGGTCGCGAGGGTACGAGGATGTTTGAGCAGGCTGTAAACGGGAGCGTCGCCGGTGAACGCTTCGACCAGGGTGTTGCGCGCTTTGGGGTCTTTCTCGCAGGCCTTGAAGACCGGCTCCAGGAAATCCAGGCTCGGTATCAGGTTGACCAGCGCGTAGCCGGAGAAGTGTTCGCGGGCCCGCTTCTTGCGGAGTTGGCGCTCGTAGCCGGAGAGTAGGGAGGATGAGAAGTCCTTGCGGGAATGGGCCTCGTGTGACCAGGCCGCCGCGAGCCGCCCCGATTCGAGCGCGTATCCGACGCCCTCGCCGCTTATGGGGTGGATCATACTCCCCGCGTCGCCGGCCATGAGCAAACCTCGCGAGTAACGCTTCGCGCCCCACATCCCCATCTTGAGCGACCAGCTCTTCGGCGGCCCTTCGGCCTCCGCGTCTTCCATCCACCCCGCGATCTCGGGTTCTTCCAGGAAGCGGTCGAAGTAGTCCTTGAGGTTGCGGCCGGTCTTTTCGAGGGCCCGGGTCGAGACCCCGGCGCCGACGTTCGCCGATCCGTCTCCGAAGTAGAAGACCCAACCGTACCCCGCGCCGTGCGAGTTCATGTCCTGGGTCATGAAGACGTGCAGATGCTCTTTGTCCGGCCCGTTCACGTTTTTGAAATACTGCCGGCGGGCCACGGCGTTCTGGTGGGTTTTCATGCCGTCTCCGGCGAAACCACCGATTCCGTCGGCGGCAACTACCAGGGGGGCCTCGAAACGCAGCGGCTCGCCGCCGTGCGTGGCCTCCACGCCGGTTACGTCTCCGGCGGATGAGCGAACCAGGCCGGTGGCCCGCGTGCCGCCCCGGAACGCGGCTCCGGCGGCGATGGATCGTTCCAGGAGCTTGTTGTCGGTCTCTTCGCGCCGGGCGACGTAACCGTGCGGACCGTGCAGCGTGGGGGGCACGCTCTGGCGGAGACGTGTGGTCTGGGTGTAGATCGTGAAGCCCGAGAATTTACCGTGGTGGGGTTCCTCCAGCCAGTCGCCGAGGCCCATGAGCGCGACCTCGGAGGCGGCGTGGGGCATCAGACCGTCGCCGCAGGTCTTGTCGCGGGGGAACTCTTGCCGGTCCAGGAGAAGGACGTCCAGCCCGGCCTTCGCAGCGTAATAAGCCGTCGCGGAACCGGCGGGGCCCGCGCCGACAACTATAAGATCGTGACGCTCTTCCATTTTGGTCTCCTTGGTCTCTGGTGTGTCAGAATAGTCTACCCGTTCTGTCAAAATCCTAGCGAGGAGTTGAGTTACCCATGGTGGACCGCAGCCGTCCGGCGCGCTACGAAGTAGGCGAGAAGGCAGCCCTAAAAGCCACGATGCAGCCGGTCGAGATACAGGAGGTCCGGCGCGGGGAGTTCGTCCCGGACTTCGTGTATAAGGTAAGGGTGCTCGCCGAGAAACCCGCGCGGCCCTACAATCTCTCCGTCCCGGAGCATGACCTTGCGGACCTCCAGTCCTAAGCTGTCGGCCCGTTGCTTCCCCGGGCCGCGGGGGTTAGAAGCCCTCGTTCGTGACGCTCATGTAGGCGAGGTCTACTAGCGGTACTCCGGTCTCCAGGGCCCTCTGTACGACGCGGAGTAGGGCTTCGGCTGCGACGCCGGAGTCCGGGAAGTGGCTATCCAGGAGGCGGGCGGCGCGGGCGATCTCGTAGAACGAGAAGCGCCGCCGGTCGCTGGTCAGCCGGTAGACCGCTTCCAAGACCTCCAGGCGCAGGGAGATCAACTGCTCCAACCTCCAGCGGATTTCGTCGCCGGTGAGGTTCATGGTTTGGTAGAGGCGGGCGATTTCGGCCACCTGGGCCATGGCCTCCGGACGCTTTGCGAGGCGGCTGATGGCGTTCTCGTCCAGGTAGCGCCGGGCGGTTATCCGGGCGAGCGTCAGCCGGCCCTGACGCCCTTCGTAACCCGAGAGCGTTTTCCACCCTCCGGGACCGCCGTGAAATCTTTCGACGCGGGTTTCCTCACCATCCACGAAGACGCGGGGAACGTGACCGCCAGCGTAGTAGGAGATTTGATGGGCCACCTCCCAGACTACCTGCGAAACGCTCGACGCGCGGATCTCCACCCAGCGTCGCGTGGTGCCCGAGTAAAGTCTTTCGAGGGCCCGCCAGGTAGCGTCCCCCCGGAGATCCAGGTCGCCCGGCCTCTCCGACACTACTTCTATCTCGGCCTCCGGTATATCGTCCTGGTAAGCTTCTCTAACGGCTTCGAGGAACCCTTCGAACTCCGCGTCAACAGTGCCCAGCAAGTATCGCCGGCGTTCGGCGGGCAGGACGTACATCAGGCGGCTCTTTATCCTCCGCTCCCGGCCTTCCGCGCCCTTTAGCCGGTCTATCGCCTCGTAGAGCTCCCGGCGCCGCTGGTAGACCATGGCCGAAAGCCGCTCGACCTCCGGGCTGGTGGCGAAGCCCGCGGTCCAGGCGTCATCCCGGGCGGCGCACGCGGCCTCGTGGGTATTCTCGGCCCGGACCACCGCCCGCTGCTCCTTCTCCCGGTCCAACTGGGCCTCACCCAGCTCGCGTTCCAAAGTTTCTATAGTAGAAGACAAGAAGGCTCACCCGCGAGAAAGTCCATGACAAAACGTATTCTACAAAACCTGAAGCGTTCGGTTGGGCTGCGCGAGGAAAACCTGGCGGAGGAAACCTGGCGTATCGTACGCCTAGCCCCAATCAAGCAAAGAGATGCCGGATGAGATAGCCACCCATCAGGGCGCCAGCTATACTGTGCTGACTTTTTCACTACGAAGGGAGTCCGCACGTGGCACAGACGGTTACGCTTATACCGGGAGACGGCATCGGACCGGACCTTACCGATTCGGTAAAAGAGGTTATAGGTGCGCTAGAGGTAGATATCGAGTGGGAGGTAGCCGACGCCGGCGAGGGCGTCATGGAGGAGGAAGGCACGCCGCTGCCGGAGTCGGTGCTCGAGTCCATCCGGCGTAACAAGGTCGCTATCAAAGGTCCTCTCACTACCCCGGTTGGGACGGGTTTCCGCTCCGTCAACGTGGCTTTGCGAAAGGAGTTGGACCTCTACGGCAACGTGCGGCCGAGCTTGAGCTTGCCGGGCGTCGACACGCCGTACGAGAACATCGACCTCGTTATCTACCGGGAGAACACCGAGGACCTCTACGCCGGGGTCGAGCACATGGTGGGCAAGGACGCGGCGGAATCTATCAAGATCATCACCCGCGCGGGTACGGAGCGTATCTGCCGCATGGCCTTCGAGCGTTCCAAGGAGCAGGGCCGCAAGCACATAACCGTTATCCACAAGGCCAACATCATGAAGTACACGGACGGCCTCTTCCGGGACGTCTTCTACGAGGTCTCCAAAGACTACGAAAATGACTTCGAGGAGATAGACGACCGGATCGTGGACAACATGGCGATGCAGCTCGTCAACAAACCGAATCAGTACGACGTTCTGGTTTGTCCTAACTTATATGGGGACATCCTCTCCGACCTTTGCGCCGGGCTCACGGGCGGTCTCGGGGTCGCGCCGGGGGCGAACATTGGGGAAGAGCTGGCGGTCTTCGAGCCGGTACACGGTTCCGCGCCCAAGTACGCCGGCCAGAACCGGGCAAACCCGCTGGCGACCTTGCTTTCGGCCAAGAATATGCTCTACTACCTCGGCTACGGCGACGAGGCCGAGAGGATGCAGCGGGGCATGGAAAGCGCCCTCGAAAGTCCCGATACCCGCACCAAGGACCTGGGCGGCACCGCGGGCACGAAAGAATTTACCCAGGCTATAGTCTCAAATCTGTAAGAACGGGTAAAAAGCTGTAGTCGCCACAGAGGGTACAGAAAAGATCGGAGGGTAGATGCGCGTCCTGGTTGCCGGGAGTGGGTTCCGTGAGTTGCTTCGTGAACGACCGAAGCCGACGCACCGGCGGCTTCTCCCTCCGGCGCCAAAAAGCCACGGCCGTCTTCGTCCCAGAGGTTCGCACTCCGAGGTGGGCCGGCAGTGGGCCCGGGGAAAGTAAGAGTCCGGGCCGGGTCACTCGCGTAATGCGGATCGCAATCTTCACCGAGACCTTCTTGCCCGCCACCGATGGTGTCGTTACCCGGTTGTGCCGCACGATCGAAGAGTTTGGCCGGATCGGCGACGAGGTGATGGTCTTCGCCCCCGCAAACGACCGGCCTGATTCTTACGCCGGGGCGAGGATCTACAGCACCCCCGGCATCACGTTTCCGCACTACCCGCAGATCCGGCTAGCCCCGCCGCATCCCTGGATCGGCAAGGCCCTGCGAGAGTTTCAGCCGGACGTGATACACGTGGTAAACCCGATCATCCACGGGCCCGGCGGGGTGTATTTCGCCCGGCGGATGGAGATCCCGCTGGTATGTTCCTACCATACGAATATCGCCGTCTACGCCCCGTACTACAAGCTAGGCTTCCTGGTCAACTTCGCCCGCAACGCCACCCGGTACATCCACAACAAGGCCCAGGTCAACCTGTGTACCTCCAGCACTACGATGGAATATTTGCTGGAAGAGGGGATCAAACGGGTGAGGGTTTGGCCCCAGGGCGTGGATTCCCGGCTCTTTCATCCGGACAAAGCTTCGGAGGAGTGGCGCGCGAAACTCTCGGACGGTCATCCGGAGGACAAACTTCTTTTGTTCGTCGGGCGGCTCGCGCCGGAGAAACACATCGAGCTTCTCAAAGCGATACCGAACAATTTGCCGGGCGTGCGGCTCGCGATCGTCGGCGACGGCCCGGCCCGCAAGAACCTCGAAAACCAGTTCGCCGGCACCAAAACGGTTCTCACGGGTCTCTTGAAGGGCGAAGAGTTGGCCGGCGCCTACGCTTCGGCCGACGCGTTTATCTTTCCTTCGACGACCGAGACGCTCGGGATGGCGATGAACGAGGCCCTCGCCTCGGGCCTTCCGGTGGTGGC
>JBARZM010000310.1:0-12818 GCA_049650095.1 Rubrobacteraceae bacterium | reverse complement strand
TTCGAGTTTAGAGGAGTCGAGGATCACGTCCTCCTCGTCGTTTTCCTGCCAGAGGTCCCAGAGTCGGACCCAGAGCGCTTCGTTTTCGGAGGAGAGGGGCTCGCGTTCCATTTAATTGCCTTTCCGGTTTTGATCCTGGTGTTTGCGGAGCTCGAAGACTACGTGGGCCATCTCCGGCACTAGGAGTTTCTCTACGGCGAGGCGCACGGCGTTGCGGGAACCGGGGAGACAGGCCACGAACTTGTTGCCGACCGCGCCGGCTACCGCCCGGCTGAGCATGGCGGCGGCCCCGATCTCCTCGTAGGAGAGGACCCGGAATATCTCACCGAACCCGTCGAGCTTCTTGTCCAGCATGCGATCCACAACCTCGTAAGTGGTGTCGCGGGCGGAGATGCCCGTGCCGCCCGTGGTGATCACGGCATCCACGTCGCTCCTCTCCAGCAGATCCGTGAGTGTGGTCTGGATCTCGGGTACTTCGTCGGGCACGATTTTGCGTTCGACTACCTCGTGGCCGGCTTCGGTCATTAGCTCTTGGATGGTGTCGCCGCCGGTGTCGTCTTCGGGGGTTCGGGTGTCGCTTATGGTTACTATGGCGAGCCGGACATAGTCCGGCGCGGCTTCCCGATGGTCGTGGACGCTCTGGCTCACAGCAGTCCTCCCTGCAAGAATGGGTTGTACGCCCTCTCGTTTCCGACGGTCGTCTCCGGTCCGTGGCCGGGATGGACGATGGTCCCGTCGGGCAGAGTAAGGAGTCGTTCTTGGATGCTCTTCATCAGGACTTCCATGCTGCCGCCCGGCAGGTCCACGCGTCCCACGCTACCGGCGAAGAGCGCGTCCCCGGCGATCACCAGGCCCTCGTCTTCGATGTAGAAGGCCAGATGACCCGGCGCGTGGCCGGGGGTGTAGAGCGATTTGAGCGAGAGGCCGCCGACCTCTAAGACTTCTTCGTCTTCGATGTATTGGTCAACGTTCGGGACTTTGCTGAACTTCAAGCCCATCATCATGGCCTGGGTGGAGGCTTGTTTTAGCATTGGTTCGGCTTCGGCGTGAAGTAGGACGGGGCAGGCGTACTCGTCCGCGAGTTGGGCGACGGCCCCGATGTGATCTATGTGGGAGTGGGTGAGGATGATCCGGGAGATGTCCAGGTTCGTCTGCTCGACTGCCAAGGCTATGCGGGTTGCCTCGTCGCCCGGGTCGATGAGCGCCCCGTCTCCGGTATCTTCGTCTCCGACTATGTAGCAATTTTCCTGAAATGGCCCGACGGTTATCTTCTCCAGGATCATGCGCCCACCTCCGAACGGTCTAAGAGGAATTCCAGTAGCAGCCGGGCCGGCGCGCCGCTCGCGCCCTTGGTGGAGTAGGGGCCGCCCTTGTTGCTGTAGGCGGTGCCGGCGATGTCCAGGTGCGCCCAGGGAAACTCGGCGAACTCTTTCAGGAACGCCCCGGCGGTCAGGGCGCCCCCAAAGCGGCCTCCAGAGTTCTTTATATCCGCCGTGTCGCCTTTGATCTGGTCGGTGTACTCGTCGAAGAGCGGGAGGGGCCAAGCGCGCTCGCCAACCTTTTCCCCGGCGGCCCGGACCTCGGCGATAAGGTCTTCGTCGTTGCCCATCAGGCCCGCGGCGTGGTGCCCGAGCGCGACGAGGCAGGCTCCGGTCAGGGTGGCGCAGTCGATCACCGCCGCCGGTTCGTAGCGGATGGCGTAGGTGAGGGCGTCGGCGAGTATGAGGCGCCCTTCGGCGTCGGTCGTGAGGATCTCGACGGTTTTGCCCGAGCGCATCCGCAAAACGTCGCCGGGCTTGAAGGCGTCTCCTCCGGGCAAGTTCTCCGTGGCCGGCACGAGGGCGACCACGTTGAGCGGCAAATCCAGCGCGCCGACGGCCTCCATCGCCCCGATCACCGCCGCGCCGCCACCCATGTCGAACTTCATCTCCTCCATGCCGCCCGAGGGCTTTATGGAGATACCGCCGGAGTCGAACGTAACCGCCTTGCCGACGAGGACTACCGGCGCGGCGTCCCCGCCTTTCCGGTGCTCCATCACTATAAAGCGCGGCTCGTTGGAGGCCGAACGTCCTACCGTGGCGAGCCCGGTCAGGCCCTCGGCCTCGATGCCGGCCCGGTCCAAAACGGTGGATTCCATACCGTAGCGGGTGGAGACCTCCACCGCCCTTTCGGCCAGGTATTCCGGGGTCGCGGTGTTCGACGGCTCGTTGGCGAGGTCCCTGGCGAGGCTCGTTGCGGCCGCCAGATTGGCCCCCGTGTCCGCGCCGCGCCGGGCCGCCTCCTCCTCGGCGGGAGCCTCGATGACGAGGTCGAAACTCGCCGGGTTCTCCCCGTCCCCGGTGGCCGAGTCCGTGCCGGAGGTCTTGTACCGGGTGAACCGGTATAGGCCGAGCACTGCTCCTTCGGCCGTGGCCCGGGCTGTGGCTTCGACGGTCGCGCCCTCTGGTTGGCGGGGCACGAATGCTACTTCGCGGACCTTTAGCTTACGGGCCCGCCGGGCGACGGTGGCCGCCGCCCGGCGTAGCTTCTCGGGCGAAAAGGATGACTTATCACCGAGCCCGACGAGCAAGAGGCGGGGCGTCGGGAGCGTGCCGCCCGTATAGAGCAGGGCCGTTTCGCCCGGGGCGCCGGAGAAATCCCCGTCGGAGACGGCCACGTCCGCCGCGTCATTCAGGTCCTCCGGGATAGTTTCTTCTTTGAACAGGCAGACCGCGAGCAGCCCGATAGAAACCTCCGACGGCTTATTTGTCAGGACGCCGATCTGGGTCAAGGTGGATCATCCCCTCTCTAAAGGCTTGTGACGTGGTCGTGGCATAAGTTGGCAACGGCTGGATTATACGGCAAAGATACATGGTATAACTCCGGGGTGAACGAGCCAACTTCACTCCCGAACAGGCCGCCCGCAGAACCGGAAACCCGTTGAGCTTCGCATCCTCGCTGCGGGGCGCCTACTGGCCTACCCTGATCATCTCTCTAATGGCCCTCTCCCCGGGTTTTATCCTTAGCGCGACCCTGGGCCTACTGCGGCCCACGATCGCCGAGGGCCTTGGAGCCAGCCTGGGGAGCGTGTTCTGGGCCTCGATCCTGGGCAACGCGGCCCTGGCGCTCGGGGCGGTGCTCGCCGCCGACCTGGCACAGCGGTTTAGGAACCGTCCGCTGTTTGTAACTTACCAGGGGATGTTCATCGTCGGGAGCCTGGCGGGTTTTCTCGCGCCGAACTCGCCGGTTTTGATTCTGGGCCACACCCTGCAGGGCCTGGCGACCGGGTTGTTGCTCGTCGCGGCCCTGCCGCCGCTCGTCACCGGCTTCCCCGCTTTCCGGCTGAAAACCACCATTCCGGCCGTCGTCATAGGGCTATTCGGCGCGGTCACGGCCGGTCCGCTGGTCGGCGGGTACGTCGCCATGACCGGGGCGTGGCGCTTGCTGTTCCTCTCGACCGTGATTATCGGGGTTGCGACGCTGGCGCTGGCGCTGGTCTCGCTCGCCGAGCGGCCGCCGTTGAACCCCGGGGCCCGGATCGACGCGCCGGCCCTGCTTCTCTCGGCGGGAGGCGCCGGGCTCTCGTTCGTCGGCGTCGGGGCGCTCATGGGGTCTGGCGCCGGTTCTCCGGCATTCTACGTCCCGACTTCTTTGGGAATGCTCATGCTGGTAGCGCTGGTCGTTTTGGAGGGGACGCGAAGCGAGGCGCTCATGCCGGTGAGACCGTTGACGACCGCCTTTCCCCTGATGGGGATACTCGCCGCCATAATCTCGGGCGCCGCCTTTACGGGCCTCCTGGAGCTGACGCTGCTTTTCCTGGAGCGGGTACGGGGCCTGAACGCGCCGGCCGCCGGATTTCTCTTCTGGCCCGAGCTGGTTATGGGTATCGTCGGGGCGGTGATCGTCGGCTTCGTGCTGAGCACCCGTTGGGTTCTTACCATGCCGCTCTTCGGGATGGCCTCGCTCTCTCTCGCCGCCTGGGGACTTACCGGCATAACGGACCAGACGGGCGATGCCCGGATACTCGTGGTGGCCGCCGCCCTCGGCCTGGGCGCGAGCCTGACCGTAACCCCGGGACTTCTGATGGCTGCCTTGAGCGTACCGCCGATGCTGGTCGGACGCGCCATCGCCCTCGTCGAGCTACTGCGGCTGGTGAGCGCCTACACCGTGGGGCCGGTGCTCCTCTACGTCGCCCGCTCGTACGGCACGGAGGGCGAAAACCTTCTCGCGGGCCTTCACGCCGGCTACTGGATAGTGCTCGGTCTAATGCTAGCGGGGATGTTGGTTATCACCCTGATCTACCTGCGCGGCGGCACGCGTATACATCCTCCCGGCCTCGAAACGTTCCTCGAAGCCGGGGAGCCGGCCTTCGACTCTCCATCGGTCAGAAAGCGGCCACTCACCGACCCCGGCTAACCTCCAACCGCCCAGGCATGAATATCTCCATCATAATCCCCACCCTGAACGAAGAACGCAACCTGGAGCCGCTGCTCGCCCGGTTCGAGGCCACGCCAGGCGTCCACGAGACCATAATCGCCGATGGAGGCTCGACCGACGCAACACAGAGCCTCGCCGCCCACCGGGCGCGTCTGACGGTCTCGGAAGCGGGCCGCGGCGCACAGCTTCGGGCCGGGGCGCGGGTGGCTACCGGCGACGTACTGCTCTTTCTACACGCGGACGTAGCGCCGCCGGAAAACGTGGCCGTGCAAATCATCGGCGCCCTGGAGGCTGGATATGTCGGGGGGAACTTCCGACTACGCTACCCGGAGGGTGGAGCTCTCGGGCGTTGGCTGGAGCTTCTAGCGCCGGTCTACCGGAGGCTCGGCCGCTACTACGGGGACTCGGGGCTCTTCGTGCGGCGGGATGCCTACGAGGCGTTTGGCGGGTTCCCGGCAATCCCCGTCATGGAGGACATAGTCTTCGTCCGGAGGATGGAACGTCACGGGCCCACGGCGTATCTGCCCGGCCCGATGGTGAGTTCCGCCCGACGTTGGAGAGGGCGGGCCTTACGGACTTTGCTGCTCTGGGGCGGGATGCAGGTTGCTTACGCGCTCGGGGTTAGCCCCTGGAAGCTGGATCGCTTCTACCGGGCCAACTCCAAACAGGAAAAAAAGGGCGCGGCTTAGACCGCGCCCCCTAACCAATAGCTGGCTTTCGAAGCCTGCTACCCGGAACCTACAGGATCGGCAGGAACTTGGCGAGCTCGTAAGGAGTTACCTGAACGCGGTAATCCTCGAACTCCTCACGCTTTAGCTCCAGCAGGCGGGTGAAGGTGTGCTCGCCGAGCGCCTTGTGTAGAAGCTCGGAGTCCTCGGCCGCGTGAATCGCCTCTCCAAGGTCGGCGGGCAGGCTCTCGATGCCCATCTTCTCCCGCTCTTCGGCGGTGAGGTTGTAGAGGTTGCGCTCCATCGGCTCGGGCAGCTCGTAGCCTTTTTCGATGCCTTCCAGCCCCGCGTGAAGTAGGGCGGCGAAGGTGAGGTAGATGTTCGCGGCTGGGTCCGGGCAGCGCAGCTCCATGCGCGTGGCCTTCTCCTCGCCGGGGTGGAAACCGGGCACCCGCACCAGCGCCGAGCGGTTGCGGCGGCTCCAGGCGATGTAGACCGGGGCTTCGTAGCCGGGGACCAGCCGCTTGTAGGAGTTCACGTGCTGGGCGAAGATGATCGAGAGTTCCCGGGCGTGGCGGAGCTGGCCGGCGATAAACGCCTTTGCCTCGTCGGAGAGGAAGTGCTCGGCGTCCGCGTCGAAGAAGGAGTTCTTGCCGTCCGTGAAGAGGCTCTGGTGGGTGTGCATGCCCGAGCCGTTCTGGTTCATCAGGGGCTTCGGCATAAACGTCGCGTAGACGCCGTGGCGGGTGGCGATCTCTTTGACGACCGTCTTGTAGGTCATGACCTTGTCGGCCATCGTCAAAGCGTCGTCGAAGCGAAGGTCTATCTCGTGCTGGCTAATGCCGACTTCGTGGTGGGAGTATTCGACCTTGATGCCGAGCTGCTGAAGCGCGGTGACCGTCTCGCGCCGCAGCGTCGTCGCCGCGTCGAGCGTCGTCAGATCGAAGTAGCCGCCGTAGTCTAGCGGCTCGGTGCTGTAAGCGTCTTTGAAGTAGAAGAACTCTAGCTCCGGGCCGCAATAGAACTTATCGAAGCCCATCTCGCTGGCCCGCTCCAGGGCCCGCTTGAGGATGTAGCGCGGGTCGCCGACGTACGGGTCTCCGTCCGGCGTCTGGATGTCGCAGATCATGCGGGCCGTAGGAGCCTCCTGCGGGCTCCAGGGGATGATCTGGAAAGTCGAGGGATCGGGCATGGCGATCATGTCCGACTCCTCGATGTCCTGGTAGCCGGTGATCGAAGACCCATCGAAGCCCATGCCGCCGTCCAGCGCGTCCTCCAGCTCCTCCACCGTGATAGCGAAGCTCTTGAGCGTCCCAAGAACGTCGGTGAACCACAGCCGGATAAACGCCACGTTGCTCTCGCGAGCCTGATTCAATATGCTCTGCTTGGCCGAGGAATCCAAACTAACCTCCATTTTCGTCTGCCTGCGTCTACTTCGTGGCGATCCTCGCCACGACTACAACGGCTATGATATGTATGAGCTTGATACTTGGATATGGCCCATCGTATAGTCCAGAGCCAGAAAGTTCGGCCGATTTTTATCCCATTGTATAAAGGCGAGGCTTTGGCGCATACTGCGGGACGAATATAAGTTCGATCCTACCCTGGATCCGGGGCAGGGGTGGGTGAGGCCGGGCCTTAGCGGTTAGAATTTGGGGCCGGAAGGATATTTGCTACCGAAGAGGAGAGACATGAGTGAGAATCCGGAGGACAAAACTCGGGAGCGCCGCCGTACCGGGCCTTTGGGGGAAGACAGCGGGGATGAAGAGAAGACCCGGGTAAGCCCACCCGAAGACGAGGGGAAGACCCGCCGGGTTTCGTCCCGCCGGTCGGGCAGGGGTGAGGCCCGGGAGACAAAAGCCATGAGGGCTCCGGTCGAGGACGGTGGCCGCCAACGGACGGTGGCCGGGCAGTCGGGGGGCTACTTCGAGGCGATGGAAGAGCGGGAAGAGCGGCTGCGGGAGATTTACGGGGGTATAGACTGGTTGGCGAGTTTCCTCGGGTTCGTGTTCGCCCTCGTGGCGGGCGCTTTCTTATCTGGTATAGCCGGTCTCGTGCTGGTGCCGCTAGGGTTTTCGCTGAACTTGGACTTCAGCGCCTCCGCCCTCGGACCGGCGGCCATAACGGGGCTGGTGGTTGTCGCCGTGGTCCTGTTCTTGACCTACTTCCTCGGTGGATACGTCTCGGGCCGCCTGGCGCGCTTCGATGGCGGGTTGAACGGCGTAATGCTCATCCTATGGACCTTGGTGTTCGGGCTTCTGATCATTCTGGCCGGCGGGATACTAAGTAGCTTCTTGCCTGCAAGCTTCGCCGATCAGTTGCGGAACGTGATCCAGGGGAACGTGCTCCCGGCTTTCGACAACCTGGTCGCGGTTGGCGCCATCGGAATAGGAATCTTGGTCGGGACGTTTCTCGTGGCGCTCCTCGGGGGCTTCCTCGGGGGCCGAACCGGAGGCCGGTACCACACGGACATAGACTACACGTTGTAGCGAAGCCCGCGGCTGCCCGGCCAGCCGTATTTGCCCGATCAGGCCGCCCGGGATCCGGGCGTAGGCGCCCCGAAGAGCACGTTCGTCTTGCCGGCGCCCCGACCCAGGCTCATGGTGGGACATCCGTAGCTTCGCGGTTTACCGGGATTTTCCGCTGGCGCGCTGCTGGTGGTCGGCCAGGACTACGGCGGCGGAGATGTGCGAGAGGTGGGTTAGCCCCTGCGGAAAGTTGCCGAGCAACTCGCCGGCGCTGGTATCGTACTCTTCGGAGAAGAGGCCCAGGTCGTTGCCGGTGGCGAGGCTACGGTCGAAGACCTGCTGCGCCTCTTCGAGGCGGCCCTGGCGGGAGAGACACTCGGCCAGCCAGAACGAGCAGGCCAGAAATGCACCTTCTTCGACGCCTTCGGTCCGGCACCGCTTGAGGAGGCCGTCGTCGTCCAGGTCGCGCCACACGGCGTCCGTAGTGCGGATCATGCGCTCGTCCCGGTAGTCCAGGAAATCCACCCTGGGCAAGAGCAGCAGCGCCGCGTCCAGCTCTTCGCTGCCATAGTACTGGGTAAAGACGCCGCGTTCTTTGTCGTAGCCGTTGCTCTCCACGGATTCCTTGATCTCTTGTCGCACCTTTTTCCAGCGGCGCTCGGGCGCTTTCCTCATGCTCTCCTGGGCCAGGCGTATGCCCCGGTCCAGCGCGACCCAGCACATGACCTTAGAGTGGACGTAATGCTGAGGTTCTCCGCGCAGCTCCCAGATGCCCTTGTCGGGTTTGTCCCACAGCTCGGCGGTGGCGTCTACCAGCCCCACCAGAAAGCGCCAGTAATCGTCGTCGGGAGAGTTGCCCCGCTCGTGCCAGCGCCAGGTTAGCTCCAGTAGCTCGCCGTACATATCTAGCTGGAGTTGGCCGACGGCCGCGTTGCCAACCCGCACGGGCTTCGCGCCCCGGTAGCCTTCGAGGTCGTCCAGGGTTTCTTCTGTCAAGCGGCGCTCGCCCCCGACGCCATACATGAGTTGGAGCTTGTCGGCGCTGCCGGCGGCGCTGCGTTCTATAAAGCGGCGGAAGCGGTCGGCGTCCGCCTCGAAGCCGATATCGGCCAGCGCGCGCACGCTGAAGAAGGAGTCCCGTATCCAGGCGTAGCGGTAATCCCAGTTCAAGCTGCCGCCGGGAGTTTCGGGCAGCGAGGTGGTTGGCGCGGCTGCCACGGCCCCGGTAACGTCGTTCATCAAGGCTTGTATGACAATGGCGGAGCGTAGTACGCCTGGGGCGTACGGACCCTCGTATCGTACAGCGGAAGACCACCGTCTCCACCGTTCTATGGTGTCTTGCAGGGCCTGATCCAGCGCCGAGTCCTCGGGGGCGGGGGGGCGGTCGTTGTCAAGAGTCTCCGGGGGAACCGAGAGCATGGAGAGCCGCACGCGCTCGCCGGCGTGGACGCTTGTTACGCCTTTGAGACCGTGATCCCCGTCGGGAGAAATCTCCGCGTCGCAGGAGATTAGGAGCCCGTCGTCGCCACCGATGGCACTGTAGACGTTCACGCCTTCCTGGCGGATCCAGGGTTCTATCGAGCCGTAGTCGAAACGCGGCTCTATCCTGATGTCGAGCTCTACGATGCCCGTCACGCCCTCGATGATGCGGATGAGGTGCCGGTGCAAATACTTCCCAGCGTTCTCGGGCAGAACGTAGAAGTCGGTGAGCTTTGCTTCGCCGCTATCTGCCTCGAACGTGGTCTCCAGGACGAGCGTTCCCTGAACGTACTGCCGGGCGACGCTCCGAACCTCTCCCTTCGGCGAGATGGAGCAGTAGCCCCCCTTGTCCCAATCTATTAGCCGCCCGAAACAACTACCGGAATCTATGCGCTTTATGCAGCACCAGTCTATGGAGCCGGCCCGCGAGACGAGCGCCGTCGAGTTGCTATCCGCGATAAAGGCGTATTCCGCGATATCCGGGTAGCGGTCTTTGTTGGTCATTTTTAGTCTCTCCCCTTTTTATCCGTATCTTCCAGTCCCCAGAGCGCCTTCCAGACGTCTCCTCCTTCGTCTCGCACCCGTTTCAGGTGCTTGATCCCGGCCCACGGCTCCTCGACGCCCAGCGCGAAGATTGCGATCGAGATAGCCGCCGAAGTCAGGCACAACGTACACCACGCACCCACCAGAAACGCCTGCATCAGGATGAGCAAGATGCTCACCAACAGGCCATTGACGATGACGAACCCGAAAGCCAGCACGGTCCACGGCGCGGTGCGCCACCTACTCCGTCCCCCGATGAACGTCAGCACGACCTCCGTGCCATAGGCCATAGCCCCCAGCGCCGCGTCCGGGATGCCGAGATACTTCAGTACCTTCGGGCTCTGGAAAAACGGGTCCCAGACGCTCTGCAGTACTTCGACCTGGAATAGCGCCAGGTATACCGAGACGCAGAACCCGGCGAAGGCGAGAATCGCGAGGACTATCCGCCGGGGCCAGGCCGTCGGGTTCTTGTCGAAGCCGGGCGGTACGGAGCCGGCGCCGGAGTCGTTCGTGGAGCTAGTGATCCTGAGTCCGGGCGGCACCCCATTCTCGGACATCTACCTTACCTCTTTAACGCCGAGTAGACCGCACCGGCGAGCGCGAGGCCCCCGAGCGCCAGCAAGCCACGATTTTTGGTCGCCCAGAGTTGCGGGCTTTTGTCGTACGCCTGGTCGTCGAACCGGCCGTGCGCGCCGGAGTCCCCCGAGACCGGCTCGAAGAGGTTCGAGGGACGGTCCTCGCTCGTGCGCTTGTCCGTCTGCTGTCCTGCGTAAGCCGTCTTGGCCAGGTAAATGTCTCCGAGCCAGGGCAGGAGCTTGTTCCCGATTATCGTGATGGCGGCCGACGCGCCGACGTACATCTCCCGCCGCTTGTGGTGGGCGGCCCAGTAAATCGCATCGGCCGCTACTTCCGGCTGGTAAATCGGCGGCACCGGCTGCGGCTTGTAGGGCATCTTGCTCTTGCAATGGTCGAACTGCGGGGTGTTGAGACCCGGCAACTGCACCATCGTTATATGGACGTTGCTTTTGTCGTGCATCAACTCCGTCCGTACCGAGTCGGTGAACCCGCGCATCCCGTGCTTGGCCCCGCAGTAGATGGACTGTAGCGGGATGGCCCGGTAAGAGAGCGCCGAGCCTACCTGGACGATGGTCCCCCTGTCCCGGGGCAGCATCCGCTTGAGCGCCGACATCGTGCCGTATACGGCGCCCAGGTAGGTTACCTCCGTGCCGCGCTTGAACTCCTCCGGCGTAACGTTCTTGAACTCCGAGAAGACCGTCGTCATGGCGTCGTTTACCCAGATGTCCATGGGACCGAGCTCTTCTTCGACCTTCTGCGCCGCGGCCTCGACCTGCTCCGGGTCGGCGATATCCGTCGGGATCGCCAGAGCTTTGCCGCCGAGCGACTCTACGTCTTTGCGGGCGCCTTCCAGACCGTCCTCACCGCGGGCGAGCAAGCCGATGTGCGCCCCGTGCTTGGCGAACTCCCGAACCGTCGCGCGGCCTATGCCGGCGGAAGCCCCCGTAATTACTACGACTTCGGGCATATGCTGGTCCTTCCCTCGTACGTATTTGCTCGTTCTAGTAGTTCAGTGCCGGGTAAGTGATGACCGGCGAGATCACGTACCCGCCGTGGCGGGGCGTATTCCTTGCCCACGGCCCGGGTCCCGTCTCTGATTACCATCTTGATTGCCATCTAACGCCCTTTCCTTCGTTTGGAAAACTACCCGCGCGGAGGCGTTCTGACAGGCCGGCGACCGGCGCGGGCGTTTACTTTGAACTTCTTTATGCCCGCGCCCGGTCTTTGTTGAACTTGCCTGTTTTCCCGAACATCCAGAAGAGCGCGCCGCCGGCCAGGGCCGTCACGGTTCCCAGGACGACCGCTTCCCGGAGCCGGCCATCACCGTTTAAGACGACGTCCGGGTAATGACGCTCGGGGTACTCGCCCTCGGGGCCCTCGGGACCGTAGTCCATCGCCATCTTGATGACCTGCGCGACGTGTAGCGCGCCGCGGTCTGTTCCGTGTCCGAGCTGCGTCTTGCACGAGAAGCCGTCGGCGGCGAGTATGGTGTCCTTTCCGGCGTCGCGCATCGTCGGGTAGAACTTGTGCTCGCCGATCTGCATGGAGAGGTCGTAGTGCTCGTCCTCGAAGCCGAAGGAGCCGGCGAGGCCGCAACAGGCCGTGTCGAGCACCGCGTAGTCGGCGCCGAGCTTCTCCATCAACTGCTGCTCGCCGGCCATCCCGACGATGGCCTTGCCCTGGCAGTGGGGATGGACGAGCACCCGGCGGTCGAGCTTCGGGAACTCGAAGTCCTCCGCCTCTTGCACCAGGAACTCGCTAAGGTTGAGGGTGTTCTTCGTCAGACGTTTGGCGTCCTCGTCGTGGGGCATCATGTTCGGCAGCTCGTCCCGGAAGGTGGCGATGCAGCTCGGTTCGGCTACAACCACTTTTATCCCTTCGCGGACGTAGGGGGCCAGGTTCTTTACCAGCCGGTCGAGGAAGAGTTGCGCCGTGTCGAGCATCCCGTAGTCGTAGAGCGGACGCCCGCAGCAGAGAGGAGTTTGGGGCACGATCACCCGGTACCCGGCGGCTTCGAGGACTTCGGTGCTGGCCTTCATCGTCTCCGGGTGGAGGTAGTTGTTGAAGGTGTCCGGGAAGAGAACGACCGGCGGCGCGTCCGGGTTGACGGCGCCGCGTTCCTCGAACCAATCCTTGAAGGTCTGCGTCGCGAAGGGCGGCATCTCGCGTTCGGTCGCTATGCCGCCGAGCTTCTTGACGGCGTCTCCGAGGAGCGGTGCGCTGGTCATCCAGTTGGCGACGCGCGGGACGTACTGGGCCAGGCGGGCGTGGAACATGATGAGGCCCATCGTGTAGGCGTACATCGGGCGGAGTTTGCCTTTGTAGTATTTGGAGAGGAACTCGGCCTTGTAGGTCGCCATGTCCACGTGGACGGGACAGTCGCCCTTGCAGCCCTTGCACGAGAGGCACAGGTCCAGGGCGTCGTAGACCTCCTGGCTCTTGAAGCCGTCCTGGATCGGGCCGTCGCCCCGGATCATCTCGCTCAAGATGCGCGCCCGCCCGCGGGTCGAATGCTCCTCTTCGAGCGTCGCCATGTAGCTCGGGCACATCGTGCCGCTGCTCGTGTCGCGGCACAGCCCGACGCCGACGCAGCGCAGGGCGGCGTTGGCGAAGGAGCCGTTGTCTTCGGGGTAGGAGAAGTGTGTCTCCGGGTGCATCGGGTTGTAGT
>JBARZM010000309.1:0-23114 GCA_049650095.1 Rubrobacteraceae bacterium | reverse complement strand
TCATCGTAATCGAGCACAACCTTGACGTGATCCGTTCAGCCGACCACGTTATAGACCTCGGCCCCGAAGGCGGGGATGGGGGAGGGGAGATCGTGGCTACCGGCACCCCGGAAGAGGTCGCCGGCGTCGAAGCCTCCCACACGGGACGCTACCTGCGCGAGTTGATCCCGGAGGTCGCCGCAGCGAGCTAGGCCTGATCCAGGCCGGCCGAAGCACCGTATCTGTTAGTGATGGCCTGCACTTACGAAGCAGCAAACTTCGCTACCTCCGGCCGGCGTCCGATTCATTGCGGCATGCCCGCGGCACAAACGTGGGCTTATGAGTTTCGCGTAGGAAAGGGGAAGGCTTGAAACCCGCGGTCCTGGCAACGGGTTTCGCCGTCACTCTGCTCTTTGCGGCAGTGGCCCTGCTCCCATTCCAGGCGTCCGCAAACGCGGAGGAACTACCGGCTGGGAGCTGTCAAGACCCGCTGGTGGTTGTGGATAAAGAGTATTCACTCTCGCCGCTGTATGCGCCGCCGGACCTGGTTTTTATCGGGGATTACGGCGTGCCTGCTACCGGGTGGAACGGGTTGCTCAGAGAAGAGGCGGCCGAGCACTTGGCGGACCTCGTTTCGGCCGCGGAACACGAAGGCAGGGAATTGGCCGTCGCTTCGGCCCACCGGTCGTTCTACGAACAGTCCCTCGCTTACTCTTCCTACACGGAGATCTACGGCCTAGAAGCCGGACGCGTGAGCGCGATGCCGGGGCACAGCGAGCACCAACTCGGCACCACCGTGGACTTCACCAACGCCTCGGTCGGGTACGAGATTCTGCAAGACTTCGGTTACACGGAGGCCGCCGGCTGGCTCCGGGAGAACGCGGCTGAATACGGGTTCGTTCTCTCGTATCCCGAAGGCGAAGAGGAAAAGACCGGGTACGTTTGGGAGCCCTGGCACTACCGGTACGTCAGCGTCGAAGCGGCCCGCGAGATCCGGGACAAAAAACTCGACGCCAGAGACTTCTTGTTGAAAGAAGGCGTCAGGCCAGACTGTTCGTGACTTAGTCCGTACTCCAGACGGGGTCGAAACCGTACGGGTCGTCGTTGTATTCGTTTGGCCCCAGAGACCGGTAGGTGTCTTCGTAAGCCGGGCTCTTCTCCACTACTTTTCCATCTTCCTCGACGGTCTTGCACGTGACCCAGGTAGACGATCTGTTGGTGCGGTTCATCTCTTCGGGGCGTAGGCTGGCGGATCTACCGTTGGGTTGGCCCCAAATCTCGGAGTACATGTTGCCGGCTTCGTCTACCCGTTCCCTAAGCAGTATGTATGCGTCCGTGGTGTTCTCGAACCGGGAATCCAGCTCCCCGTTCCCGCAAGCATCCCCAAACCAAACGGTTGAGTCGAAGCCGGGTTGCCTCGTTCGTAGTAACGTCCGGGTTTACCGGGCCCCCGGCGACCTCGGCCTTCAGGCCGCTTATGGCGCCCCGCACGTCTTTCATCGTCGCCTGGCGGTCGAGCTTGTAGCCTTCGACGCCTTCCTGGGCCTCGGCGGTGACACCGGAGAAGCTCAAAGCAGCGTTGCTGGGTTCTTGGTTTACGTTCCGGGCCAGTTCCTCGACGGCGCCTTGAACTACGCCTTCTTCGTAGGTCACGCTACAGCCTCGAAAGAGGTTCTCCCCGGAGACTACTGAAGCTCACCCTTCGGGCTCCTGGCCTTCTACCAACTCTTCCAGGAAAGACCCGGTGATTATAGTCTCGAACCCCCGGAGCACCACCCGGGCGTCTTCTACATAGTCCACGTAGCTCTCGTCGGTCTGCGAGCGGCGCAGGAGCCCCTCGAGTATTTTGCCCAGGCGATTTACTCCCCACTCCATGTACTCGTCCGCGTAAAGCGCAACCCGCACCACGGCGTCGACGCTCAGGGGGTCCAGGTTGCCACGCTCCAGGTTGGTAAACACGTAATCGTACTGGGACAGTATCCCGTCCAGGATAGGCCGGGCGTCGGGCATGTCCTCGGGCTCGAACATAAAGACGTAGGCCCCGGAGATCACCTGCAAGGCCTTATCCTGATAGTCGTATTCCCGGTTGGCGTAGTCCTCGATGACCTCGAAGAGCTCGGAGTATTTTTTGTGGTCGGGGGCTTCCGCCATGCGTTTACGTCCTTTTGTCGTTGGATATCCGGGGGGATTCTAGTCCGGCGCGGCCCGCGCCGCTACATGACGGCCCGGGCGCGAGCCTTGTATCCGTCGTTGACAGTGATCTAGAATTAAACATTCGCGCGAGAGACGATAGGAGGAGCTTATGGCTGGATTCCCGGAGACGATTCTGGTGGCGACCGATGGTTCGAAAGACTCGGAGCTCTCGGTACGCCGGGCCGTGGATCTCGCCGGCGGGACCGGCGCTAGTCTGCACCTGGCGTACGTCATGATCCTCTCACACTGGATGGTCCCGGACACGCTCTCCGACGCCCAGTACGAACGCCTCAAGGGCGACGCCCAAAGGTTGCTCGACCAGCAGCTAGAAAAGGCCGAAGCGGCGGGCGCGGACCCGGACGCGATGCAGAAGCACTTGAGGATCGGGCGTCGGGCGGACGAAGAGATCATAAAGCTCGCCGAAGAGATCGAGGCGGATATGGTCGTCGTCGGCAGCCGGGGCGCCGGGACGATCAGCCGGGCGTTTATGGGAAGCGACGCCGAGAGCATCGTCCGCCACGCCGACCGGCCGGTTCTGGTCGTGAGGAACCAGGAGGACGGCCGCTAAAAAACGACCTCTAGCATTTCACGGATTTCACAGAAGGAAGAAATGCGCTGTGCCGCAAAAGCCGGGCGTTTTTCCGTTGGTGGATTTGGAAGTAGACCGTGAGCCTTCCACAGGTATTGCTCGAGGTCTCGGCGCTGCTCGCCGGGGCCGTGCTGGTTGGTTTGTTTGCCCGGCGCGTGGGCCTGCCGCTTACGGTGGTGCTGGCGGTCGTCGGCTTTCTCGCCGGCTGGCTGGGAGGCCCGCTCGGTTTCGAGAGCCCGGTGGAGGGTGAAGAGTTTGAGCAAGTGCTGGTCTTCTTGTTTTTGCCGATTTTGGTGTTCGCGGCGGCGCTGGGGATCTCCACCCGCGCTTTCCTGAACAACCTGGGGGCCATACTCGTACTGGCGGTGCCGGCCTTGATGCTGTCCGCGGTGTTCGTCGGGCTCGCGCTCTATTTCGGCATCGGCGTCCCGCTGGCCGCCGCGCTGCTGTTCGGGGCCCTCATCTCCGCCACGGACCCTGTGGCGGTGGTGGCGATCTTCCGGCAGCTCGGCGTGCCGGAACGACTCCTAACCCTGGTGGAAGGCGAGAGCCTGCTAAACGATGGCCTGGCTATCGTGTTGTTCAACATCCTGCTGGCCGTCGCCCTGGGAACCGGGGAGGTCACGTTTTTGGGCGGCGTGCTGGATTTTTTCCGGGTCTTCGTTGGAGGGGTGGTTGTCGGGTTGGTGGTGGGTCTCGCGGTCGCCCTGGCGCTGCCGTGGCTCGACAAGCTCGCGGCCGGGGCCCTCTCGCTGTCCGCAGCCTATGGCGGATTTGTATTGGCAGACTACGTTCTGGGGCTCTCGGGGGTCATGGCGACGGTCGCCGCCGGGCTCGTGCTGGGCGGTCTGTCCTCCAGCCGGGCGTCCTCTTCGGTGCGTGAGCTCTGGGACCAACTGTGGGACGCCCTGGATTACGTCGCAAACGCGCTGCTGTTCCTGCTGATAGGGCTCTCCATAGATCCAGCCCTGATCTTCGAAAACCTGGGCGCTATAGTTCTGGCGGTACTGGTCGTGTGCCTGGCCCGGGCCGCGGCGGTGGTGCCGCTCATGTCCGCGCTGGAGCGGTTCGCGGGCATCCCGAAGGTGGGCTGGCGCAACGAGGCCGTCCTCATCTGGGGCGGTTTGCGCGGCGGGGTGGCCCTGGCGCTCGCCCTGTCTCTGCCCGAAACGCTGCCGCAACGCGAGTTGTTCGTGGCCACGACCGGCGGCGTCGTGCTGGCGACGCTGCTACTGAACGCCACGACCATATCCCCCCTGGTACGGCGTCTCGGGCTGAGCCGCCCGACCCGCGCCGAGCGGTTCCTGGCGGACTTCGCCGTTGTATCGGCTGCGGAGACGGCCCGAAAACGCCTGACGGAGTTAGGCTTCGACGATCCGATAGTGCTGTCGCGGTTGACGGCGATCGAAGACCAGGCCCGGGACGGTCTTGGGCGGATCGGGCTCTCCGACGACGAAGAATCGCTGGTTCTGGCCCGCCGGGGCCTGTCCGTGGAGCGAGGTGTTTACCAGCACCTGCGCGACGCTGGTTTGCTCGAACCGTCCTCGGCCTGGACCCTGCTGCACGAGATCGACGACCAACTCGAAGAAACGGACCTCGGGAGCATGTCCATGACCGAAGTGGATTCCATGCGCCACCAAACGTCCGTATCCGACCGAGTCCTGCGCGGGATCTCCGAGAGGCTGCCTGCCCCGGGGGGAGAGAGCAAAGACGAGTCCGCCTACGCAGAAGCCGGCGCCCGGCGGCTCGGCGCCCGACGGGCCGGAGAAGCCCTCGAATCTTTTGTAAAACTGCCAAGCGTCGATGTGGCGACCGTGGAAGACGCGCGGGCGACCTTCGAAACCCGGGAGAGAGACGCGCTCGAAACCCTCAAGCGGTTGGAGGTAAACGAGGAGCCTAAAAACCCCGCGTTACGCTACCGGCGGGCCGGGAACCTGAGTGACCTGGCGGCCTCCGACGCGCTGCGGGAACTATCCGAGAGAGGCTTGTTGCCGGAGAAAGTGGCGGACCGCGCGTTCGCGGCGTTCTCCGAGGGGGAATCGCGACAATCCAGGTAGCGTAGAGGACGCGAGGCCCTCTGGTTCTTTTCTAAGGAGGCAATTCGACGGTTCGGCAGCGCCCTCCAAGACGCCCGAAAATTGATCGGGTAAACCCTTTGAAACCCCGTGGTCCGGGTGCTAGTGTACGATCATCTTGTCCCCCCAGAGCTCACAGCCCGTAGTAACTGGCAGTTCGGTAGCCGCGGCCGGCCTGGCCTCCGCGACGGCCGCCCTGGTAACCTCCCGCTTCGGTGTCGCCGGCACGCTCATCGGCGCGGCGATTACCACCATGATCATTACCGGGGGTTCGGCCATTTTGAAGGGCTATCTCGAAGGTGTTACCGGCAAGGTCCGAAAAGTGCCGGGCAAGGTGCGCCAGGGAGCCGGTAAGATGAGGAGCCGGAAGGCCGACGGTCCGACGGAGATACCGGAACGGCCAGATCTGCGCGATAACTTCATGGGACGCCTGAGGGCGGCCTTCGGTTGGTTCTCGCGTCTGCCGGCGCTTCGACGGCGGGCCATACTGGCCGGCGCTATCGCCCCGGCCGTGATCGCCTTCCTTATCAGCCTGGGCGCGGTCACGGCCCTGGAAGTGGCTATCGGCAACAGCCTGCCCTGCGGCATATGGAACAACTGTCCGGTCGCGGCTGATGGTACGCCGGTGAACGCGAGGCCCACGCTCGCGGGGGCTGGGCCCAAGAACGCCGTTGCCGACCAAAACCCACAGGTCCAGGATCAGCAGCAAGCCCCCGGCCAACAGAACGCGCAACCTGCCGATCCCAACGCGCAGCCCGCCGACCCCAACGTGCAGCCCGCCGACCCTAACTTGCAGCCCGCCGACCCCAACGTGCAACCCGCCGACCCCAACTTGCAGCCCGCGGACCCGGCAGTGCCGGATTCGGCAACGCCCGCCCCCGCCGAACCCGCGCCCGCGGACCCGGCGACGCCGCCTGCGGAAGAGGCGCCCGCCCCCTAGGAGTAGCAGGTCCTTTATCTTCGATAAAAGGTCGAAAGACCCTTTTATCCGATTTTCATGTGTTCCGGCTTGCCTTTGGGGGACTTTTGGATCAGAATGCCCCGGCAAGCACTAGTTGCGTGTGGAGAGCCTAGACGACTAAACAGTCCGCCGGGTATAGAAGAGAGGAGCGCACGATAGAAGAACAAGAGCAGCAGAGAGGCCAGTGGAATAGCAAGCTCGGGTTTATCCTGGCGGCTATCGGTTCGGCCGTTGGGCTGGGCAATATCTGGCGTTATCCATATGTGGCCTACGAAAACGGCGGCGGGGCTTTTCTCCTGCCGTACTTCATCGCCCTCTTTACGGCCGGCATACCTATTCTCATTATGGAGTGGTCCCTAGGGAACAAGTACCGGGGGGCAGGACCGTTGGCCTACTGGAACCTCTCCCGCCGGTGGGAGTGGGTGGGGTGGTGGCAAGTCGCCGCTTCCTTCGTTATCAGCACGTACTACATGGTTATCCTCGGGTGGGTTCTGGCGTACACTTACTTCTCCTTCGGGACCCAGTGGGGCTCGGACACGGAGACGTTCTTCACGGGGAACTTCCTGGGGGTTAGCGATTCCTTCTGGAACGTCGGTGGTTTCCAGTTCAAGGTGCTGCTGCCGGTTTTGATCATGTGGGTCCTCGTGTACTGGCTTCTGGTGCGGGGCATCAACCGGGGGATAGAGCTCGCCAGCCGCATCTTGATCCCCGCGCTCGTCCTCATGATACTCGTCGTGGTGATCCGGGGCCTAACGCTGCCGGGCGCTTCAGAGGGGCTGAACGTGCTCCTGACGCCGGACTTCTCGGCCCTAATCAACCCCGGGGTTTGGATCGCCGCTTACGGGCAGGTATTTTTCTCTTTGAGCATCGCGTTCTCCATCATGATCACCTACGCCAGCTACCTGCCGCGCCGCTCGGACCTCTCAAACAGCGGTTTCATCATGGCGCTCTCAAACAGCGGCTTCGAGTTCCTGGCGGCCCTGGGCGTCTTTAGCGTGCTGGGCTACCTGGCCGTGCAGCAGGACGTACCGGTTAACGAGGTGGCTACCTCCGGCGTCGGGCTCGCGTTTATAGCCTTCCCGCAGATCATCAACGAGCTTCCGGGCCTAAACTCGTTATTCGGGTTCCTGTTCTTCGGGGCGCTGCTCTTCGCCGGCCTCACCTCGGCGGTCTCTATCCTCGAAGCCGCCATCGCCGCCTCGCGGGAGAAGTTCAACCTCTCGCGGAAGGTGGCGGTCAACGTCGTGTGCGGGGCGTCTTTCGTGGTGAGCCTCCTCTACGTTACAAAGGGCGGTCTCTACTACCTGGACACGGTGGACCACTTCATCAACAACTACGGTCTGGCGCTCTCGGGATTCTTCGAGGTTATATTGGTGGCGTGGATATCCCGCCAGGTCGGGAGCCTCCAGCGGTTTATAAACGAGGACTCCTACGTCCCGGTCGGCCGGTGGTGGACTTTCTCCCTCACCGTCTTGACGCCGGTGGCCCTGGCGCTTGTAATCGCTTTCAGTACCTATGCGGAGCTTACGGCGGCTTACTCCGGGTATCCTATTAGCGGGCTTATAGTGGTCGGCGGGGGAGCCGCGGGTGGCGTCGTCGTAGTAGCCCTCATTCTTCAGGCGATAAAGTGGCGTACGACAAGGGAGGTACGGTAATGGGTGTCGGGGCCTGGATCATGCTGATCATCGGCGCCACGCTGTTGTGGGGAGGTTTGATCTTCTTCATAGCCTACTATTTTCGTGCCGAACGCGGTTAGAGTCCGTCTCCGCACCCGCCGGGAACCTCAAGAACCTCGCAAGACGTTGCCCCGTCACGGATCGTCCGTCCCCAGATGATCCGTGCCAGGGTGTGACCGGGCTCTCTACCGGCGAGACCTTTCCGGATAGAATCAAGGAACTTTGATACACGCCACAAACTTACCGAGCCAAAACCCGTACCGATTCTCGAACCCCGGGAGGTGGCGTGGCGTCTAGGCGCAACGGCTCTTCCGGCCAGCAGCAGGGGATACCGCCCCGTTTCCGGCGGGGATTCGGGTGCGTCACCTGGATCTACATGGCGACCCTGGCTTTCCTGGCCGTCGCCTCGTTCGGACTCATGCCGATTTGGTTTGTCGCCGGGTGGGATGTCTTTAGCCTCCTCGAAGGTCTTGCCTTCTATGCGATGCTGCTGTTCCTCCCGGCAATAGCGCTCGCGGCCTTCGTCGGCGTCCGTACCTACCGCGTGCCCCGACAGCAGGGAAAACGGGCCGGCGCGGCGGTTGGAACCGTGGTCGGCTTGACGGGTTTCGTCTTTCTCTCGTGGTTGGAGAACGTCGCCGACCGGGGTTTCGCGGGCGCGGGGTTTATCTACTGGCTAACGGTACCGGCCGTGCTGGCGGCCGGCGTGCTCGTACTCTACGCCGTCTTTCCCGGCAAGATGAGCCTGGAACAACGCCGCCGGGTGGGCCTGATCGGGGCCGCGATAGTCGGTGTTACCGGGCTGGTTCTGCTGGCGGCGAACTTCAGCCTGCTGCAGGTGGTGGTCGCGCTCGTCTCGACCCTCGCCGGGGCCGGCGGCGGGTGGACCGCGGGCATCGGCTACGCCCGGGCCGGCGGGGACGAGTTGATCCCCCCGAACGCCCAGAAGATCCGGTAAAAGCCACATCCGGCGCGATACAATCTAACCGATGACCCAGAACGGATACCCCGACCGCTCGCACCTTCCGGCTTCTCCCGGCATCTATATATTCAAGGACGCCGAAGACGTGGTGCTATACGTCGGTAAGGCCAAAAGCATCCGGAGCCGGGTGGCGAGCTACTTTAACCGCTCCGGCGACGGGCGGCCTAAGATAGCCGAGCTTCGCGGGCTGGTCCGGCAGATAGATTTCATCGCCACGGACACCGAGACCGAGGCCCTGGTGCTCGAATCCAACCTGATAAAACGAAACCGGCCGCGCTTTAACGCTTCCCTGAAAGACGACAAAAGTTACCCGTACATAGTCGTTACCCTGGGCGACGAGTACCCCAGGGTCTTCGCCACCCGCTCGTCCCACAACCCGCGCCACCGCTACTTTGGACCGTTCCCGAGCGCCGGGGCGGTCCACGCTACGCTGAACGTCCTGAACAAGACCTTCCCGTTCCGCGAATGCCGGGGGACCGAGCCCGGTCGCCGGAGCGGGGTACCGTGCCTGAACTACCACATCGGGCGCTCGGCGGCGCCGTGCGTCGGGGCGGTTGGCAAAGAGGAGTACGATGGCATAATCGCGGAGGTCATCGCCTTTCTCGAAGGCCGGGTGGATGGCCTGATCCGGGAGCGCGAAACCCGGATGCGGGAGGCCGCCCGTGAGATGGATTTCGAGCTCGCGGCGAAATTGCGGGACGAACTCGCCGCCCTCTCCCACGTCCGGGACCGCCAACGAGCCACCCTCGCCTCGGAAGACTCGTTCGACGCGGTGGCGGCTTACGCCGAAGGCGAAACGGCCTGCGTCCAGGTCTTCGCCGTCCGCGACGGCCAGGTGGTGAACCGGGACTCTTTCCTGCTGGACAACTACGGCGAGGCCCCGGCGGAGAGCGTGGCGCTCTCGTTTATCCCGCAGTACTACGAGACCGCTTCGGTGCCCCGGGAAGTGCTGATACAAGCCGCGGAGCCGGAGACGGCGCTCGTGGAGCATCTCTCGGAGTTACGGCAGACCCGGGTAGAGGTGCGAAAGCCCCAGCGCGGGGACAAGCGCCGCATCCTCGAGACCGCCGCGCGAAACGCCCGGCTCAGCCTCGCCCACGAACGGGTCCTCGAAGAAGCCAAGCGCAACCAGGTCGCCTCGACGCTCGACAGCTTGCAAGAGGAACTCGCGCTGCCGAAACTGCCGGTGCGGATCGAGTGCTACGACATCTCCAACACGATGGGCACGAACTCCGTGGCCTCGATGGTCGTGTTTCAGGCCGGCCGGCCGGCGAAGGGTGAGTACCGGCGGTTCAAGATACGGACCGTCGAAGGCGCCGACGACTTCGCCAGCATGGCCGAAGTCATCCGGCGGCGGCTCGAACGCCTGAAAGCTGGTGATGAGAAATTCCTCCCGGCGCCCGACCTGATCGTCCTGGACGGCGGCAAGGGCCAGCTCTCGGCCGTCGCCCCCGTTCTAGGCGAGCAGGGCGTGGGTAGCGAACTGCCGGACATCCCACTCCGCTCGCTCGCCAAACGCGAGGAAGAGGTCTTCGAGCCCGGCCGTCCGGAGCCGGTCATCCTGGAGCGCAACTCGCCGGAGCTTCACCTGCTCCAGCGCGTCCGGGACGAGGCCCATCGCTTCGCCAACACCTATCACCGCAAGCTGCGGAGCCGGCAGATGACGACCTCCGTGCTAGACGATTTGCCCGGCGTCGGCCCGGCCCGCCGGGACAAAATCCTCGAACATTTTGGCACCCCCGAAGCCTTCATGAACGCCTCGCTCACCGAACTGGAATCCGTCCCGGGGCTCCCCGGCCGGGTCGCCCGCGAGGTTCACGCCCGACTCCACCGCTAGGCTGCACTGCTAAGCCGCGCCGTTAAATCTTCCTTAAATATACGGAGAACCGTTGAGAACGCCGCGGGACGATGTTAACCTCGGTTTGTAATATGCCTAGCTTTCACCGGGAGACGGCCTCGATGAGCGATGAGAAGACACTTACCACGAAATCCTCTACATCCGGTGGTCGTCCGCTCGTGATCGTGACCGGGCTATCCGGGGCCGGCAAGTCAAACGCCCTGCGGGCTTTCGAAGACGCGGGATATTTCTGCATAGACAACCTGCCGCCCGCCATGATGCCGGCCGTACTGGAGACCGCGGCCCAGGTGGATCCCGAGGGCGTGGTGCTCGTCATGGACATCCGGGGCCAGAGATACTTCGGTGGCGAGCTGGAGAAAAGCCTGGAGTCGGTGATCGGCGAGAGTGGCTGGGAGCGGCGCGTTATCTTCATCGAGTCCGATGACCCGACGCTCGTGAAACGCTACAAGGAGAGCCGCAGGCCGCACCCGGCGGCCGAAAACGGCGACGTGTTGGGGGCTATTCAGATCGAACGGCAGGTTCTGGCCAATGTGCGGGAGAAGGCGGATCTCATCGTGGACACCTCCGGTTACTCGGCTTTGGATTCCCGGCTCCGGTTCAAGAAGCTCGCCGAATCGCTCTCCAGCCGGTTGGCGGTCAGCCTGATCTCCTTCGGCTTCAAACACGGCGCCCCGTTGGACGTGGATATGCTCCTGGACGTCCGCTTCCTACCGAACCCCCACTACGACCCAAACCTCCAACCCCTAACCGGCAAGGACGACCCGGTGCGCGAAGCCGTACTCGGCACCGAAGACGGACGAGAGTTCCTGGACAAGACTAGCGAGTTGCTCTCCTTCCTCATCCCACGCTACGCCGACGAGGGGAAGACCTACTTCACGCTCGGCGTCGGCTGCACCGGCGGCCGCCATCGCTCCGTGGCGATAGTCGAAGAGCTTGCCCGGCGCATGGAAGATACCGAAGACCCCGACACCGACCTCTTCGTCCGTCACCGGGACCTGGAAAACAAAAACTAAGTCCGCCCCCGCCGGCTTTTGCTCCGTTCCCGGCACCCGTTGCTCGTATTGTAAACTTCCCCGGCGGCAGACTAAAGGAGATAAAAATGGCGCTTGGGATGTTGGTGGATGGCGAATGGACGACGCACGGGATACCGAAAGATAGCGAAGGTCGCTTCGTCCGCTCGGAGACGAGTTTCCGGGACTGGGTGACGGCCGATGGTTCCAGTGGCTACGAGGCTGAGTCGGGCCGCTACCACCTGTACCTGTCTTCGGCGTGCCCGTGGGCGCACCGGACGGCGCTTCTCCGGAAGCTCAAAGGCCTCGAAGAAGCAATCTCCATCTCCATCGTGGACCCTTTCATGGGCGACAACGGCTGGATGTTCTCGGATGCGCCCGGTACGGTTCCCGACCGGCTAAACAGCGCGAGCTACCTGCGTGAGGTGTACCAGAAAGCCGACCCGGACTACACGGGACGGGTAACCACTCCCGTGCTGTGGGACAAAAAGACCGGCGCCATCGTCAACAACGAGTCGCGGGAGATCCTCCGCATGCTCGACACCGAGTTCGAAGACCTGGCCGCTACGGATGCGGACTTCTGCCCGGAAGACTTGCGGGCAGAGATCGACCGGACTATCGACGAAATTTACGAACCCATCAACAACGGCGTCTACAAGTCCGGTTTCGCCACCACCCAGGCCGCGTACGAAGAAGCCGTAACCGACCTCTTCGACGCCCTAGACCACTGGGAAGAGGTACTGGAAGAACGACGGTACCTTTGCGGAGACCGGATCACCGAAGCCGACTGGTGCATGTTTGCCACGCTAGTGCGCTTCGACCCGGTCTATCACTACCATTTCAAGTGCAACCTCCGGCGTATCAGCGACTACCCGAACCTGGGAGGATATCTCAAAGACCTCTACCAGCGGCCCGGCGTCGCCGAAACGGTGGATTTCGACCACATAAAGCAGCACTACTACATGAGCCACGAGAGCGTCAACCCAACCCGTATAGTCCCGAAAGGCCCCGTTCTGGATCTGAACGAGCCTCACAACCGCGAGCATCTTTCCGGTTAGAGAGACGCTACGAAACAATAAAAAGGAGTCGCCCGGGGAGGATGGGGAGAACAGGCGACTCCTGACAGCATTATACACCGGGGTACGCAAAACAGCGTATAAATTGTTACAGGCTGTGCTTTTTGTCCGGTAAGATGTAACAAGAGGTCACACGGGTGTCGGAGGGGGGACTCGAACCCCCACCCCCTTAACGGGGACTAGGCCCTCAACCTAGCGCGTCTACCAATTCCGCCACTCCGACGTGGCAACTTAGCGAGTATAAGGGACACTCCGCGAAGGGTCAACGGTCCACGAAGAACGGCGCGTATTTTCGTCCGCCGACGGGACCCACGATGTTCGGCCCCGGCCCCTGAAAGGTGGAGCTAAAGAGGATGCACGCCGGTGTAAACTCTGCTGCGGTGCACGATACACGCCGAACAGGACCGCCGCAGGGTTTCTTTGGTTATCTGGGCCTTCTCTTGGTGAGGCTCCGGTGGGCCGTGGTCGTGTTTTGGGCGGCCGTGGCGCTGGCCGTGTACTTCTACCTGCCGCCGCTGGACGACGCGACGACCGCGCGGGTCTCGGACCTCGTGCCGGAGTCCGCGCCCGCGGCCCGGGCCGAATCCGAGACGGAAGAAAATCTCTCCGGGCCGGTCGAAGCCCCGGCGGTCCTCGTCTTCTCTAACCCCGATGGCTTCGACGCCCGGGACCTCCGGGCCATCCAGGCCGGTCTGTCCTATCTAAACGGCCCCGATGCCCCGTACCGGCTAGGGCGGGCGGAGCCGCTCGTTTTGGAGGGGCCGGTACCCTCGCCTGATCCCGGCCTCGAAGGGCGGAAAGTTTTGCCCGTGCTGCTGTTCTTCGAGCGAGGGATCAGCCCGACCGGTGTTGGTACGGGCGTCGGCCAGACCCGGGCAGCGCTCGAGGACCTTCCGGCAGGGCTCGTTGCGGAGGTGACCGGACCACAGCCGATACAGGACGACAACGAGGCCGCCATCGTAAACAACCTCTGGCTCGTCACGCTCGCCACCGCCGCTGTTATCTACCTGATCGTAGCCTTCACCTATCGATCGCCGCTCACCCCACTCGTGCCGCTGGCCGGGGTGGGACTTTCGATCTTCCTGACGCTCCGCATCCTGGCCCGGGTCGCCTCGGAGACCGGCACGGAGCTACCTTCACAGGTCGAGCCCATCATCACGGTGCTGCTCTTCGGGGTTGGCACGGACTATACTCTGTTCCTTCTTTCCCGCACCCGGCAGGCGCTTGCCGGTGGCGCCAACCGTATAGAAGCCGCCCGGATCGGGGTCGAGCGGGTCGGGGGCGTACTGCTCTCTTCGGCGATGGTCTTGATCGCCGCTTTCGGACTGCTGGTCTTCTCTACCCTCGGCATCTACCAGGCCCTGGGTCCAGGCCTCGGCATCGCCCTGACCGTAGTCTTTCTCGTGACACTGACCCTCGTTCCCGCCCTACTCGCCATACTGGGCCGCGCGGCTTTTGGTCGCTTGGCGGCCCCGCAGCCGGTCAGCGGCGTAACCGTAAGTCCCTTGTTGCGGCGTCCGGGGTTGACGGCGGGTGTCCTGGTGGCCGCGCTGCTCGTTCTCGCCACGGGCGTTTTGGGTTTGCGGGTCGGCTTCGACCAGGTAGAGAACCTGCCGGACGGCGCCCCGGCGGTCGAGGGCTACGAGTTGCTCGCCGAGGGATTCCCGCAGGGCGTGCTGGCCCCGGTAAACGTCCTAATCGAGGGTGAGGGCGTGGCTTACCGGGACGAAGAGCTCCGGAGGCTCAAAAGTCGGTTGCTCGGGTCGGGCGGGTTCGCCGCGGCCATGGGAGCGGAGGATTCGGGGATGTTGCCGGGGGTGGATTTCGCGGCGGAGGACGGTTCGGCGGTCCGTTTCCTGCTCGTGTTCTACGGCGCGCCGTACTCGTCGGAGGCTCTGGATCAGGCACGCAGACTCCAGGAAAACCTGCCGGAGCTTCTCGACGCCTCGGGTCTCGAAGCCGCGACCGGGACCGTCGGCGGCCAAACCGCGCTCGCCGCCGCCGCCCGAGATACCTCCAACGACGACCTCTTGCGTCTCGCCCCGCTGGTATTCGCGGTTTCTTTCCTGGTGCTGGCCCTGCTGCTCCGCACCCCGGTCGCGCCGCTGTACCTGCTGTTCGCCACCGTCCTCTCCTTCGCCGCGACCATCGGCGTTTCGACGGTGCTGTTCCAGAACGTTTTGGGCCAGGGAGGGGTCGTCTACTACGTGCCGTTCTCACTCTTCCTGCTGCTCGTCGCCCTCGGGAGCGACTACAACATCTTCATAATGGCCGCCATCCGGGAGGAGGCCCGGGAACGACCGTTGCGCGAGGCCGTGCCGCTCGCCCTCAGGAAGACCGGCCCGACCATAACCGCCGCAGGCTTCGCGCTCGCCGCCTCGTTCGCCCTGCTGGCCCTCATCCCGCTCCAGGACTTCTTCCAGGTCGGCGTCGCCGTCGCCTTCGGCATACTGCTCGACGCGTTCGTGATCCGAACCATGCTCGTACCGGCGTTCGCCTTGCTCGCCGGCAGGAGGGGCTTCTGGCCCACCAAGGTGCGTTAGCCCGGAATCCCGGGCCCGGCTCAAGACCGGCCCGTGGGTTCTGAACCGGCAGCGGAACCGGCAGCTTCGGCGAATGCGTCGGCCAGGGCTTTGTAGCCGTCGTCCGTCGGGTGGATGTCCCAGGGGTATTGCCCGTGTCGGGTGTAACCTGCTTCGCGGTCTTGGAAGGCCTGGTCTCCAGCGGCCACCGGGACGCCGTTCTCTTCGGCCACGGCCCTTATCTCTTCGTTCAGCCGGCCGATCCAGCGGTCGGTAAAGCTACCGGGTGATGGGTTGTAGTAGGCCAGCGCGGTGATCCGCGCCGCGGACCCGAAGGATTCATCGAGGGTTTGCAGGATGAAGTCCAGGTCCCGCCCGAAAGCGGCGATGGCCCTCTCCCGTGAGTCGTCCGTATAGTCGGCCGTTTGCATCAAGTCGTTGCCGCCTAGAGATAGTGTTACCGCCGCGCCGGGGTTTTGGCGGAGTGCATCCCCGGCGCGGGAGAGCTGTGAGTCTCCAGGGTAATTCCCGATAAAGCTCGCGGCCGTCTCGCCGCTAATCCCGAGCTGGATCAGTCGTACTTCGCGGCCGGTTTCCCGCTCCAGCGTCTCCTGGTAGAGCGGCGCGTAGCCTAGTTCGACCGGGTCCGAGGAGCCGACGCCCACGGCCAGCGAGTCCCCCAAAGACACGTAGGCCCCCGAACTTTCGGCGGCACACGAGAAGAGGGCCAACGAGAAGAAAACCGCCGAGAGAAAGACGCCGCAGGCTCGCATGATGAAACGAGTTTAGCAGAGGCCGGACGGTGTGCTAAGTTCTACGTGTGAGGCAGAAGTGGATACTCGCCGTTTTCGTCATCGGGCTGCTCGGCCTCGTCGCCGTAATCGTGCTCCGGAAAGGGGCCACCCAGGAGTTTCGTGCAGACTGGCCGGTCAACCTGGCCCACCGGGGCGACTCCGCCCGCGCGCCGGAGAACACCCTGGAAGCGTTCCGGAGGGCCGCCCGGGCCGGTGCCGGGGGTCTGGAACTCGACGTACATCTGACACGGGACCGCCGGGTCGTCGTCATCCACGACGACACCCTGGATCGCACGACGGACGGTACCGGGCTCGTGCGGGACAAAACCCTAGCCGAGATACAGCGCTTTGATGCCGGGTATCGCTTTACCGAGAACGGAGGCTACCCGTACAGAGGGAAAGGGGTTCGGGCGCCGACCCTCGAAAAGGTTTTCAGTGAGTTCCCCGACCTGGCCGTGAACGTGGAGATAAAAGAAGATCAAGCCGGGGTCGAAGATGCCGTTCTGCAAGTTATCCGGGAGGCCGGGGCCGAGGACCGGACGCTGGTGGCTTCACACCGGCACGCTGTTATAAAGCGTTTCAGAGAGGTCTCGGGGGGCGAGATAGACACCGCGGGGTCGGTGTGGGAGACCCGGGTCTTCTTTTTGCTTAGCAAGTTGCGCCTCGAAAGCCTCCTGCAACCGGATTATGACGCGCTGCAGGTTCCGGTTCGTTACCGGGGCGTAAAGGTCCTGACCCCCGGGTTCCTCGAGGCCGCCCACGACCGCGGGGTTCGGGTCGACGTGTGGACCGTCGACGAGCCTGATCAGATGCGCCGCTTGTTGGACCTGGGCGTGGACGTAATAATGACCAACCAGCCCGACACGTTGCAAGAAGTGCTCGAAGAAAGGCGTCGGGACTAATCCGGTAGTAGATCCGGGACGCCCCGGGACGGCGGATTTGCCTCTCCGAGAGCGAGCCCTGCGGGCGCGCCTTCGCCCGGCGGGCTCCACCGTCGGTCATACCCGCCAGGAAGCCGGTTTTATTCGTCCGGAGCCTGTAAACTCTGAAGGTTGTAGAAGCGGGGCTTCAAAGACAGGAGGCTATTCAGCCGTGACGATGGAATCCATTATAAAAGACTCGAAACTGGCGCCGGAAGGGCATCTCAAGATAGGTTGGGCCGCCCAGCACTCGCCGGTGCTGAACGCCGTGTTCCGAAACCAACTCGCCGACGGCGTCCTGGATGGACGCAAGATAGCGATGACCATTCACCTGGAGGCAAAAACGGCCTACCTGGCGGTGCTTCTTTCGGAGGCCGGCGCGGACGTGACGGTCTCTGGAAGCAACCCGCTCTCGACCCAGGACGACGTGTGCGCCGCCCTCGCCGAGCGCGGCGTCCGGGTCTACGCGACCCACGACCCGTCCGACGAAGACTTCGAGGATTACCTGCTCAAGACCATCGAGACCGGGCCGGAACTAATCATAGACGACGGCGCGGAGCTGGTCGGACGCCTCATCGTCAACCGCCCGGACCTACTGGAAGGCGTCATCGGGGCCTCCGAGGAGACGACCACCGGCATAACCAAGCTAAAGGCCATGGACGCCGAGGAGGTTCTGCCTTTCCCGGTCCTGGCGGCGAACGACGCCCGGATGAAGCACCTCTTCGATAACCGCTACGGCACGGGCCACTCTTCGCTCAACGCCCTGCTGACCAACACCAACCTGTTCATCAGCGGCAAGGCGTTGGTGGTAATGGGCTTCGGGTGGGTCAGCCGCGGGCTCGCCAAGTACGCCAACGGGCTCGGCGCCCGCGTCATCGTCTGCGAGCCGGACCCGGTGAAGCTGCTCGAAGCCTACGCCGAGGGATATCAGGTCATGAACTCGCTGGAGGCGGCCGAGGTTGGCGACGTGTTCCTGACCGGTACGGGGAATATCCACGTGTTGCGCCGGGAGCACATGGAGCGGATGAAGGACGGCGTGATCCTGGCGAACGCCGGACACTACGATCACGAGTTCGACCTCGCCTCGTTGCAGGAGATGGCCGTCGCGGAGCGCGAGGTCCGGAAAAACATCGTCGAGTACGAGATGGAGGACGGCCGCCGCATCCACGTCCTGGCGCGGGGCCGGCTGGTCAACATCGCCGCCGGGGACGGGCATCCGGTGGAGATCATGGACCTCACCTTCGCCGTCCAGGCGCTCGCCGCCCACTACATCGCCACGAACTCGCCGGACGTGCCGGCCGGGCTTCAGACTATTCCGGCCGAGATAGACGACCTGGTGGCCCGCACCAAGCTGGAGACGCTCGGCATCGAACCCGAGGAGCTAACCTCCGAGCAGGTTCAGTACCAGAAGAGTTGGCGCTAAGAACCAACTTTGGAAGGCTGATCGGCTTGGCCGCTCCTATTCGCGAAGGCTAACGTGGCGGCCGCCGCCGCCGAGACGCCGGTGGCCGCCAGCAGGGGGATCGTGTACCCAGCGGTGGCGTCGTGAAGCAGGCCGACGAGGATCGGACCGGCGGCCACCCCGAGGGTTGCCAGGAACTGGTTGAGAGAGTAGATCGACGGGTAATCCTGCATCCCGAACTCCTCGACCAATACTAGCGGGATCAGGATCAAGACATTGCCGACCGTCACCCCGAAGAGGACCGCGCCGGTGAGCAACATGACCGGTGATTCGGACAGGGCTAGCATTAGGATTGCGGCCGATTGTAATGCCGCCAGGGCGACGGTGAACCGCATCGGTGAGAGGTGTTGGAGGACCCACGTCCCGATAAACCGGCCGGCGATGGACGCGAACGCGACCGTGGAGACCGCCGTGGCCGCGACGGCCGCCCCGGACCGCCCGGTCACCAGCGGAAAAAGGTGCGCCAGTCCCCCGACCTGGGTGAGCAACAGCAGCGCGAAACCGAGCGTAACCAGAAAGAAGAACGGCGTCCGGACCGCTTCCCGGTAGGCGGTCCCCACGACTTGTCCTTTCTGCTCGGCGGTGGGTTCGTTTGCGCCGTCGGGGTACAGGTTCATGGAGGCCGGGGCCGGTCGGATGAAGAGTATCGCCACCGGCGCGATCCCTACCACGAAAAGCCCGGCCAACCACGGGGATACGCTGGAGAGCCCGTCCCGGGCGATAAAACCGGCGGACGCCGGGGTGATCAGGATCCCGCCCATAGACAAACCGGTGGTGGCGATGGAGAGCGCCAGGGCGCGGCGCCCGGAGAACCAGCGCGTTATTAGCGTCGTCCCCGGCACGAACGAGGCGGCGGCGAAGCCCAGCCCAAAAATCATGTAAACGACGTAGAGCTGCCACAGTTCTTGCACGCGCCCGAGCAGCAAAAGCGCCAGCCCCCCGATCAAAGCCCCCGACACGATCACCCACCGGGGGTCGTACCGTTCCACGATCCGGGCAATGGGGATAGCGGCGAGGCCGCTTACTACGAAGAACATCGCCGTGGCCCCGGAGGCCGCGCCTATGGAAAACCCCTGCTCATCGACCAACGCCTGCAGGTAGACCGTGGCGTTATAGAACCCGAGGCCAGCGGCGAACGTCAGCACCACGAACACCGCCGCGACCACGACCCACCCATAGAAAAACCGTGGCTTCCGTGCTCCGCCGCCCTTCTTGCCGTTGCCGGTACGGTCAGAAGTCATCGTGAGCCCGGAACCTTCACCTCGAACAAGCCCGCGCTCCTTCCGGGGGTCTCCTTAGATCGGCGACGCCCCAAATAATCTCATTCAACGTATACATTCTAGCCCGCAAGGTGGTACTGCGAGGTCATGGGGCTGAGACCGGGGCGTCAAACGAGGATAGAATATCGCTCCTATGAGGACTATAACTATCCGGTACACAGACTTCCGCGAATGCCCAAATTGCGAGGGACGGGGAGACGATGGGACTTCTTGGAGGCCCATCGAGTGCAAGCGGTGCAAGGGGGCCGGGCGGCTGGTTACCGGCGTCGAGGTCGAGGACTCCGTCGAAGGTAAATTGCCGCCCGAACGCTACGACTTCAACGCTTTAGGCGAGGTCTACCTGTTGGATTTCGACGAGGAAGAAGAGTTCGAGGTCATTCGTCCCGAGAACCTGTAGGGTTGGCGTAAGCCATCATCCGCAAGCCCTGGGTCAAACCGGCGACGATTCCTATTCCCAGTATATCGAAGGTGGCGAAACGCAGGTAAGAGGGGCGCTGTACATTCCCGAATCTTTCCTCGTACCCGGAGGGATCGACCGTGGCGGCCCAATCCGCCGAGAACGGGAAGAGGGCCCACTCGGCCGTGGTGCCGCCTACGACCATCAGTAGCGCGGCCAGGGTGCCCCACCAGCCGCCCCGGATCACCAATATCACCGCTAGCGCCACGTAGACCATCACCCGGGTGAGCTGTATAAGCTGCACCTGGCCCAGGTCTCCGGCGTAAGAGCCCCGCCAGGAGAAAACTTCCACGCCGAAACCGAATACGGCGGCGGCGAAGGTGCAACCCAGGGTAAGCGCGGCGAGGTTTTTGACGTTGCCCGACACGAGAAGAGTATATTATCGGCCGTCTCGGGGTCCGGCCAGAGTCTCGAGGACGGACTTGACGCCCAGGCGGTTCTTGAAGACCACGACTTCGCCGCCGGAGGCTTCGGAGAGGACTTTAGGCGATGAGCCGAGGCCCTCGGAAGCGGCGATCAAGACTCGGTGTCCGCGCCTCGCGGCCTCGCGGAGCAGCGCGATGCGGTCTACCAAAATCCGTTCGGACCAGAACCCAAGGACCTCCAGGTGGACCTCTTCGTCCGTATCCGCGCGCCGGAGGGTGAAGTCCGGCACCAGCGCGTTTTTTTGGCCGGGGACCGGCAAGATGCCCGGCCCGGGTTCTAGCTCCCAGCCGCCGGTGTCTTTCGCCCGGCCCCAGGCCTTTGCAAACGCCTCCTGTACGTCCCCGTCTTTGTCCCGGATCTCCTTCGGCCCGATGTAGTGGCTTTTTAGGCCGTCGGATGCGTCAAGCTCTAGAAAGGCCTCCCGGCCTTTCCAATCCACGTTCGCGGAAAGCTTCCAGGGGGCCGTGAGCAGGAGGCCCGGCAGGAGCTTAGAGAGCCGTAGGCCGTACTTGCGGGTGCCCCCAAAGAGCGAGAGCGGCCCGTCGAGGTAAAGCCGGTGGCCTTTGGGGGTTGGTTCCAGGCGGTAGATCAAACCAAGCCGCTTTACGTAGTGGAAGACGAGCCGGGCGTCGGCGCCGGGCCCTAGGTCCACGGTCAGCTCGCGCGCGGCGTACAGTACCCCCTGGACCTGGGCCACGTTGTAGCGGGAGATCAAACCTTCCGGGGTGAACGCGTCGAACTCGTCGAGCAACTGCGAGCCTCGCCGGTCGGCGTACATGAGCGCGGCAGGATTCTCGACGCCCGTTTCCCGGGCGGCTTGCGAGAGAATATCCTCCCGGGTCACGGTTTCGAGTAAACCTTGTTCGGCGGCCGGCGGCTCCGGTAGGGCGGCGGCTAGTTCGAAGAGGCGGGTGCGGAGCGTGTACGGGTCCGTGGTGGTGGGAGGGGCCCAACTTGCGCGTTCCTCTAGTAGTTTGGAGAGCGCCCGGACGATCTTGAACCCCCGCCGGGCGTCGAGTCGCGGTCCCAGCTCTTCCTCCCGTAGTGAAAGCTCCGCTTCCAACCGGTGCCGCGGCCCGTGCAAGTGCGCCGCGTAGATTTCACAAAGCTCCCGCGCCACCTCCAGGTTACGCTCGTCGCCGGTAGAGAGACGGTGGGGGACGAGCCGGCCGCGCTGGAGCCGGGCAATGACGTGCTCGCCGCGCAGCACTAGACGGCCTTCTCCCGGCGGCGGCGGGCGGCGGACACCTCGTTGGTGTCGGCGGTGACGAGCTCGTAGAGGGTCGCCTGCTTGCCGTCTTTCGGGCGGAGGATGCGCCCGAGGCGTTGGACGTACTCGCGGTGGGAGGCGCTGCCGGCCAGGATGATTGCCACGTTCGCGTCCGGGACGTCCACGCCCTCGTTAAGCACGTCTGAGGCGATGATCGAATGGTAGCGGCCTTCCCGGAAGCGGTCCAGGATCTCCTTCCGCTCCCGGGCCGGGGTTTCGTAGGTAATACCGGGTATGAGGAACCTCCGGCTGAGGGCGTACACTTCCTCGACGCTCTTGGTGAAGACGATGCACCGGTCGTCCCGGTGCCGACGCAGCAGGTTTTCCAGGGTAACGGCCTTACGCATCGCCCCGCCCTGTATGTCCCGCCGCCGCCGGGCCGCCAAGAGCGCCTCCCGCCCGCCGGAATGGCTTGTGGAAGCGACGAGGATGAACCTTTGCCAGTCCTCCGCCGAACGCATAGGTAGTCGGTGTTTCTGGAGGAAGTCCCGGTATACGGCGTCGGCCTGGGCGTACTCGTACCGTTCGTGGGCCGTCAACTCTATCGGGATGCGTACCAGTTCGTAGGGAGCCAGGTAGGTGCCGGCTAGATCCTCCGGCGAGCGCCGGTAGCAAACCGGTCCGACTAGATCCGGCAAAAGATCGTGGCCGCCGTCGGGACGTTCGGGGGTTGCGGTGAGTCCCAGTGAATACGGGGCGAGCAGCATCTTCGCTATGACGCGGTTCTTCTCGGCCGGCAGATGGTGGACCTCGTCGTAGATGACGAAAGCGAACCGGTTGCCGTAGCGTTCGGCGTGGATGTAGGCCGAGTCGTAAGTGGTGATGGTTAGCGGCGTAACCTCGTGGTAGCCGCCGCCGAGTAACCCGATCCGCACCGAACCCGCGAAGGCATCCGATAACACCGAGTACCATTGCTTGAGGAGCGCGAGGGTAGGAACGACGACCATCGTGCTGCGGCCGACCCGTTCGATTGCCGAAACGGCTACGGCGGTCTTTCCGGCGCCGGTCGGCAGCACGACGACGCCCCGCAGCCCGGCCCGGCGCCAGGCGGCCAGCGCCTCCCGTTGATACGGGCGAGGCTCCAGGGCGATACGCGACTCTAAGGACAGCTTCTCGAAGGTGGCGGCGTTATCCTCGTAGGGAGTATCCGAGGCGCGGAGTTCGAGCACCGCTTCTCGGTAAGCCTGAGCCGGGGCGCGCCACTGCTCCGTGCGGCCGTCCCACACGAAAGGCTCCGGCAGACGATCGCCGGATGCTACCAGGGTGCCGGAATCGTAGGACAGTTGGATCATGCCAGGGAAATGATACCCGAGACTCGGAGCCTCCTCACCGGTAAACTAGCCGGGCCTCGGCCAGAGGCGGCCCGGAAGGAGAGCTTGCAGCGCGGCAAACCAAAAACCACGAGCCTCTTACTCTCCCTGACGATAATGCTCGCCGTCCTGCTGCCCATCGGGTGCGCCGGGTCCGACGAACCTTCCGCGAACCAGAAGACCGAGGCTATCTCCAAGACGCACGGAGTGGGGGAGACACGGAAAGATACGGCTGGCGAGCCCGGAGGGAAAAATGCTTTGAGCGTGCGGGACA
>JBARZM010000308.1:0-11624 GCA_049650095.1 Rubrobacteraceae bacterium | reverse complement strand
ATGCGGGCCCGCGGGTCGTAGTTTTTGTAAACCCGGTGCCCGAAGCCCATAAGGCGCTCGTTGCCCTGCTTGACCCCTTCGAGGAAGTCGAGGATGTTGTCTGTCGAGCCTATCCGCTGGAGCATCTTGAGTACGGCGACGTTTGCCCCGCCGTGAAGCGGTCCGTAGAGCCCGGCGACGCCGGCGGCGATGGACGAGTAGGGGTCCACGAGCGACGACCCGACGACCCGCACGGCGGCGGCGGAGCAGTTCTGCTCGTGGTCGGCGTGGAGCATGAATAGCACGTCGAGCGCCCGCTCCAGGCGCGGGTCCGGCTCGTAGCGAGGCTCGGCCATCTTGAAGAGCATGGAGAGGAAGTTGCCCGCGTAGGAGAGGTCGTTATCCGGGTAGACGAACGGCAGCCCGAGGCTGTTCCGGTACGCGAAGGCCGCCAGCGTGGGCATCTTGGCGATAAGGCGGACGGCCGCCATGTGCCGCTGGTTCTCGTCGGAGATATCCTGGGATTCCGGATAGAAAGTGGAGAGCGCGCCGACCGAAGAGAGCAGCACCCCCATCGGCGGGGCGTCGTACCGGAAATTCTGCATGAAATTCTTCATGTTCTCGTGGACGTAGGTGTGGTGCGTGATCTCGTACACCCAGGCGTTTAGCTGGTCTTCGGTCGGAAGCTCACCGTAGATGAGCAGGTAAGCGACCTCCAGGTACGAGGAGTGTTCGGCGAGCTGCTCGATGGGTATGCCCCGGTGCTGAAGAATCCCCGCCTCTCCGTCGATGTACGTGATGGCGCTCCGGCAACTGGCCGTGTTCGAGAAGCCCGGATCATAGGTCATGAGGCCAAAGTCGTCCTCGCTGACCTTGATCTCCCGGAAGTCCATGGCCCGCGCCGTGCCATCTTCTACGTCTATGTCGTAGCTCTGCTCCGTCCGGTTGTCCGTAACCGTAAGACTCCCGGTCTCTTCGGACGCCCCGGTCCCGTTGTTCTCCATGTTTCGCGTCTCTTCAGTCACCTCTCGCCCCTTTCTAAAGGTTAGCTCCGGACTCTTCGCCGCTCCTGGCCGTCAAACTCAGCCTCTTCGGGCCTCGATTATCGCTTACCAGCAGACAAAACGAAAGGGCTCTCCCCCCAACGCCGCGAAACATAATTGTTCACGGCCTCAGATAGAACAGGCCAGATTAGAAACAAGTATGACTTGAACTGGCGCGAGCATTGTCGTAGAGTGGACTACGCTTTCGATACGGACGAGAGGATGTTTTTGATGCGAAGTTATTTGAGGGAGCATACCAACCCGCCGGTTTTTATCATCTCTCTGGCGGTAATAGCGGTGGTGGTTCTATTCGGCGCCTTGTTCCCGGATGCTTTCGGGAGCGTCGCCCAAGGCGTGCTTAACTTTATATATACGTACTTTGGGTGGTTCTTCATCCTGGCCGTTAGCTTTTTCCTGATCTTCATCGTCGGGCTCTCGTTTACCCGCTACGGCAATGTACGTCTGGGCCCCGATGACTCGCGCCCGGAGTTTAGTACGCTGTCATGGTTCGCCATGCTGTTCACCGCCGGCATGGGCATCGGGCTCGTGTATTTCGGTGTCGCCGAGCCTGTTGCCACCTTCACCAGCCCACCGGTAGGCGAAGGCGGGACCGCCAACGCCGCGCAACAGGCCATGAACCTCACGTTCTTCCACTGGCTATTCCACCCCTGGGCCATTTACATAGTATTCGCGCTCTCGATGGCCTACTTCTCCTTCAGGCGAGGATTGCCGCTCAGGCCGGCCTCCGCTTTCTACCCACTGATCGGGGACAGGATCTACGGCTGGCTCGGGAACACGATAGACATCATCGCGGTGTTCGGAACCCTGTTCGGGCTCACGACCTCTCTGGGCTTCGGGGCGCAGCAGGTCAACGCCGGGCTCAGCACGCTCTTCGGGATACCGAACAACGCCGGCATACAGATGCTCTTGATCGCCGCGATAACATTGGTGGCCGCGACCTCCGTGGCGTTGGGCATCGAAAAGGGCGTCCGCAACCTGTCGCTCATCAACATGTGGCTCGCCATAGGGTTGGCCCTGTTCGTATTTATCGTCGGTCCCACGCTCTTTATCTTGAACTCGGTCGCGAGCAACGTTGGTTTCTACCTGCAGAACCTGGTCGGCACCAGCTTCAACATGTTCACCACGAACGAATCCGGCGCCGAGTGGCAGGCCGGCTGGACGCTGTTTTACTGGGCCTGGTGGACTTCATGGGCCCCGTTCGTCGGCATGTTCATAGCCCGGGTCTCTTACGGCCGCACGCTGCGGCAGTTCGTGGCGGGCGTTCTGCTTGCGCCGGCCGGCGTATCAGCCGTTTGGTTCGTGGTCTTTGGTGGAACCGCGATCCAGTACATTAGGACCGGCAACGGCGGCGGCCTCGCCGACGCGAGCACCGACACCGCCATGTTCGTCCTGCTAGATCAACTGCCGATCGCCTCGTTCCTGAGCGTGCTCGCCTCCGTGCTGGCGATCGTGGTGGTGGTGCTATTCTTCGCAACCTCCTCCGACTCCGGGTCGCTGGTGATCGACATACTCACCAACGGCGGCGACCCGAACCCGGTGTGGTTCCAGCGCTTGATGTGGGCGATTCTCGAGGGCGTCGTGGCCGCGGTCCTGCTGGGAGCCGGCGCCGCTACCGGTGGCGACCCGCTTACCGCGCTCCAGTCGGCGGCGGTCGCTTCGGGCTTGCCGTTCGCCGTGGTCCTGATATTCATGTGTATCGGGCTGGCGGTAGGGCTCAGGGATGAGCGGCTACCAAGCATACAGCCCGAGCCGTCCACCGACCGTCTCCCGCCGGAACCGGGCCAGGCGGCGAGCAAGCCGCGCGGCGTCCCCGCGCCCCAGCGGGCAAGCGCGGAAAACCCTCAGGAGAGCAACCAAAACCGTACGTAGGCCCTCTGTAACAGAGGGCTCGTGTGGTCGAGGAATACCATCCGGTAAACATCGGGCAGGCGAGGCCGCAAAGGGCAGCCCGTCTACGTCTTTTTTGTCGTGTACAGCGTAGTTTGGGGAGGATAGAGGATGGAGAAACAGATGATACCCAAGTCCTGGGTAGGAGAGGACGTACTGCTCGCCAGGACCAACTCCGCGGAATCCGAGTTGGTCAGCGTCCAGGAGGTCAACGAGACCGGCCTGGCCTACACGTACAAGTTCGGCGAGATGGTGGAAGTGCCGGTGTTCGTGCCGTGGGCCTCGGTGAGTTGGATGCGGCCTTCAGTGCCCAGTGACCACCAAGGTTCCGGTAACGACGACCAGGGCGCTGGGTAGCGCCCGTAGACACAAGCTGTACGCAAAGACAGGCGTCTAGTTCAGGGGACAAGGAGGCGACGAGTCAGATGTCGGGGAAAAGGCACAACCCGTTTCGGGGAATCATCGACAGCATAAGCGAGACTAACCGGATCCAGCAGCACTGGATGACCGGCGAAGGAACGCAGGAGGACCAACGCCGGACCCACGCGACGGCCTGGGTTCCGGCGACCGACATCTTCTTGAGCGGCGAAGACCTCGTCATACGATGCGAAATAGCGGGCGTGGACGAGAGAGACATAGACGTCTCGGTCACCGGTGGAATACTGGTGATCTCCGGGGATCGCACGAACGACACCCGGGACGAAGACGTGGTCTACTACGTTAGGGAACGCTTCTACGGCAACTTTCGCAGGACCATGACCCTACCGGAAGGCGTGAACGAAAGCCAAATCCGCGCCTCTTACGAAAACGGCATGCTGGAGATCACCATAGAAGGCGGGGCCAACGCCGCATCTCCCCGGCGAATCCAGATCGGCTAAAGCCTACCGCTGAGGCCCCAGAGACTGTAGTGGTTCCTCTAGGGCCTCAGCGGTCTATCCTTGCTGCTCGATAATGTTTTGCAGTTCTTCGGAGAGGTTCTGAACGACCTGCTCGGGGTCGGTCTCGCCGGTAAGCGAGGCGTAAAACCCACCCGCAAGCCTCTCGGAGATGATCGAGTAGTATGGGGTGACCGGCCGCGAGCGCGTGTTGTTCACGATGACGTCGCGGGCCTGCTCTATCACCGGCGCGCTGTTCAGAACTTCCTGCTCGTCGTACAGGCTCGCAAGGGTCGGCAGGAAAGAACCTTCCCGGGCCCGGAACCTCTGCTGCTCGGGCGCGGTCATGAACTTGATGAACTCCCAGGCGGCGTCCTGTTTGTTGGAGGCGGCGTTGACGTACATGTTCCACCCGCCGAGGGCGCTCCAGCTCTGCTGGCCCTCGGAGCCTACCGGCAGCGGCGCGATGCCGATTTGGTCCTGGTTCACCTGGTACTGGTTTCCGTTGGCCAGGGCGTACATGAAGGGCCAGCCCCGCATGAACACCGCGTCGCCGTTCAGGAACGCCTCGTAGGACTGCTCCTCCCTGAACTCCGCGACGTCCTGGGGGGCCACGTCGTCCGTTACCAGGCCGCGCTCCGTCTGGAGGCCCCGGACCGAATCCGGGCTGTCTATGGCGACGAAGTTTGGCGAGAGCACCACGGGGGTCCCGGCCTGGGACGTGCTGATGTTGCCCGTGAGGATGTCTCCGCCGGAGTTCCAGATAAACTCGGCGCCGTTCACCACACCACCCTCGTACTCGGCCCCCTGGAATACGAACCCGTACTGAATATTCGCCTGTTGCTGTACCTGACCGGCTATGTCCTTCAGGCCATCCCAGGTCGTCGGCGGCTGTCCGAAGCCGGCATCGTCCAACAGGTCTCTCCGGTAGTAGAGCAAGCCGGAGTCCGTGAACCACGGGACCCCCCAGAGCTTGTTCTGGAAAGACACCGTGCTCAGCGGCGCAGGCAGGAAAGCATCCGGCACCTGCGGAGAATAGTCCGAGTACATGCGGCGGGAGAGGTCTTCGATCCAACCGTTCTGGGCGAACTGGGCGCCCCAGACCACGTCACCCCCGATAACGTCCGCGTCCGTGCCGCCCGACTGGAAATCCGATACCAGGTTGCGGAAATACTCGTCCGTAACCTCGGAAGCCCGCTGGAACTCGACCGTTATCCCGTTCCCGTTCTCCTGGTTGAACCGGTCGACCAACTCCTGAACGGTCCTCTGGTCTTCGCTGCCGGTGGCCCCGTAGGTAAAGATGATGCTCGACGAATCGCCCTGGCTCCCGCCGGCCCCGCAGGCCGTGGTTCCAAGCAACGTGGCCCCGACGAGCCCGGCACCACCCATCCTCAAGAAGTCTCGCCGGCTATAACGCCGGCGCAAAATCGCGGGCCGGGCCTCTGAAATCTCTTCCGGTCTCAATTGGAATCCTCCTTTTCCGTCGGCTTTCATCGCGCCCCGCTCTCTACCGGAAGATAAACACGATCACGGCCGTCGAGACGAGCATCACTATCGTGAGGAAACGGTAATTCTTCCACAGCGGGGTGCCTTGTAGCTCACGGGTCTCCTCGGCCCAGTACCTCGATTCCCAGGTCATCCCGTCCGTTTTCTCCCGGGGCGGCGCCTCTCCGAGGAGGCTTACGACGATCAGCAAAACTACGCTGGTGACGAACGAAATTCCGGCAGCGTAGAGGAACTGTATGGGCTCTCCGAACACCCCGAGCACCTCGTTCAAGACAAACAAGACTATACCGATGGGTATGAGGGTAGCCAGGGTAACGAATGCCGCGGTCGCGTTGATCCGCCTCCACAGGATACCCAGGAAGAACACGGCGACCACCGGCGGCACCGTGTAAGAGAGGATGGACTGCAAGTATCCGTACAGCGTCTGAAACTGGGCGATGGTGGGAGCCCAGATGATGGCGACGACCAAAGCCCCGACGGTCGAAACCTGCCCGATACGAACAAGGTTTTGCTGGCTCATATTCGGATAGTAGGGCCTCACGAAGTCCATCGTCACCACCGTGGAGGCGGAGTTGAGGATCGAGTCAACCGTGGAGGTGATTGCCGCGATTATCGCCGCCAGCATGAGCCCCCGGATACCGATGGGCAGCAAGTCGAAGACGAGCGTCGGGAAAATGAGGTCCGGGTTCTGGATGTTCGGGTAAAGCACGATGGCGAAAGTCCCCGGCAAGATGAAGAAGAACAGGAAAGAGAGCTTGACAAACCCCGCCAAAAGGGATCCCCACCGGCCATGATCCAGGCTCCGCGCCCCGAGTGTTCGCTGGACGACGAGCTGGTTCGTAGTCCAGTAATATAACCCGATAATGACGACGCCGGTTATCAAGCCCGGCCAGGGTAACGCCTCGTTCCCGATGGGCAGGATGAGGCTGAGCTTCTCCTCCCCCGCCTGCTCTTCTACCGCCTGCCAGGAAGGTATCTTGGAGAGCGTTATGAAGAACACTACCGCCCCGCCGATAAGCGTAAGCGAGGCCTGGAACGAGTCGCTGATCATGACGGCCCCCAACCCGCCGAAGACCGTGTAGACGGCGGCCAATAGCGCCAGCCCGGCTATGTCCACCCAGAGCGGTATCACCGGGAAGATCGCCCGAACGACGATGCCGCCCGCGTACAACGCCGCCGCCATGTCTATAAACATGTTGGCGAAGAGGTTGAAAGCCGCGAAAGCCAGCCGCGAACGCCCGTCGAAACGGTTGTTCAAGAACTCGGGCAACGTAAAGACCTGCGAGCGGAGGTAGAAAGGAAGGATAAAGAAGATGAATATCGCCAGGATAACCGTCGTCATCCACTCGTAAGCGAAGACCGAGATGCCCTGGGAGTAGCCCGCTCCGGCCAGGCCGACGTAGGTGGCCCCGGACATGTTCGTGGCGACCAGCGAGAGCCCGACGAAGGGCCAGATAAAGTTACGACCCCCGAGAAAGTAGTCGTCCGAGTTCTCGTTCTTGCCCGAAAGCAGCAGCGGTATGATCCGGCTGAGTACCAGGTACGCTATCAGAATCCCGATATCTATACCGGTAACTTCGAACCTGTCAGACATTGATTTAGCCCTCCCCTACTTGAAATCTTCGGGACACCGTACTAGCGCCTCCGCACACCTGCCGTTTGCCGGCCATATATTTCAAACTCTCTCCCCACACCCGGTGGAACCCCTCTGTCACCCTGTCTATACCCCGTACCGGTCTCAAACATACTATCCACCACACAACCCTCGCGCAAGTACCGTTACGAAAGCGATCTCGTACGAAACCGCAACTTGCGGAAGCGTTGGGCGTCCGTTGCAGCCGGCATGCCAGGCCCTCAGGTACGCGGCACGCTTTTTCAGGAAGCCTTGCGGGCGGTGATTCGGGTACCGCCCGAAGAACTTTTTGAGAGGTTCGCGGTCGTTATCCTCCGTTGTTTTGTCCGGCCCCTAGCTCACCGGAGAGCCACTCGTTGAAGTCTCGCCGGGTTTCGGCGATCTCCCGGCGCTGTTCGTCGAGCGCGGCGAGCGGACCGTGGTCGAAGTTCGGGAGGTCTTCGCGGCTGGACCGGATGCCTTCTCGTCTGGATTCCGTGGCATCAGCGTCTACGAGACCTTCGTCGTCCAGGACCACCCCGTAGTCGCTCTCGGCCTCCTCCCGGCTGACGAGTTCCCACCGGACGTCTTTGGCGACGGCTTCGGGGGCCCGGTCCAGGGCATCGCCCACGCCTCCCGCACCGGCGGTCTCGAAGATGAGCAAATCTCCCCGGCTGACCGGCACGCCGCTAACTTTGGAAGGAAGCGGCACGTCATCGCCGCCCCGGACGAGTGTCTTTTTGGAAGGCGTCCCGGGCTTGCCGCCACCGACGCCGTAGGGATAAGTGTGGGCGCGGTCGTCCTGGTAAGTGACGCTGCCATCGGATAGGAAACGGTAGACCTTCTTGATCCCACATCCGCCCCGAAACTCACCCGCGCCGCAAGAATTCGGCCGAACGGAGTACTCCTCGATCACCATCGGGTAGTAAGTCTCCATGTACTCGGCCGGCACGGCCATGAACTCCGGCCACCACGAATGCCCGTCCAGGCCGTCTTTGCCGGGAATTGCGGGGATGCCGCCGTACAGGATCTCCATAGTCTGGAACGGTTCACCGTCCTCGTTTACCCCGGAGTACACAAAGTTCGGGCTCGTGCCATAGGAACCCGAAACGTTGAAGCCGATGGCTTTCGCGTAGACCGCCCCGAGAACGTCGAAGAGCCGGGCCATCACGACCAGGCGATTGGACAGCGGCGCGGGCGCTTTCGGGCGCAGCACGCTGCCGTCGGGAATGTCCACGTTGATAACGTCCGCGTATCCGTCGTTAAAGAGAATCGTCGGATCCACGGCGGAGATCAGGAAGACCCCCGCGAACATCTGAAACATCTCCTTGTTCAACAAGAAGTTAACCGGTCCCGGTACTTGATCGTCGGTGCCGGCCCAGTCGAAGTTCAGGGTGTCGCCCTCGCGCCACATTGCCAGCTTCAGCTTTATGGGGCCGTTTCCGAGGCCGTCGTCATCGGTGTAATCTTCGAACTCGAACCGCTGGTCTTCGGGGATAAGCTGCCGGATCAGGCCGATAATGCTGTTGCGGGTCCGGGCGAGCAACGCGTCGCAGGCTTCGAGGTACGTGTCTTTGCCGAAGCGGTCGCAGATATCCTTTACACGCTGCGATCCGGCGGAGGTGCCGGCGGCTATCGCCATCACGTCGGCGCGGGTCTCTCGCGGGGTGCGGGAGTTGTGGCAGAAGAAGCGCAGGACTTCCTCGTTGAGTTTGCCGCCGTCGTAGAGCTTGACGGGCGGCATCCGGACACCCTCCTCGAAGATAGAGCGGGCGTCTATAGGGATGGAACCCGGCGATTTGCCGCCGACGTCCATCAGGTTGCCCCACTGCAAGGCGTATCCGATGTGGTCGTCGGAGTGGAAGATCGGACGCACCAGCAGGATGTCCGGCAGGTGCGAGGTCGAGCCCTCCATCATGTACGGGTCGTTGAGGGCGATCACGTCGCCGTCCTTTAGGTCCTCGACGCTGTACGGCGAGTTCTCGAGCACCGTATCCACCGGGCTACCGAACTGGCCCACGATCATGCGTCCCTTCCGGTCGGCGATCATGGGGAACTCATCCGCCTGCTCCCGGATTATGGGGCTTACGGCGGTCGTCACGAGCACCCGGTCCATCTCGTCCCGGATGTTCTTTAGGGCGTTCTCGATGATGTCGAGCGTCACCTGGTCTATGTCGTGTTCCCGGACGAAGTCTGGCGTGGTCTGTTCGTCGAGCATCCTTATGCCTCCTCGATCATGATGTTCCCGAACCGGTCGACCGAGCCCCTGTAACCGGGCTCGATGACGGTCGTGGTGTCGTCTTGCTGCACGATGGCGGGGCCGCTTACGACGTTGCCGGCCCGCAGACCACCCCGGTCGTAGATCGGCGTCTCGGCCCACTCGCCGCCGAAGAAAACTTCCTCCGTCCGGAGCACCGCGCCCGAGGCGTCTTCCCCGGCACCATTCTGGCTTTCCGTGAGGACTACGCCTTTTATGGTGCCGCGCCCGATAACCCTTAGGGTGGCGATCTCTAGCGGCGAATCTGGCAGGTCGAAGTTGTAGCGCTGGCGATGGGCCTCCTCGAACTGCTCTCGGAGAAAGGCGCTGTCCTCGCCGGTCAGGTCGTCCAGCTCGAAGCGGCAAGGAATCTGGATGTTCTGCATATAGTAACGGCAGTCCGCGTAGAGGTCGAACCGCTTGTTGCTCTCGTCAACGCCCTCACCGTTCAGCCAGTCGTCGGCCTGAGAGATCAAACCATTCACCTTTTCCTCCAGCTCGGAGGCGGGCGTCTCTTCGGCGATGCGTAGGTACGTCTCGGGGAACTCGTTTTGGATGTCGGAGGAGAGGAACCCGAACGCGCTCATCACGCCGGGGGTTGGGGGGATTATGACGGACCGGGACCGCACGAGCCGGCCGAGCGCGTTGGCGTGCATCGGTCCCGCGCCACCGAACCCTACGAGCCCGAACTCCCGGGGATCGTGGCCGCGCTCGACACTAACGACCCGGAGCGCCGCGTGCATGTTCTCGTTGACGATCTCCACTATAGCCTCGGCCGCTTCCTCTATGCCCATGCCGAGCGGTTCGGCGACCTTTTTAACCGCCTCGCGGGCGGCGGCTTCATCCAGCGCCATAGATCCCCCGAGCGCGACGCCCGGTGGGATGCGGTGGAGCACCACGTTCGCGTCGGTCACGGTGGGGTCTTCTCCCCCCTGTCCGTAACACGCCGGCCCCGGGTCGGCCCCGGCGCTCGCCGGCCCGACCTGGAGCGCGCCGCTCGTGGAGAGGAAGGCTATGGAGCCACCCCCCGCCCCGACGCTGTGCACGTCGACCGCCGGAGACTTGAACTGGTAGTAACCAAGTTGTATCTCGCGCCGCACCAGGGTTTCCCCGCCCAGGCAGAGCGATACGTCCGTGGAGGTGCCCCCCATATCGAAGGTTAGGATGTCGGGAACTTCGATCTCCCGGGCCAGGTAGGCCGAGCCCGTAACGCCTCCCGAGGGACCGGAGAGGGCTATCTGGATCGGACGCCGCGCCACCGCTTCCGTGCTCATCGCCCCGCCGTCGGACCGGACGATGCTGAGCGATCCGCCGAACTGCTTCTCTTGTATCGAGGACTCGAAGTTCCTCATGTAGCGGATCGCGCTCGGCTGGACCGCAGTGTTGACGACGGTCGTCAGCGTCCGCTCGTACTCCCCGTACTCTTGCCCGATGTCCGAAGAGATCGAGACGGAGAGGTCCGGATACAACTCGTGGGCGATCTCGCGGGCCCGGCGCTCGTGGTCCGGGTTGACGTAGGAGTTTAGAAACCCGATGGCGAGAGCCTCCACGCCCCGGTCCACGAGTTTCTCTACCGCCCCGCGAACCGCTTCTTCGTCAAGTTCGGTGATGACGCCGCCGTCGGCCCCGGTCCGCTCGGCGACACCGACGGTATCGGTCAGGTCCGCGGGCGGGTCCGGTTTCTGGAGCGCCATCCAACCGTATAGCGGCCCCGGCGTCCAGGCCCGGGCGAGGTGCAGGATCTGCTCGTGGCCCCGCGTCGTCAGCAAACCAACCCGGGAGCCTGTATTCGTGAGGATCATGTTCGTCACCACGGTCGTCCCGTGAAAGAGTAGCTTCAAATCCGTAAACCCGATGCCGACTTTCTCACACACGCTCTCGATCCCGGTGACAACTCCCTCTGATGGATCCTCCGGCGTAGAGAGCACCTTTCCTTCCGTTAGTTCTCCGGTCTCCTCGTTGAAAACCAGCACGTCCGTAAACGTACCCCCCACATCCACCGCCACGTTATACGCCATGCCGCTCCTTTCAGTCGCCCAGCCTTCAGGTCTCGGTTTTTAGGTCTTAGCTTTTTGTCGGTAGTCGAATCACCCGCACCCCTGCTCCCACCCTCCAATTTGTTGGTCCTACCTGGTTCTTACAGTCCCGTTTCCCCAACTGATAGCCGTCTCTCGCCTGACACCTATTGCCTGACGCCTATCTCGAAGTTTCCTGCCTTGTATACCTGTCCGGGCAATTCCTTGCCAAGACGTTCAGAGAGCCATTCCGCGACCTCGATAAGTTTGTCCAGGTCTATCCCCGTCTCGTAGCCCATGCCGTGGAGCGTGTAGACGAGGTCTTCGGTCGAGATGTTGCCCGTTGCCCGGGGCGCGAACGGACATCCACCGGTCCCCCCTACCGAGGAATCCAGGACCGTCGCCCCGGATTCGACGGCGGCGACGGCG
>JBARZM010000307.1:0-44248 GCA_049650095.1 Rubrobacteraceae bacterium | reverse complement strand
AAGGTCGTCAAGATCACCAACTTCGGCGCCTTTATAGAGTTGACGCCGGGCCGCGACGGCCTGCTGCACATCTCGCGCCTCGCGCCGGGCAAAGAGCGCGTCGAGCGCGTCGAGGACGTGGTGAGCGAGGGAGACCCGCTCAAGGTTCGCGTCCTGGAGGTGGACAAGCAGAACCGCATCTCCTTGGAAAGGGCGGAGGACTAAAGCATGAACGACCCGAACATAAACAAAAAAGAACTCCCGGGGGGGCTCCGGATCTTCTCGGAGCCCCTCGAAGAAGCAACGAGCGTCTCTCTTGGAGTTTGGATCCGGGCCGGCTCCCGCGACGAGAAGGATTCGGTCGCCGGAATAACCCACCTGATGGAGCACATGCTCTTCAAGGGCACCCCTGATATGGACGCCCTCCAGGTCGCCCAGGCTTTCGAGAGCATCGGGGCCCAGGAGAACGCGGCGACCGGCGAGGAATACACCGTCGTCTACGCCCGCTTCCTACCCGAGCACCTCGAACGCGCCCTGGACATCATGAGCGATATGGTCGTCCGGCCAACGCTCGCCGACCTGGAGCGCGAGCGGGAGGTGATAGTCGAGGAGATCAAGATGTACGAGGACCGGCCGGACCAGATGGCCGACGAGCACCTATCGTCCCTGATCTTCAACGACGACACCCTCGGACGCCCGATCATCGGCTCCGCCGAAACGGTTCGCGGCGTGGACCACGATACCCTGAAGAGCTTCCACCACGATACCTACAACGCCTCGAACGTTTTCGTGGTAGGCGCCGGCAAGCTGGACCGGGACGAGTTCGAGCGGCTGGTGGAGGAAAAACTCGGCGGCCTGCCCGAGGGCAAGCCTTTCGAGCGCAACGCCTCACCCAAACCGCCCGAGAGCCGGTTCTTCTACAAGTTCAAGGAGACGGAGCAGTACCACGTTTCGATGGGCTCCCTGGGCATCCCCGCCGGTAGCGAGGACCGCTACGCTATGGCGTCACTCAACAACGTACTCGGTGGCGGTATGGGCAGCCGGCTCTTCCAGGAAGTGCGCGAGAAGCGCGGCCTGGCCTACGCCGTATTCTCCTATCACCAGGGATATTCGGACGCCGGGGCGATCAAAACCTACGTCGGCTCCACGACCGGGAACGTCGAGGAGGCCGTAAAAGTCATCTCCGAGCAACTCGTCAAGGTCCAAGAAGAGCTTGTAACGGACGAAGAGTTGTATCGTACCAAGCAGCAGCTCAAAAGCTCGACGCTGCTGGCGCTGGAGAGCACCGCCGCGAGGATGAACCGCGTCGGGCGGAGCGTCATAACCGGCGCGGAACTATTGACGCCGGAGGAAATCTCCGACCGCATAGAAGCAGTGACCGCCGAGGATATACAGAATTTGGCGGTCAAACACCTGAAACTAGACAACATGTACCTCTCCGCCGTCGGCCCAAAGGAGCTCGACCTCGGGACGTACTTAAGTAGCAATTAGCTATCAGCTTTCAGCCGTCAGTAAGAATAAAGCTGACTAGCTGATAGCTGAAGGCCGATAGCTTCAATAAGGAGGAATCCGAACTGTTAGATAACAAGACCTTGCAGGTCGTGCCCCTGGGTGGGCTGGATGAGATCGGCAAGAACATGACGGCGATCCGCCAGGATAGCGGAATTATCCTGGTAGATGCCGGTATGGCGTTTCCCGATGAGGAGATGCCGGGGATAGACCTCGTTCTGCCGGACTTCAGCTTCCTACGGGAGCATGCCGACGAGATAAGAGGAATCGTACTTACCCACGGACATGAGGACCACGTCGGCTCGATACCGTACGTGCTCCGCGAATTTAACGTCCCCGTCTACGGGACCCGCATGACGCTGGGTCTCGTGAAAAGCAAACTACAGGAATTCGGCATCAAGAACGCCGAGCTGAACCAGATAAAAGCCGGCAGCAAGACGAAACTCGGCGGGTTCGGCCTCGAGTTCATCGAGGTCAACCACTCGATACCCGGGGCCGTGGCGATCGCGATCCGCACGAAGGCGGGGCTCATTGTTTTCTCCGGCGACTACAAGATAGACCTCACCCCGATAGAGGGCTCTCCGATGGACCTCGGCCGGCTCGCCGCTCTGGGCGAGGAAGGGGTTCTAGCCTACTTCGGCGACTCGACGAACTCCGAACGGCCGGGTTACGTTCCGTCCGAGCGAATCGTGGGCGACACGTTCGAGAAGATTTTCTCGGAGGCTGAAGGACGGATCATCGTAGCCTCCTTCGCTTCCCACATTCACCGGGTTACGCAGGTGGTCGAGGCGGCCAAGGCCCACAACCGGCTGGTCGGCGTGGCGGGCCGTTCCATGGTCCGAAACGTCCAGATCGCCCGTGAACTCGGATACCTGGACCTGCCGTCTTCGATGATGGTCGAGCAAAGGGACATCCCGAAAGTCCCGGATAGGGACCTCGCCATCCTCATGACCGGTTCCCAGGGTGAGCCCCTGGCGGCGCTTTCGCGGGTCGCGAACGGAAACCACCGTTCCATTGAGGTCGGCAAGAACGACACGGTGGTTATCGCGGCGCACCCGATCCCCGGCAACGAGCGGGGTGTATCGCGCACGATCAACAACCTCATGAAGCGCGGCGCCCACGTTCACTACAGCCCCCTCGAAGCGGTCCACGTCTCCGGCCACGCGGCCCAAGAGGAGCAAAAGATGGTCCTCTCGATGCTGAAGCCTCGTTACCTGGTCCCGGTCCACGGCGAGTACAAGCACCTCCGCCACCACGCCAACACGGCGATCGACATGGGCATCCCGGAAGAGAATATCTTTATCCTGGAGAACGGCGGACGGGTACAGTTCAAAGACGGGAAAGCCGAACGCCTGGAGAACGTGTCGGCCGGCATGTTCCTGGTGGACGGTGGCGGCCTCGCCGTCAACGCCGACGGCGTCATGCGCGAGCGCCAACAACTCGCCGAAGACGGCATGTTCATAGTCGTGGCCCGCATCAACGCCCAAAGCGGCGAGCTACTCGGCCCGCCGGACGTAATGTCCCGCGGCTTCGTAAACCCACAGGAGTCGAACGGCCTCGTGGACGAATCTATCGAGGTCGTCACGAAGACCCTGGGGCGCACGGCGAAACAGCGCATCACCGACTGGGGCGAGCTGAAAAACGCGGTCCGAAAAGACCTCTCGGGCTTCCTCTCGAATCGGACCCGGAAGCGGCCGATCATACTTCCACTAATAGTTGAGGTGTGATCCCATACCCGCACTATATGGTGTACTTGACGCTAAACCACAGGTTTATGCGATAGACTGAAGCCATGGCGACTAAAAAGCGTTCACCCAAGACTTCCTCGAATAGAAAGTCTTCCAGCACCAAAAAGCGCCGCACCGGACCCGGTAAAAAGGGTCGGGGCGGCGCTTCTCCTTTCTTTGAGGCGCTGAGGGCGGCTTTCTCCCGGGAGGCGGCGGGCATATTACTGCTGGGCCTTGGGCTCTTCTTCACGGCCGCTTTCTTCAGCGGCCGCGGCGCTTTTTTGGGGGAGGTCGGCGAGACTTTACTGACGCGACTTTTCGGGGTCGTCGGGATATTCGTGGCTCCTTTGGCGGCGGTGGCCGGGGCGCTGATACTGATGCGCCGGCTAGAGGCCCGGCGCGCGACCGGGGCGGCTTTGATCCTGGCGGCCGTGGTGGCGACCTTCGCGGCGCCGCTTCCGGGACCGCTCCGCTTCGATGTGGCGTCCTACGCGGAGGCCGGGGGGCTTATCGGGAGCGGTATCTATCACGCGGTGTACTGGACCGCCGGGTTCGTCGGGGCCGTTCTGGTTCTCGGCGCCGCTTATCTGGTCGGGTTGTCGCTACTCACCGGCGTGACGTTCCGCACGGCGTACAAATACGTCTCCGAGAAGGCCAGCGCCTCCATTGGAGGACTAAAATCCTCCAGAGAGCGACGCGAAGCTGGAGCCGGAAAACCTCGCGGGATCTCATCTGAAGGGAATCCGCCCCGGCACGTCGAGAAGCCAAAAGAAACTATTCCTTACGAGCCGGCCACCGGAGATAATGGGTGGAATCCCGAAGAGTCCGGGTTCGAGTTGGTGTTGCCGGGGCCGGTGGAAGCCGTGGGGTTCGACGATCCACCGGAGCCGGCTCCCGGGGACTACACGCCGCCGTCACCCTCTCTCCTGAAACTAGGAAGCGGCACTCCGGGACACGACGCGGAAGAGATCAGCCGCCGCCTGACCCGGGCGCTCTCGGACTTTGGCGTCGAGGCCCAGGTCTCCCGGGCGGTCGTCGGGCCGAGGGTAACCCGGTACGAGTTGCGGTTGGGCAGCGGCGTGAAGGTCGGGAAAGTCCGGAACCTCCAGCAAGACATAGCCTACGCGCTGGCGGCGACCGAAGTCCGGATACTCGCCCCGATTCCCGGCAAGAGCGCCGTCGGCGTGGAGGTCCCGAATACCAGGCCGGCGACGGTCACGTTGGGGGACGCGTTCCAGGAGTATAACGGTGTAAACGATATGGCCCTGCCCGTTGGCTTGGGCAAAGACATCTCCGGTCGGGCCGTATTTCTGGACCTGGCCGAGATGCCGCACTTGCTCGTGGCCGGCACTACCGGCAGTGGCAAGAGCGTCATGCTCAACTCCCTGCTCACCTCCCTGCTGCTCACCACGGACCCCCGGCGGGTCAAAATGGTGCTCGTGGACCCGAAGAGGGTGGAGCTTGCGCCGTTCGGCCGGATACCGCACCTCATAACCCCGGTCGTCACCGACGTGAAAAAAGCCGCCAACGCCCTCTCGTGGGCCGTCGCCGAGATGGAGCGCCGCTACGAGGTGTTGGAGCGCGAGGGCGTGCGTTCGCTAGAGGTATACAACGAGCGCGTCGAGACCCCGATGCCCTACGTCGTCGTGGTCATAGACGAGCTCGCGGACCTGATGATGGCCGCCGCCGCGAAGGTCGAGGACGCGGTCATCCGGCTCGCCCAAAAGGCGCGGGCCGTAGGTATGCATCTCGTCGTCGCCACCCAGCGCCCGAGCGTGGACGTTATAACCGGCATGATCAAGGCGAACATCCCCAGCCGCATCGCTTTCGCGGTATCGAGCCAGGTGGATAGCCGGGTGATCCTGGACGCCCCCGGCGCGGAATCCCTACTCGGCATGGGCGACATGCTCTACAAGCCGGTCTCCGCCTCGCGGCCTTCGCGGGTCCAGGGGGCGTTTATCTCGGATAAAGAAGTGGATGACGTGGTTTCGGCCTGCGCCGGAGGCTTCGAGCCCCGGTTTATCGAGGAGGTCACGGAGCCCAAGGCGGATCCAAAGAAAGACGAGGAGCCGGACGACGATCTGCTCTCGGAGGCGGCGAGCTTCGTCGTCTCCACCCAACAAGCCTCGGTGAGCGCGGTACAGCGGCGGTTCAGGGTAGGTTACTCACGGGCCGGCAGGATTATCGACTCCCTGGAGCGCAAAGGCATCGTCGGGCCGTACGAGGGGTCCAAGAGTCGTTCCGTATCGGCTTCGGAGTTCGACCTGGCGACCATCTTTGGCGACGGCGAAGAGGCGCCGGGTCCGGACGATCATGCGGATGGTCATAAGGAGGACAAACGTGACGGGCCTTGGTAACCTTCCGGTAAGCTTCTTTCGGGAACGGCGGACGTAGAGGAGAAGGGTGTTGTACTCGTCCAGCGGAGAGATCGAGATAGGGGCCACCCTCCGCAAGGCGCGCCAGGACCTCGGGGTTACGCTGGACGATGTAGAGTACGAGACCAAGATCCGCAAGCGTTATCTCGCGGCCCTCGAAAGCGAAGACTACGCGGCCTTGCCGAGCGCGGTGTACGCCCGAGGTTTTTTGAAGACCTACGCAAATTACCTGGGGCTGGACGGTGAAGACCTCTCCCAGGAACTGAAAGGCCGGTGGGACGCGCTTCAGGAGCGCCAGCGCCGGGAAGCGGCGCCCAAACAGGGCCGGCCCAGAAGCCAGCGGGCCAGGGGGGCGTCTTCCCGAGATGCCTCCAGAGATAACTCAAGAGGCCTGTCGGCCCGCCGCGCCTCGCGTGCGAGCTACCGCCGCATATCTCCGGCAGCCATGCTGGGCTTGGTGTTCGCGCTCGTCCTCGTGGCCGCCGCCTTCAGCGGGCTGTACTGGGTTGGACAAAACTCGAGGGTGGCGCAAGAAGACCCATCCCCCCCAGAGTCGCCAAACGAACGGGCCGCACAGCCCGAACAGCCCGAAGAACAGACGCCGGGAGACGGAGGCCGGACGCCGGGCGTCACCTCCGGGGACGGCACCGGTGAGGAACGGACCGACGTGGTCACGGATATCACCGGGGATTCCGCTTCGCCGCCGGAGTTGGTGCGGGTGACGGTGACGGTCGGGCAGATGCCGGCGTGGCTCAACGTTCAGGCCGACGGCGACGTGTTGTTCGAGCAGGTCGCGCAACCCGGGTTCTCCCAGACTTTCGAGGCGGGAAGCAGGGTCTCCATCTGGACCGGGGACGCCGGGGCCGTGCGTCTGGAGGTAAACGGCCAGGATTACGGCGCCATAGGCGAGCCTGGCCAGGTGGAGCGTAGGGTTTTTACGCTCAAACCCGCACAGGGTTGACCAAGTACGCTCTTGGGAGCGTGCCGGGCCTCAAGTATAATAAGCTGTAACATACAGTCGTAAAGACAAACGTCTTTGGCTTTCAAAGGTCAAGAGCTTCAGGAGGACACGTTGGATAAAACCAAGGCGATGGGCGCGGCGGTTACCCAGATCGAGAAACAGTTTGGCAAGGGCTCCATCATGCGGATGGGCGACGACAGCATCGCGAAGATAGCCACGATCTCGACCGGCGCTTTGTCGCTAGACCTGGCGCTCGGTGTTGGTGGCGTGCCAAGAGGCCGAATCGTCGAGATTTACGGCCCGGAATCGAGCGGGAAGACCACCCTCGCCCTCCACGTTATTGCGGAGGCCCAGAAAGCCGGCGGGCTCGCCGCTTTCATAGACGCCGAGCACGCCATCGACCCAACCTACGCCCAGGCGATAGGGGTGGACCTGGAGAACCTCTACTTCTCCCAGCCGGATAATGGCGAGCAAGCCCTGGAGATAGCGGACACCCTCATACGCTCCGGCGCTTTGGACGTCGTGGTGATCGACTCCGTGGCCGCCCTGGTGCCTAGGGCTGAGATCGAGGGTGAGATGGGCGACTCTCACGTCGGTTTGCAGGCCCGGTTGATGAGCCAGGCGCTCCGGAAGCTCTCGGGTTCTTTGAGCCGCTCGGGGACTACGGCCATATTCATCAACCAGCTCCGGGAGAAGATCGGGGTGATGTTCGGCTCGCCGGAGACTACGCCGGGTGGTCGGGCGCTCAAGTTTTACTCCAGCGTACGGTTGGACATCCGCCGTATCGGGGCTTTGAAAGCCGGCAACGACACGGTCGGCAACCAGACGAAGGTGAAGATCGTTAAGAACAAGGTCGCGCCGCCGTTTAAGGTAGTAGAGTTCGACATTATGTACGGTGAGGGCATCTCAAAGGAAGGCACCTTGCTGGACGTCGGGATAGAGCAGGACGTCGTCCAGAAGAGCGGCGCCTGGTTCGCCTACGGTGACGAGCGTCTCGGCCAGGGCCGGGAGAACTCGAAACAGTTCCTAAAGAACAATGAGGATGTCCGGGAGCGCATCCTGAACGACATCCACGAGAAGCTCGGGTTCGACCGCGAAAGAAGTGGAGAGGCGTCCGAGGAGCCGGTAGAGGAAGAGGCCGCCGAGCAAGCCCTCTAAGGCAACTTTCTTCCATAGCAGTAGGTAGTTGCTTGCCCGAGATCACCGGTGTCCGGTACCGCAAGGGTAGGGTCCGGGTTTTCGTGGACGGCGAGTTCTGGGCGGAGATCGACGACGGCGTCGCCGCAGAGCGAGGGGTCCGCGAAGGAGCGGAGTTCCCCGAAGAAAATCTGGACGAAATCCGGGTGTCGGGCGAGCGGCCGTTGGCGATGACCCGGGCCTTCAATTTGCTCGGCTACCGGGCGCGCTCGGAGGCGGAGATCCGGGACCGGCTTTCGCGGGCCGGCTACGCCCCCGGAACCGTCGATACGGTGCTTTCTCGTCTTGGGGAACTAGGCTACCTGGACGACGCGGAGTACGCCCGCAACCTGGCGCGGGAAAAGTCTCGCAAGTATGGGCCGCGGCGAGTTTACGTGGACCTTCGCAAGAACGGCGTGGACGAAAGCATCATCCAGGAGGTGCTCGAAGAAGAGTTCTCCGAGAGCTCGGAGCGCGAAGCGGCTTTCGCGGCGGCCTCGCGCCGGTATAATACGGGGGAGGGATCCGACGCCCAGTCGCGCCGGGTCTACGGTTTCCTGGCGCGCCGGGGATACTCGGCGGATGTCTGTGCCGAGGTTGCCCGCGAGCATCGCGGAACCTGACGCCGGAGACCGGCTAGTAACTTGCTACTGAAATTGACGTTGACGGGCCGCTGTTAGGCCGAAACCGCAGCCTGGCTGCGGCCTAGTAGCGCGACAACCACACAACCGCGTGGCGCCTGTCGGTCGGCCACCGTGGAGGACAATTTATATGGACACTTTTCTCTTACTCGTCCTGGTCATAGGCCTGGGAGCCGGGGCCGCCGCCGGGTTCGCGGTTGGCTACTTCCTGTCCAAATCTCGTTTCGAGTCCCGACAAGCGGAGGCCCGGGCCGACGCCCGGTCCATAATCGAGGACGCGAACCGTTCGGCGGAGAACGCCCGGCGGGAGTCGGATCTCGCCTCCAAAGAAGCGGCGCTCAGGTTGAAAGACGAGGCCGAGGCCGAGATCCGCACCCGCCGTTCGGAGGTTGCCCGGGTCGAGGAACGACTGGATAACCGGGATTCCGCCCTAGACCGCCGGGAGTCGCAACTCGAAGAAGAACGCCACGCTATCTCCCGGGAGAAAGAGAGCCTCCGGGTTCGGGATCAGGAACTGCTAACGCGTGAGACGGAACAGTCGAAAGCCCTTGAGGAAATCTCCGGCCTAACCCGCGACGAGGCCGAACGCCGACTGTTCTCGAACCTCGAAGTCGAACTAGAGGATAGACTCGGTCGCATGGTGCGGGACCGGACGCTAGAGGCCGAAGAGAGCGCGGACCTCGAGGCGCGAAGGATCGTCTCGACGACCATGGAGCGGATAGCCTCGGACATGACCGCCGAATCCACGGTCAAGGCGGTAACGCTCCCCTCTGACGATATGAAGGGGCGGGTGATCGGCCGCGAGGGGCGGAACATTCGGGCTTTCGAGGCTGCAACCGGTGTGGACGTCATCATCGACGACACCCCGGAGACCGTCGTCATCTCGTGCTTCGACCCCGCCCGGCGGGAGATCGCGCGGGTCGCGATGGGCCGGCTCGTCGAGGACGGCAGGATCCATCCGGGCCGGATAGAGCAGATCGTCTCGAAGGCCCGCAAGGATGTCGAGAAGGAGATGAAGTCTTCCGGTCGGCAGGCGCTGTTTGACGCGAAGATCAGCGGCGGAATGCACGGCGAGCTTCAGAGGCTACTGGGCGCGCTCAAGTACCGCACGTCTTACGGACAGAACGTGATGGCCCACTCGGTCCAGGTCGCCAACCTCTGCGGCATGATGGCCCAAGAGCTCGGCGCGAACGTGAAGATCGCCCGCAGGGCCGGCCTGCTACACGACGTCGGTAAAGCCATAGACCACGAGGTTGAGGGTACCCATGCCTTGATCGGCGGCCGTTTCGCCAAGAAACACGGTGAATCCGACGAGGTAGTCCGGGCTATAAGCGCGCACCACCACGAGATCGAGATGGAATCCGTTGAGGACGTGCTCGTCGCGACGGCCGATGCAGTCTCCGCCGCCCGCCCCGGGGCGCGGCGGGAGACCACGGAGATTTACCTGGAACGCCTCCGGTCCCTCGAAGACCTCGCGCTCGGCCACCGCGGCGTGGACAAGGCTTACGCGATACAGGCCGGCCGTGAAGTCCGGGTTATGGTCCAGCCAACCGAGGTGGACGACCGGATAGCCGCCAAGCTCGCCTTCGACATCTCCAAAGAGATCGAAGACGAGCTCGAGTACCCCGGGCAGATCAAAGTGACCGTCATCCGTGAAAGCCGGGTCAGCGAGGTCGCCCACTAGGGCGCTTTGAGTCTTGGACGGACCCTACAGAGACCTCGGGGCCGGATTCGCCCGCCTAACCGGCCCCGAGGGAGCCCGCCGCTCACCGTCCCGCATAGCCTCCGTGGAAGACGCCTTGCTGGAGCTGCTCCGGAACGCCCGGGACGCCGACGCCGGCGATATATACGTGTCTTCGACTCTCCGAAACCGGCGTTACAGGAACCTGACGGTTATCGACGACGGTTGTGGCATACCCGACTCTCACAAAGACCTCATCTTCGAGCCCGGAGTAACGACGCGCCACCTGAGCCCGGTCCTCACTGTCACGGACCCAACCCCCCACGGCGCCGGCCTCTCCCTTTACCATCTTAAGAACGCCGCCATCCAAGCCAGGGTCGCATCCACCGGCGGCCCCGGGAACCTGCCAACTTCCATAACAGCGACCTTCGACACCCGAAACACCCCCGAAAAATCCCTCCAATCAGCGACGCGCAACTCCCGCACGAACCTCCTGGCCACCCTCCATGCCTTCCTCGAAGGCTCCAGACAGGTCCGAATCCACCACGCAGCCCCCGCCGGCATCCTGGCAACCCTACTACAAAACCACATAATACAAACAAGTAGCATCGCTGACAGCCGGGAGGTTCTGGCTATAAGTCAAGAGCTCGGGCTAGAGGTTTCGTTGAGGACCGTGCAGAGGGTTCTGGGGTGTGGGATAAGGCCCGTGGCGCCGGTATCGCGCTCCGGTATTGGGCCAAGGCGCCGGGGTGGGGTGGAGGTTGGATCCGGGTCTGGTGTGAGGGTCTCCATCGGACGGGAAGAAACGGCGGAGATCGAAGCTATACTAAGGCGGATAGTCCGGGCGCGGTATCTTGAGATCGGAGACCTTCGGGTAGAATCCCGGCCGGGTGAGATTTCTTTTAGGGTTCCCGTCTACGAGGTGGAGGAAGAGTACGAATGACGAACAAACCGATCATAGTTAAACCCACCGTAGGTAAACCCACCGGGGCTGCGCCCATAAAACTTTCCAGCAAGCCTACGTCGCTAACGGGCAACACGGTCAAAGCCGCCCATGCTGGGGGGGTAAAGACCGCTTGTATAAGGACTTTCGGCTGCCAGATGAACGTCCACGACTCAGACCGTATTCGCCGCATGATCCGGGACGCCGGGTATGCAGAGGTCCAGGACTACGAAGACGCGGACCTCGTCATCCTCAACACGTGTTACGTAAGGGAAAACGCCGTAGACCGGGTAAGAGGACACCTCGGTGAGATCAACCGCCTCAAAAAAGAAGGCCGGGTCAAAAGCGTCGCCCTAACCGGCTGCGTAGGGGCCGCCGGCGAATCGGCCGAGTTGAAACGACAATACAATATAGACCTGGTCCTGGGCACCCATAATACATATGAGTTGGCGGAGTTCGTGGGCCTACCAACGATGGAGGAAACCTATACCCCGAACTTGCCGGGCACGGAAGACGGTCACAGCGCATTCGTCACGATAATGACCGGCTGCAATTACCAGTGCAGTTATTGCATAGTCCCGACCGTTAGGGGACGTATGATCTGCCGTTCCGCCGGGGACATAATCGAAGAGGTCGAACGCCTCGTGGAGGGTGGAACGAAGTACGTGACCCTCCTAGGCCAGACGGTTGACGCCTGGCGAGAAGGGGGCGACAAGTTCTGCGACCTTCTAGAGCGGGTGTCGGAGGTCGCGCCGAGGCTCTGGTTCACCACGAGCCATCCTTCGAACATGGAAGACAGGACCATAAGGGCCATAGGAGAGCGGGACAGCATCGTAAAGCGGTTGCACTTGCCGGTACAGTCAGGCTCCGACAGGATGTTGAAGATCATGCATCGCGGCTATAAAGCCGAGCGTTACCGGAGGAAGATCGAGGTGTTCCGGGACCAGGCGCCGGGGGGAACCCTGAGCACGGATATCATAGTGGGCCACCCGGGTGAAACCGAAGAAGACCATCGCCAGACGATGCAGCTCGTGAAAGACTGCGCTTTCGATTCGGCTTACGTATTCAAGTTTTCCCCTAGAAAGGGCACGGAAGCCGCCGCCCTTGGAGACCTGGTGCCGGATAAAGTAGTCCAGCGGAGGTTTGCCGAGATAATGGGCGCGGTCGAGCAAAACGCATTCCGCCGGAACCAAGGGAAGATCGGCAACCAGGAAGAAATCTACATCCGGCATGGAAGGTCCGGAGAGGGCAAGTCGATAGGGGAAACCTGGAGCGGACATACCGCCCACGTCTCCACCGACGCCGCGCCGGGCGAATACGTGAGGGCCAGGATAGAATCCGCCGGTCCGCACGCGCTATATGCGGAAAGACCCCTATCCTGACCACCGACGAGCGGCCGATAAAGAGAAGCGTCGTGGTCGTCTGCGGCCCCACCGCCAGCGGAAAGACCGCCCTGGCGGACGGGGTGGCAGACTACTTATCTGGTCCCGCCGGACCGGCACAGACCCTTGTAGTAGATTCGATGCAGGTCTACAAGGAGTTGCCGGTGATCACGAACCAGGCCCGGGATCGTCCGGCGGAGCTAGTGAGCATAACCTCCGTGACCGACGACTGGACCATGGCCCGACACAGGTTCGCCGCCGACGGTCTGATTGATGGCCACGACCGCCCCGTGGTATTAGATGCGGGCACCGGCATGTACCTGAACGCCCTACTTCTGGACATAGACCTCGCACCAAAGGTACCGGAGAAAACTCGTGAGGAGGCAGAGGCCTTGGTCGCCGGTGCCATGCATCCCTCGCCCAACCCGAGGAGATCAATGAGAGAGAAGGAGCTAGAGCTATCCGGCGCGCGGAAAAGAGGCTCCATCTGGTCCGGCGTCCCGAGGTACGATGTAAACATGGTCTACCTCCGCCCGCGCCGCGAGACCCTCGACTCCTCCATAACCCTCCGCTCGTCAAAGATAGTACGAGAAGGCCTGGAAGAAGCCGAAACCCTGCGGTCCCTGGCTTCCAAGGGCCAATCCCCGAACCCGTCGGTACTAGCCTCCATAGGAGTCAAGGAGCTCTCCGACGTGCTATCCGGTCTCATATCCACCACCGAGGCCGAAGCCCGGATTTCGACCAGAACCCGGAGACTGGCCCGGAGGCAGATGCGCTGGTTCGACAAGCTGGCCCTAACCCTTGAGGGCGAAGCCAGGGTCACTACCCAGACGACCCCTGGAGAGTCACCGTCGTTGAATAGTATGTTTGATATACTCGGAACATGAACAACGGGGTCTTCGAGCGGGCGATACTAGTAGGGGCGGGGGATGGTCGTCGCCTGGACGAGCTGGCGCGTCTGGCCGATACCCTCGGGCTATCGGTAACGGGGAAGCTGGAACAGAACAGAAGGGACGGTTCGGGTTACCTGGGGAAAGGCAAACGCGAGGAGCTATCTCAACTCTTCAAAGACTCTCAGGCCGACTGCATTATAGCCGACGACGAGCTAACCGCCTCCCAGGCACGCGTCCTGGAAAAATCCTCCGGGCCAGTCGTCGACCGAACCGAGCTCATAATCAGGATCTTCGAGTCCCACGCCAGAGACTCGGCGAGCCGCCTGCAGGTAGAACTGGCCGAACTAGAGTACAGCCTTCCCAGGGTAAAAGGGTATAATACTTACTTCAGCCGTCTTGGAGGAGGTGGCTCCACAACGCGAGGGCCGGGAGAGCAGCAGATAGAGTACGATCGGCGGACGATACGACGTCGAGTAGGGATCGTGAAGCGCAAGATCCGGGAAGAGGAAAAATCCCGGGATGTAAGGAACTCCAGGCTAAAGAAACAAGGGCCGCCCGGCGTAGCCCTGGTAGGCTACACGAACGCCGGCAAGACCACGATACTAAACGCGCTAAGCGGTTCCGGACGTTCCACAAAGAATCGGCTATTCGAGACCCTGGAGACTGCTACCCGGGTCGTGCAAAGGGATCCCCAGAAACCCGAGTTCGTCGTGACGGATACGGTGGGCTTTATAAGCAAACTCCCCACTCAGCTCGTCCATTCCTTCGCAAGCACCTTAGAGAGCGCGACCGAAGCGGACATCCTCGTGCTCTGCGCGGACGCAAGCAGCGCTGATCTAAAGCAAGAAATACAAACCGTCAAGGAAACCCTCGCTGACACTATAGACAAAGACCAGGAAGACAGCATAATACTTTGCCTCAACAAGACGGATCTCTTGACCACACATCAGAAGGCCGGGCTGGCAAGAGAATACCCACGCGCGATAGCCCTGAGTGCGGTCGAGAACATAACCCCGTTGGAGGAATCCATATACTCCAAGATATCCGACAGCGGGCTCGAAATGGACCTCCTGATACCACATTCAGACTACGGCATCGCCACCAGCCTCTACGGGCAGGCTGACATACACAACAAAAAAGTCCTGGAAAACGGTGTCTTACTAAAGGTCACAATCCCAAAAAACCTCTCGGATAAATACCAGGTCTACAGGGTAGCATAGCATCAGTTTCCGATAAGTACAATTCTCGGAAACTGACAACGAGTTGTCGCTTCAGAGTTCGAGTTCCCAGTTCTGTCCGACGGTATCATTGCCGAAGTTATGATGTTCTTCCTCTTCCACGAGTTCCACGAGATTGAAGCCTTTCTCTTCGTAGATATGGCGGGCTGCATCCAGCCCGCTGTTGGTCCAGAGCGTGAGCTTCTTGTATCCACGGCTTCGGGCAAAATGGATGCACTCTTCTACGAGATGTCCGCCCAGTCCCAGGCTGCGAGCCTTGGGTTCGACCAACAGGAGCCGGAGCTTAGCTACCTCATCGCTCGATTTTGCCACACTGATGGGCATGAGTGAGATAGTTCATGGCTTAGCTTGGTTGTAAGATTGTCTGCCGGTCAACGGCGCTCCGGCCACGCTAGGCGCAGACCCAAACCTATCGATCACCCACGTTATGAATGAAAAGGCCAGACCAAGCCCCAGCAGTTGGAGTGTTACGCTGATTCCGGCTGAACGGTCGGCGAACTGTGGGAGGTACGCCAGGAAGAAGATCGCTATCTTGGGGTTGAAAACGTTGGAGATAACGGCCTGGCCGTAGACGTGCCGGAGGCCCACAGGTGGCACGCTTTCGGAGGAGAGCACGAACCTCTCCCGGTCGAGCAGCGACCGTACGCCGAGGTATATGAGATAGGCGGCGCCCACATACTTAACGATTGAGTAAGCCGTCGCAGAGCTTGCCAGGATCGCGGAAAGCCCGGCCGCCGCAAACAGAGCGTGACACACCAGCCCCGTGCTCGCGCCAGTCGCCGAGACCAGTGCGGCTTTACGACCCAACGTCACGCCGCGGGTGAGCACGAGGATGTTATCCGGCCCCGGGGCCACGATCACAACCAACGAGGCGGTGAGAAAAAGGATCAGTGCTGCGTCGCCCATGTCGTTCGGCCTCCTCCTTCCGTACCTTCCATGAAACGCTCTCAGCACATCATAGTCGAGCGAGCTTTGCCTCGCTAGCGGGCTCTAGGGTAGATTAGGAGGACTTGACAGGATCTGTCGAAGCGATTGCATTACGAACTAATCCGCTACAAAGCCTCAAGACTTGTTTGCCAATCTAGTTCTAGTTTTCTTTCATCCTGTTGGTAGTGTGTTGTACTGGTATGCCTTACTCGCCAATTCCTCGGCCCTCCTGATATATCTCATCGTCGTCTTAGGATCTTCATGTCCGAGGAATTGCTGTATTATGAGTAGAGGGGCTTCGTTTACAGCCATGTTGGTACCGACGGTGTGGCGGATGGAGTGTGGGCTTATGGCTTTGGTTATGCCGGCGGCGTTGGCGTATTTTTTTACTATGTAGCGGACCATCCGGGTTGTCAGGGGTTTGTCTTTGCCTTCACGCGAGGCGAAGAGTGGTTTGCGAGCGTCGGCGTGGGAGGTGAAGCTGCGTTTGGTTAGCATGACGTAGCGCTGGACTAGTTGCCAGAGGTCCGGGGAGGTTGGGACGTTTCTTATCTTATCTCCTTTGCCTCTTACTCGCAGCAGGATCTGGTCTTCCCCCACTTCCTGGAAGTCCCCCACTCTCACGTCTATTACCTCGGCCTCTCGCAACCCGCAGCCGGCCATCACCGCCAGCAGTATGTAGTCCCGGTAGTTTTTTGTTCGGGCTATGCCCAGCATCCTCGTTAGCTCGTCCTCGGTGAGGATGTTGTACGAGGGGTCCTGGCGGACTTTCGGGCTCTTGGCGAAGAATTTTAGGGCTTCGGGGTTTACGGTGGTGCTGCCCCCCATGAAGGTGAATGTCAGGAAGCGGCGGACGGTTGTTAGCTTCTTGGCTGCTGTGGCGGGAGCGTACTTGGTTATCAGGTGCTCCCGGTAGATCGAAAGGTCCTCGACCGTCAGGCTCTCTATGCCTTTTCCGAACTCTGACTCCATGTAGGAGATGAACATTTGGATCTCTGTATTATACGTTCTTTTGGTTTGGGGACTGGTTAGGGTTCTGAGGTAGATGTCGACTAGTCGTTTGGTTGGTTGGATGGGTTGGTGGGTTGCGGGTGGTGTTTCGGGGGGACGGGATTCGGGGAGGTTATTCGTCCGGGTCATTGTAGTTTATTAGTGAGATCACTTCGTAGGGTTTTAGTTTCTCGCGGCCGCCCAGGTATCCCAGTTCTATGAGGAAGGCTACGCCGGATACCGTGCCGCCGGCGTTCTCGACGAGCTCGCACATGGCGCGGGCGGTTCCCCCGGTGGCAAGCAAGTCGTCTGTGACGAGTACCCGGGTGCCGGGGCTTATGGCGTCGGCGTGGGTTTCCAGGGTGTCGGTGCCGTATTCGAGTTCGTAGGTCGCCTCTATGGTCTCTCGCGGGAGTTTGTTTGGTTTGCGGGCCATGACGAGACCCTTCTTTACCCGGTACGCGAGGGCCGTGCCGAAGACGAAGCCCCGGGCCTCGGCGGAGAGGATCCGGTCGTAATCCAGGCCGGAGACGGCGTCCGCCAGGGCGTCGGTGGCGGCGTGCATGGCAGGTCCGTTTTCGATGAGGGGCGTGATGTCTTTGAACGAGATGCCGGGCTTGGGGTAGTTCGGCACCGTGCGGATGTGGCGTTCTATCTCCCGCATAGAGGGGGTCATTTAATGGTCGAGCCTCTCGTGTTTAGGGGACGTTTAGGGGACAAAGGAGTCTATGACGTTGGCCATCATGAGCTCTTTGAGCCGCGCGTCCACGGCGGCCAGGTGGCGGGCCTTGCCCATTGCCTCGGAGACCCGTTGTTCGTCTCCGCCGCGGAGTTCGGGGTTGAGTATCTGTTTGAACATCGCGGCCTCGCGCTCGACGGCGGCCATGATTCCCCTCAGATGGCGCGGTTGAATCGAGTGCTTGGCCATTTCCAGGGCCATGCGGGAGATCTCCACGTCTCGTTGGGTAAGCTCGCCGTTCCGTCCGATGACGCCGACGGAGATCAAATCCTCAACGAACTGCGGTGACGTTTCGAGGGCTTCAGCCAACTCTTCCCGGTTGTACGTACGGTCTTCGAGGACCCGGGAGAGGTCTCCGGTGGTCTCTTGGGAGGTGGGCGGTATCGGGGCGCCGCCTTCGATCCTTTTCTTTATGACTTTAAGCGGCAGGTATTCCCTGTCCTGGAGCGTAAGGATGTACTTGAGGAGCTCGACGTCCTGCTCGGAGAACAGCCTATACCCACCCTTGGTGCGGGTAAGGTTGATCAAACGCCGGCGTTCCAAATACCGGACTTTACTTACGGAGAGGGTCGGGAACTCTGGCTTGAGCCGTTCGACTACCTCGCCTATCGTGTATTTGTCCCTGGTATTTCCGTTTTCCACTAGGGCTCACTCCCATCCTCTCTGTCCCGGCAGGCCGTCTTGCGTTCTCCTTAAGTAACCACGAACTTGAAGCGGTACTTGCCTATCTGTATCTCGTCCCCGTTGCGGAGGTCCACGGCATCGACCCGGACGCGGTTCACGTAGGTGCCGTTGAGGCTACCCGCGTCCCGGATGCGTAGCCCATGGTCTCCGCGTTGTATCTCGGCGTGTTCTCTGGAGACCGTTACGTCGTCGAGATAGATGTCGCACTCCCGACCGCGGCCCACGACGACGACCTCCTCGCCAATGTCGTGCATCCGGCGTCCGGCGGTGCCTTCGACCTGATCCAGCTCGATCAGAGCCGCGCCCTCGGCGCCACCGGATACCGATACGTCTTCTTCCTCGACGAAGCTCGGTGAGTACGAAACGGTAGAGTCGCCACCTACCTGTATGGAACCACACGAACCGCAGAACCTGGCCCACTCGTCGACTTTGGCCCCACACTCAGGACAATGTCTCAATCAGATCCCCCCTCATCGTCCGGCCCCGAGCCCTCCGGAGAACCGGCTGTCCCGGGAGAGTCATAGAGTATCCTTGCGAGCTCCTCGGGGGATAATGCAAGCTCCCCACGGCCGACCAACTCCGTTCTTATGAGGTCTATCCTGCCGTGCAGAACCCTTCGGTGGTAGCTGAGGGCCTGCTCCTCGAGCGCGATCTCCCTGAGACACTCTTTCAACTCGCCTTCGGAAAGAACCGTCAGGTCTACGGAACCTTCCCAGTCTAGATTTCCCGACTCCCCGCGCCTTCCACCTTCGTTCATGTATTGCAGTATACCTTCCCCTGTACTTGAAGTACAGTTTCGGTCGAGATTTCGGTCGAACCTCGGCTTTCAGAGGCCCCCAAGACCTCTTTTCCCACGTCCTCGCGCTCTAAGGCCTCCCGATTTCTCTAGCGGCTGCTCTTCACTCTTATCCTCAGGCTGACTCCATAGAGATCATAGCGTTCCCGGAGCGCGTTCTCTATATAGCGCAGGTAACTTTCTTGCACGTCCTGGGGCCGGTTGGCGAAGACGGTAAACCTCGGCGGTGCGCTCCCGGTCTGGGTTGCGTACCGGATCTTGACGCCTTTGGACGGCGCGCTGCGCCCCACTACCTGGTTTATAAACTCGGCTACCTCGTGGGTCGTGAGCCTCACGTTGTGCGCCCGGCGGAGCTTGGCGGCGAACCCGAGCACTTCATAGGCCCCGGAGCCGCTTAGCGCGGATATCGCCATGGCCGGCGGCTTGAGGTCTGTCATCCTGGCGCCCAGGTAATCCGTCAACTCGCGGATTCTCTCTGGAGGAACCAGATCCCGCTTGTTTATGACGACCCCGCAAGCCCTGCCGGAATCCTCGATCCGGCGCGCCAGCTGAAGGTCTCCTCCCACGAGGCCTTCTACCGCGTCTATGAGCAATAACGAAACGTCGGAGCGTCGGATCGCCTCTTCCGTCCTGAGTGAGGAGTAGTACGGTACGCCGTCGGCGCGCTTGGCGCTCCTGTTTACCCCGGCCGTGTCCAGGAGGAGATAACGCTCACCCTCTATCTCAACTTCACCGGCGACGGCGTCGGTAGTCGTACCGGCCATTTCGGAGACAACGGCCCGCTCCGAGCCCAGTAACCGGTTCAGCAGGGTGCTTTTACCGACGTTCGGACGCCCGATGATCGCCACCCGGGGCAAGTCCTCTTCTTCCACGGCCTCTTGTTCGGGCAGGTTTTCCACGACCGTGTCCAGGAGGTCCCCGACGCCGAGTCCGTGGACCCCGGATACGGCGTGCGGTTCCCCTTCCCCCAGGGAGTAGAACTCGTAGCGGTCGGAATCATCCGCCGGGTTGTCCAGCTTGTTTACGGCGAGAACGACCGGGTTCCGGGCCGCGCGCAGTTCGCGGGCGATGGCGGAGTCGGCTTCGGTCAGACCGGTACGCGAATCTACCAGGTGGAGTATGAGGTCCGCTTCCTCGACGGCCACTTTCGCCTGTAATGTAACCAGGGCTTGGAGTCCGACCTTGGCCGTGGGCTCCATACCCCCGGTATCCACCAAGACGAAATCCCGCCCGGCCCAATCAGCGTCGTTGTAAGACCTGTCCCGGGTCGTGCCCGGCTGATCGGAGACCACAGCCTGCCGCCGGCGCAGTATGCGGTTTACCAGCGTGCTCTTGCCGACGTTCGGGGCCCCGACTATCGCCACCACCGGCCTCCGGTTCATCGTTCAGCCCTTTCTTCGTTTTCTAGCCCTTTACCCGGCAACGAGTAAATCGTCGTTAGTACCTCTTCGGCAAGTGCCTTGTAGGCCCGGCGACCCTTGACGGTATCATGGATGATTAACGGGTCTCCGACGTGGATGTGAAGCCGTTCGCCCCGGAACCGGCCGAGCGGGGTCGGGACTTTACCGAGGTGGATTGGGGTGATCCGGGCGCCGCCCCGGACCGCCAGCAGCGATACCCCGCTTTTCGCATCCCGGGTTTTCTCGGTTTTTTTGTGGGTGCCTTCGGGGAAGATCCCAAGCGCCCAGCCTTCGGAGAGGAGTTTCATGGCGTTGCGGAGTGCGGAGCGTCCGCCGGCTTCACGATCTACCGGGAAGGCCCCTAGAAGGCTGAAGAACCTGCGGAGGCCCGGGATGAAGATTTCTTTCTTGGCCATCCATTGGACTCTCCGGGGCGCGGCCATGCAGACGAAGACCGGGTCCAGGTACCGGGTGTGGTTTGCGGCCAGTACCAGGGGTCCCTGTCGTGGGGTGCGGTCTTCTCCGTGGAGCCGAAGCCCGAGTAGGATGCGTCCCAGGAATAAGACCACCTGCCGGAAGAGCTTGTAGCGCGGCGACATGCCTTCCGGCCAGTCTTTGCCGGTCGGGGCTTTTAGGGTAGCCATCAGCCGTTCCTCTGCCGATCACGCGCGAGATCCAGAATACGCGCCACGACCTCTTCCAGGTCCAGGGCAGTGGTATCCAGCACCACGGCGTCCGGCGCCGGCTTGAGCGGCGAGGCCTGGCGCTCGGAGTCCTGTCGGTCCCGCAGGCCCATGGCTTTTTTGATGCGTTCTTGCTCCGCCTCCCGGCCGCTCTGCACGGCCCGCCGCCGCGCCCGCTCCTCGGAGGATGCCGAGAGAAATACTTTGAGCTCCGCATCCGGCAGGACCACGGTGCCTATATCCCGGCCCTCGACCACGGCCCCGCCGTTCTCCCGGGCCCGCCGGGCGGCGTCGCGTTGAACCTGCAACAGGACTTCCCGCACCTCGGGGTGGACCGAGACTTTCGAGGCGGCGGCCGAAACCTCGGGGGTCCGAAGCTCTGGTTCCGGCGCCGGCTCGCCGTCCAGCCTGACCCCCCCGACTTCCAGAAAGATCCGGCCGGAGATCCCTGCGAGGTCCTGGCCGTTATCGAGATCCAACCCCTCCCGGAGCGCCAGCAACGCCACGGCCCGGTAAGCGGCCCCGGTATTCAGGTTGACGATCCCCAAACGCCCGGCCACCGCCCGCGCCGCGGAGCTCTTGCCACTCCCCGCAGGGCCGTCTATGGTTATGAGTATAGGCTCCATTAGCCCGACAAGTATAGCTGATGTATCGTCGCCGGAATCGTCAACGAAATCACCCTAACGAAGGGACTCAAGCCTCCGAAAGTACTCCGGGAAGGTCTTGGTTACGCACCCAGGGTCTTTTATCCGGATGCCCGGGGCCACGAGGCCGGTTACCGCGAAAGCCATCGCCATCCGGTGGTCCTCGTAAGTGCTTATCGCGGCCGGACGGATAGTTTTTGGTATTATGCGTAAAAAGTCTATTTGTTCTTCTACTTCGGCCCCGATCCGTCGCAGTTCGGCGGCTACGGCGGAGATGCGGTCTGTTTCCTGATGGCGGGTGTGCCCAACGTTTTTTATGATGGTGTCGCCCCCGGCGAATGGGGCTATGGCGGCGAGGGTCATCATGGTATCGGAGAAGTCGTTCATGTCCACCTCGACGCCCCGGAGTTGCCGGGGGCCATGTACCTCTACGTAATCCTCTCCTGTCTCTACCCGGCAGCCCATCTGCTCCAGCACCTCCAGAAAGCGCAGGTCGCCCTGGGAGGTGTGTTTCCCGAGGCCCGGTATCTTCACCCGGCCGCCGGTTGCGGCCGCGGCCGCCATAAAGTAAGAGGCCGCTGAGGCGTCGGGTTCCACCTCGTATTCCCGGGCCGCGTACACGCCTGGGGAAACCTCGTAACGGTCTTTATCTTTCGATTCGACATCCACGCCAAACGACTTCATCACGCCCGTGGTGATCCCAACATACGGCCGGGAGACGAGCCGGCCTTCGATCTCCAGGGTGGTCTTATTCTTGGCGTACGGCGCGGCCATGAGTAGGCCGCTCAGGAATTGGCTGCTCTTGCCGCCTTCGACCCGGGCAATACCGCCTCCCAGTCCAGTGCCTGAAACGAGGAGTGGGAACCTTCCCTCCGCGTCTCCATAACGGACTTCACCACCGAGACGCCGCAGAGACTCGACCAGGTCCTGCACCGGACGTTCCCGCATCCGGGGCGTCCCGTCCAACCGGTACTCGCCGCCTCCGAGCGCCAGGAATGGCGGAAGGAACCGGGCGGCGGTGCCCGCGTTGCCGACGTAAACCTCGACCTCGGCATCGGAGGTTGGGATGCTGCCCGCCTTTCCACCGATACGAACCTCGATACTTTCAGAGCCGGGGTCGCCGTTTTGGACCCGGACGGGGAATCCCAGACGCGCGAGGGCGTGCATCAACCAGTATGAATCGTCGCTGAGAAGCGGGTTTCGGATGGTAGATTCGCCGTCGGCTAGGGCGGCCACGATCAAGGCCCGGTTGGTGACGCTTTTGGAGCCCGGCACCCGGACGGTCGCGTCCACGGGACTATCTAGTGGTTTTATCTCCAACTCCTCCGGAAACTCGCCCCGCACGTCTTCGACCGTGAAATCCAGCCCCGGCACGCCGGATACCGGCCTCACCGCAGGGCCTCCAGCTCATCGCGGGTAAGGTCCCGGTGGCCGCCTTCGGCCAGGTCCCCGAGCAAAACCGGCCCCACGCGGAGCCTCGTGAGGCCGAGGAGCCGGAGACCGGCGGCGGCGCAGGCCCGGCGTATTATGCGGTTACGGCCTTCGTGGATCGTCAGGTGGAACGTGGTCGCTTTAGGCGAGCGATTGAGACCGGAGACCTCCGGCGGCAGCATTGGGCCGTCGTCCAGGTCCGGGCCGGCGGCGAGGGCGGCGAGGGATTTTTCGGTGGCGGGATTGCGGACGGTGAGGCGGTACTCTTTCTCGATCTCGGACGAAGGATGGGTAATGCGGTGGGCGAGTTCTCCGTCGTTTGTCAGGATGAGGAGGCCGGTTGTCTCGTAGTCTAGCCTTCCGGCCGGGACCAGCCCTGGCACCTCGGGCATCAGGTCCGCCACCGTGGGACGGCCCCGGTCGTCTTGGAGGGTCGTCAGGTAGCCGGCGGGCTTGTTGAAAGCGAGGTAGGCGTGGTCTTTTGGAAGGGTCACCGGTTCGCCGTCGAGTAGAACCCGGTCTTCCCCGGATACCGTAGCGCCTATCGAAGCTTGTCCGCCGTTGATGAGCACCCGGCCACCGGAGATCAAAGCCTCAGCCTTTCGGCGCGAAGGGGCGGCGCCCGCCCGGGCGAGAAAGGCCTGTAGCCGCACTACGAACCGTCTTCCGCGACGTCTGCTGGGTTATCAGCCGGGGCGTTCGTGGCTAGTTCTCCCTCGAAAGGCTGGAGGCTCTGGCTTGGGGTTTCGCCGGCGGCGCCGAGGCGTTCGCGGACGCGGGCCAGCTCTTCTTCGGCTACCAGGGAGTCGAGCGGCGGGAAATCTTGTGGGGAACCGGCGCCCACGGCAGCGTAGAACTCCTCCGTGACGATCAGGAGCGCGGGAGACCCCGGGCTCTCGCTGTCGGCGCCGGACTCGGCGAGCAAGCCGCGCTCCAGCAGGTTTCTGACCACGGCGTCGGAGTTTACGCCCCGGACGGCGGAGACCGCGCCGCGCGTGAGCGGCCCCATATACAGGGCGCACGAGAGGACTTCGTGGGCCGCGTTAGATAGCGGCGCGGGACGGGACTCCTCCCGGAAGCGCTCGACCGCCGGGGCGCAGGCCGGGTTGGTGGTGAGTTGGAAGCCGTGGGCCACGCGGCGCAATACGATGCCCGAGGCCCCAGAATACTTGGACCCGAGTTCGGTCGCCGCGGCTTCCAGGTCTTCTTGGGTGAGGCCGGTGGCGGCTTCGAGGTCGTCCAGGGAGACGGGCCTCGGGCTTACCAGCAGGATCGCCTCTATCCGGGCGGAGATGGTCGGCGGGTTGGGGGTCGCGCCGTTCATGCTACCGGCTCCAGCGTTAGGGGGCCGAAGGGTTCTAACTGGGAGAGCTTGAGGGTTCCTTCGTGGGCCAGCGAGAGGGCGGCGGCGAAGGCGACGGCGGACCGCAGGCGGTCCATGTCACCGACGAGCTCTTCGTACGACACGGCCCCCCGGGAGAGCGAGGAGCGGATCACCGCGACCAGGTCTTGGACCGTTACGGTTATGGGTCCGAGGTGCCGCACCGGCGGTTCCGTTAACCGGGAGAAAGTGCGGCGCGTGGCCTGGAGTATTCGGTCGTGCCGGATACTGAGTTGGCCCGGCCTCGGGGGTAAGGTGTGGGCCGAAGGATAGAAGCCCCGGTTTGCCTCCAGTCGTTCCCGGAGAAGGTCCGCGCCCCGGCTGATTTTCAGGTATTTCGAGAGGCGTTCGGCGAGTTCTTCGGGCGATACGGATTCTTCTTCCGCACCTTCCGGGTCAGCCTCGGAGGACGGGACGAGCGTGCGACTCTTCAGCAAGACCAGGGCGGCCGCGGAGCCGGCAAAGTCCGTGTCACGTTCGAGGGCGTTGGGTGCGTCGGCCGATTTAGACTGAAGGTAGAGGTCTACGAGCTCCCGGAGCGGGACCTCGAAGATCTCCACTTCGTCCCGTAGGATCAGGGCCAGCAACCATTCGTAGGGGCCGGAGTAAACGTCTAGTTCGACGGTGAATTCCGAGAGCGCGCGGCCTCCTTCCATTACCGGGCCTCCGAGTGGAGCGGCACCACCGAAGAGACCGGGTAGTGGTCCATCCCGGTGGAGCGGGCCAGGGCGGCGTCTACCACCCGGCCTTCAGCCACGGCCATACCGCGCCGCAAACCGGCGTCGGCTTTGAGCGCGTCCGCCAGGCCGTGCCCCGCGACGCGGCTGATGATTGGTAGAAGCGCGTTCGAGAGCGCGCGGGTGGCGGTGATCGGGACCGAGGCGGGAACGTTTTTGACGCAGTAGTGGATCACGCCTTGCTCGACGAAGGTCGGCTCCGCCAGCGTGGTCGGCCGGGAGGTCTCTACACTGCCGCCGTAGTCCACATCCACGTCCACTATCACGCTGCCGGGTTTCATCCCCGTAACCGTACCCCGGTCCACGAGCGCCGGCGTCCGGGTTCCGTCGATAAAAACGGCGCCTATTACGAGGTCGGCTTTTAAAACGGCTTCCCGGATACCCATGCCGCTCGCGGCGAGGGTCGTAACGTAACTCAACCGCGCCTCCTGCAAAGCCCGGAGACGGTCGAGGTCCTGGTCAATGACGACTACCTCCGCGCCGAGCCCGCTGGCGACCCGGGCCGCGCCCGCACCCACGATGCCCGCCCCGAGGACGACCACTCGACCGGGCCTGACGCCCGTGGCCCCACCGAGCAGGACTCCCCGGCCCCCGGAGGTACGTTGCAGGTAGTGGGCCCCGATCTGGGGCGCGAGGTAGCCGGCGATCTCACTCATCGGTGTCAATACCGAAGGACGGCCCGCCCGGTCCCGGATCGACTCCAGGGCGAAGGCTATGCACCGGGAGCGCAATAACGCCTTCAAGAGCATCGGGTTCACCGGCAGCGAGAGAAAAGACATCAGGATCAAACCTTCTCTAAGCTCTCCGTACTCTTCTTTTACGGGGCCGTACACTTTCGCCACGAGCTCCGAATCTTTGTAGACGGCTCCGGCCTCCTCTACTACCCGCGCCCCGGCCTCTTCGTATTCGGCGTCGGAGATGCTCGAGGCCGCGCCGGCCCCGGACTCGACCAGCACCCGGTGGCCGGCCCGGGTCAGCTCGTTTACCGCGTACGGGGTCAGGGCTACCCGGCTCTCGCCCGGCGTCACTTCCCGCACGACCCCGACCCTCATCCCGCCTCCCTCTGTCCGAGGGCGAGCATGACAGCGGCAGCGGCGGTCTCGAAGAAAAACGGGTCTTCTTTGTAGCTTCGTCCCATGCTCTGAAAGATTACCCCGAAGCGGTCTTCTAATCCACCCGCCCCGTAGGCCACCCGCTCATAAGAATGCCTCGGAGGAAGTTCTTCCGGAGATACCTCGTCATATGCCGCCGGGAAAGCCACCCGGCATCCACCCAGGGCCATCTCCAAAACGGCCCGGGTGTGATGCGAGACTCCCCGGTGGCGGGGTCTTGGGTCGGCTTCGGAGATTCGGGGCGCGAGCACGGGTTCGGCGCCGAGGGCGTGGGCGGCGTTGAGCGCCGTCGCGGCCGCCATACCTCCGTGTCCGTAGGGCGTCGCCGTACCGGTCACGCCCGGCCCGATACCAACAAAGATCACGTCCGACATAGCGGCGGCGGCCAGTAGTCCGCTGTAGATGTTCGGGGCCTCCACGTCGCCCCCGAAGCAATTGCCCGAGGACACGACCGCGCCCAGCAAGCGCTTCTCTTTGAGATCCCGGACGGCATCCGAAAACGTCCCGGGCAGCGCCCCACCCTCTTGCCACACGAATGAGACCCGGCAGTCGGGCCACAGATCCGCCGCCGCGCAGCAGGCCGGGGCGAGTTGCGAGTGAAGCGGCAACACGATCAAGGGCGCCCCGACGAGGTCGGTGGCCTGTTCCGGGGGGACAGCCGGGAACTGCAGCGGCGTGTAGGGCAACTTCACGAAATGGTTCGCGTTCTCCGGCGCATCGGGCTCCGCGCCCCTCGGCGGCCCGGGTAGGACCGGGGCCACGCCACCGGTGCCCAAACCCATCTCTACACCTACCGTATTGGCCGTAACCACCTCGCCGGTCTCCGGCGGCCGGCCGAACTCCCTATAGAAGAGACCGGTAACCACCTCTCCGCGAAGAGGTCCTTCGAGAAGTTCCAGGTCACACTTCCAACCGTCTACCGTGCCGGAGGTTACGGCTACAACCCGCGCGCGCCGGAGCACGAGCGACCCGGGGCTTGGGCCGTATTCTAAAGCGGCCGTGAAACCGTCTCCCAAGACGCGAGGCCCCTTACACGCCCGTTGCCGTCTTCCAGGTTGCCAATGCCGCCCGCGCCGGTGCCAAGGGCGGCCTCGACACCCTCCCATAGCGGCGTCCAGCAGGGGCCGAACCGTACCCCGATACCGGACTCCCACAACCCGCGGGCCAGGTTTCCGATCGCCTCCGGGGTCAGAACCCGCGGCCGGGCGATCCGCACGGTTTTGAACTCCAGCACGGCTTCGGAGAGCGCCGCCACCGAGGTCCCGGCGCCGAGTAGGGAGTCGAGGGCGTCGTCCAGGTCTCGCTCGGAGAAGGCCCGGACCTCGCCGGAGATGTAGCGAGTCCCGGATTCTCCCGAATCGCCCCCGCCGTTCGTGATATCCACGTAGAGCCTCACGCCCCGGGGTGGTTCGGGAAAGATCCTCTCCGGTCCGGCTTCTCCGGGGCTTCGCCAGGTAAGTTTCATCTCGAAGCGGACGGCGCCGGGGGTGCGGGTGGGGATCAGCCCGGCCGGCTCCTCGGGGAGCAGGGCAAGCCTCCTGACAGACAACGCCCCGGACTTCAGCGGGCGGCCTGCTCTCCGGCCGGGGCGGGTTCCGGGGTGGAATCCTCCATCTCGACGTCGCGGGATTTACGCGCTAAAAAACAGGCCCCGATAAAGCCTTTGAACAGCGGATGCGGGCGGAGCGGGCGGCTCTTGAATTCCGGGTGGAACTGGCTCCCGATAAAGAACGGGTGGTCCTGTAGCTCGGCGATCTCCACCAGGCGACCGTCGGGCGAGGTGCCGGAGAAGACCATCCCGGCCTCCGAGAGTGAGGCCCGGTAGTTGTTGTTCACCTCGTACCGGTGCCGGTGACGTTCGTTTACCAGGTTAGACTCGTACACCCCGGCGGCCCGGGTTCCGGGCACCAGCTCGCAGGGGTAGCGTCCGAGCCGCATCGTACCGCCCATATCCACCCCGACTTGATCCGCCATGATGTCAATGACCGGGTGCGGCGTGTCTGGCTCGAATTCGGTGGAGTTAGCCATTTCCAGACCCGCGACGTTTCGGGCGAACTCGATAACGCCGATCTGCATCCCGAGGCAGAGGCCCAGATATGGAGTTCCGCTTTCCCGGGCGTAGCGGGCCGCTTCGATCTTGCCCTCCGTACCCCGGTGCCCGAAGCCGGGAAGCACCAACACGCCATCCGCTTCCCCCAGCCGGTCCGCGGCGGATTTTCCATCCACCAACTCTTCGGAATCTACCCAGTCCAATTCCACGTTCACCCCGTGAACGCCCCCGGCGTGGCCCAGGGCCTCTACCACCGATAGGTAAGCGTCCTGAAGCTTTATGTACTTGCCGATTATCGCAACCCGCACGGTATCCCGCGCCTCGTGCATCCGGGAGACCATCTTTTTCCACTCGCCGAGCTCCGCCGGCGGCCCCGGTAGGCTTAGCTTGTCCAGCACCAGGTCGTCGAGACCTTGCTCGTGGAGCATGAGGGGTATGTCATAGAGTGTCGGCGCGGTCTCGGCCGGTATAACCGAATCGAATTCCGTGTCGCCGAAGAGCGCGATCTTCCGCCGCACCTCTTCGCCTATGGGACGGTCGGCCCGGCATATGAGTATGTCCGGGGAGATGCCGATCTCCCGCAGCCGCTGCGCCGAGTGCTGGGTCGGCTTTGTCTTCAGCTCCCCCGCCGCCTCGATGTACGGCACGTAGGAGACGTGAATGTACATGACGTTCTTCCGTCCCACGTCGTTCCGAAACTGTCTTATGGCTTCCAGGAACGGCAGGCTCTCGATATCCCCTACCGTGCCCCCGATCTCGGTGATCACGATATCTTTATCCTTGCCAAGGCGGCCGATGCGGGCTTTGATCTCATTTGTTATGTGCGGTATTACCTGTACCGTCGCCCCGAGATAATCCCCCCGACGCTCCCGGCTTATAACCTCCCAATAGACGCTGCCGGTCGTGACGTTCGAGAGCTTGCCGAGCTCTTCATCCAGAAAACGTTCGTAGTGACCCAGGTCCAGGTCCGTCTCGGCCCCATCCTCGGTGACGAATACCTCGCCGTGCTGGTAGGGGTTCATCGTGCCGGGGTCCACGTTTATGTAAGGGTCGAACTTCTGCAGCACGACCCGGTATCCCCGGCTCTTTAGCAGCATTCCGAGCGCCGCCGCGCTGGTCCCCTTGCCGATGGATGAGACTACCCCACCCGTTACGAAGATGTACTTGGTCTCCGTCTCGCTCATCTACCGCGCCCCCATTCGTCGAACCACCGTAAAGCTCCAACCTCCTGTATCAACCGGGATATGCTCGAAACCTCCGCCAAAACCGTCAGCCCTAGTATAACCAAGATAAAGGACCACCAGACACCGCCCGGTCCGTCAACCACGACGAGATACCCTGGAACAGCCCCGATGATCGCAGCGCCCGCATCACCGAGCATGATACGCCCCTTGAGGTCGAAATAAAATAGCGCCGCCGCCCCCCCCAGCACCCCGGCGACTGCCAGAATGGCCCCGTAAGGCGAGATAAACAGCAAGACCAACGAACAAACCCCGAAAAATTTCAACGTCCGCCCCGGACGAACGTCGAGCAAATTCGCCAGGTTCACGCTACCGGCTAGTATTACCCCGGCCACCAGCGCCACCAAGCCAAAACCCCAAACCACAAACCCAACGACCAGCGCGCCACCACCCAAAACCAAGACCTTGACCATTCCCGTTGTTACCCGGCCCCGGGCCAACGCCCCCAAATGTCCCTTGAACCCCTTCGCGCCAACCCCTCCCCAGAGGTCGTCCGCGAAACCAACCGCGCCCGCCACCAAAGAGTAGGCCAGGTAAGCCAACCCACCCTCTTCCAAACCAACCGCCCCCGAGAAAACCAACACCGCCGTTAATAGTATTATAGGTATAAATATCAGGCCGGCGGACGTCGGGGTGCCCTGGCCTTTGAAGTTGGTTTGTTTTGGGAGGTACGGGTGTGTGGCCAGTAAGGTTATTAGGGTGAGGGTTGCGCCGGACGCGAAGAGCAGTATCAGGGCCACGGGAGTCGTTCTCCGTTTAGGGCTTTGAGGATATCGCGGCCCTGGCGGGCGCGGTGGACAAAGCCGGCCAGGGTTCGGCCGGTCGGGCGGTGGTTTAAGGGCAGTGGTATTTCGGTTGGTTCGATGCCAGCTAAGAGGAGATCCAGGGTCATCCCGACTTCGGCCCCGTAGCCGGGTGCGATGCCGGGCAGCGTGTCGAGGACCGGGGTGAGCAACGCCCGCTGCCCGGAGAGTGGCTCGCGGGGGGCGTAGCCGGTGCGGGCCTGCATCCGGCGCCTGGCGTATCGTTTGACCAACCCGAATCCACCACCGGCGGCCGGTGGGAAAGCGGCGATGACGACGCTGCTACCGTTTTCGAGGGCTTCGATCAGGCCGCCCAAGTTGCCCGCGGAAGGCCCGAGGTCCGCGTCGGCGAGCAGGACGGCATCTGAACCGTAGCGACGGCTATGTGAGAGCCCCGTGAGCATCGCACGACCTTTTCCGGCGGGCCTGCCGGGCTCTCCGCAAGAAAGCACCTCGGCTCCGAAGTCTCGGGCGACGGCCGCCGTCGCGTCCCGGCTACCATCGTCCACGACTATGAGACGGTGGCCGTCCGGCAGGTGCCGGATCGTCCCGGCGATCCGGTCGGCCTCGTCGCTGGCGGGAACTATTATCGTGGTTCGAAGCGGCATGCCCCAAGTCTATAGTTTGCCGATCCTCCCGGCCCAGAAGTCTCGAAAACCCCGGCAACGAGTACCGGACAGGTTACACCCGTGTGAACCGTTCGCAACGTTTTGATTACAGGTTCAAATATCCGTTCCGAACGCTTGCCTAGCCCGAAAAGGGTAATAAACTACTGAATATATGCAACGTGCATATAGCTGAGTACGAATTCGCAAAGAATCAGTAAATATTTGAAGGCATGGCGAGGGGGTGTTTTACGATGGATGCAGCAGCGGTATTCAAGAGTAGGGTGGATAGTTTGACGCCAGGTTTTCGACGCCGGTTTGGTGCGGCGCTCGTCCGTCTCAAGGCCGGATGGGCCCAGATCGCCCAGAAGGCGTTGGCGGCCGGCGTCGCCTATTGGATAGCGTCTTCCTTGCTCGGACACGAGCAGCCGGCGTTCGCGTCGATAGCGGCTTTGATCAGCCTGTCGGTAACGACCGGCAAGGAGGGTCCGCAGGTTTTCGAGCTAGTTTTGGGCGTGGCCTCCGGGCTCACGGTCGCGGATCTCCTGGTCTCCTTCATAGGTTCCGGAGCCTTGCAGATCGCCCTGGTGGTGAGCCTTGCGACGGGACTGGCTTTCTTCTTCGGGGGTGGCGCCCTATCTACTACCGAGGCCGGGGTTTCGGCCCTGCTAATGGTAATACTCGCCTCCCCGAACTCCGGGCTCTCCGGCGAACGGTTCATCGAGGCGCTGGTAGGTTGCGGCATCGCGTTAGCCGTCCGGGCTATCTTCCCGAACAACCCCGGCGCGATGGTCGAGAAAGCCGCGCATCCAATCTTCGACGAGTTCGTCGAGGTGTTAGAGGATATCTACGAGGCCTTATACACCGCCGACCTCGAACAGGCCGAGAACGCGCTGGGCAAAGCGCGCCGCATGGACTCCCGGGTAGGAGGGTTCAAAGAGGCTCTCGAAGCCGGATACGGGACCGTACGGCTCTCTCCACCCCGGCGGCGGTCGCTCGGCAAGCTGGGGTTCTACGCCCGGGCGGCGGACCAGCTAGACCTCGCCGTCCGCGACAGTCGAGGGCTGGCCCGGGCCGCCGTGGCGCTGGTCCGGGCCGGAGGCCCCAACCAGGAGCCGCTCGCGGAGAGCATCCTGGAGCTTGCCCGGGCGGTTCAGACCCTGGACATCTACCTCCAGGACCCGAACCATCCCCTGGACACCCGGGGCTTCGCCTTGAGCGCCGCCGGAGAAGCCACCGTGGTCCTCCACGTCCGAAACGACCTCGAAACCAACATGCTCGTCGGCCAGATAAGGTCCACCGCCCTCGATCTCTTGCAAGCCGCCGGCCTGGACTACACTTCCGCTTCACGCGAGCTGGACTGGGCCGCGCTCCGGGCCGCCGACAAAGTAAATCGGTAAACCGCCGGGAAAAGCTGGTGTCGTAAACGCGAGGCCGTGGACATAGAAGCGTCACCCCGATGCCGGGGGAAATATGTCGGATGCGGTGGGTTTTACGCCGTAAGAGCCGTCTTGCAAGCTATCCACGAGCTTTACCAGGGCAGCCTTGCCGGATGCCTGGTCTACGTTGTCCACGGAAGTCACCCCAACGTCCTGAAAGAGCGGGACTTCGCTCCGGGGGGTATCCGCCGTCTCGGTGGCTACGACGCGTACTCCGTTCTCCAGCCACACTTCGAACATCGCGCTCTCGGCCGCCGCCAGGATATCCACCGAACCCTGGGTGGCCCCCTGGGGCGGCTCTCCGCCTCCCAGGAACACTACGCCATCCGGGGCGTTCGGGCTTCCGGGCACGTCTAGTATTTCGGTTGCCAGGTCCGTGTAGAGCAGTTCCGTGTCGGTACCGTCGGGGCCGGTTGCTTCGGTGGGGCTCGGCGCCGGGAGTTGGTCGAAAGAGGTGAGGTTTGCGCCGGCGTCCGATAGCGTGCTTTGGAGGCTCTGGGCAACCTCTTCGTCGGCCCAGGGTCCATAGACGAGCGCGACGTTCATGCCCTGCAACTCGTCGGAGATCATCGTCTCCGACATGCCCTGCACGCTCTGCTGCATGGTCGAAAGCTTGGCGTCTCTCTCGGCGATAAGTTCCCTCTGTTGATCGAGTTGGCTCTGGATATTCGTCACCTCGTTCTGGAGTTGGTCACTGATCACGCCCCGGTCGGCCATCGCCGTCCCGAGCAGCACCCCGATAGCCAGGGCGAGGAAGACCGAGATCAGGGATATCACGTGGTAACGGAGGTCCGGCATTCTCAGATCCCCAGAAAGAGCCGGAGTTTTATGGCGAGAATCTGAAAAATTTCCGCGATCTGGTCCGAGGAAACGACGACCGCCGATACGGCCACCAAACCAGCTATAACGAGCGCGAGCAACTGCCCCACGGAGGCCCGTGAAGGATAAAGCTTGCTCACTCCTTTGGCGTCCACGAGACGCCCGCCGACTTTCAGCCGGGTAAGGAAAGTGGACGACGCGCCCTTGCGGCCTTTGTCCAGGAACTCCACCAAACCGACGTGCGTGCCGACGGCCACGATCAGCTCGGCGCCGCACTGCTCGGCGACCAGGATGGCGATGTCTTCCGAGAGGCCGGGGGCCGCGAGCACCTCCGCGTCCCGGACGCCAGCCTCTTTCACCCGCTCCATTCCGGGCGCGTAACCCGAAGTGTAGCCGTGGACTAGAACGTGGGCCGCGGCCCCCAGCGCCTGGTCCGAGACCGAATCCATGTCGCCGAATATAAGGTCCGGACGCCAGCCGATCTCCAGTACCGCGTCCGCCCCGCCGTCCACCCCGATGACGAACGGCCGCATACCCCGCAGGTAGGGTCCAAGCGCCGCGAGGTCCTGACGGTAGTCGTAGCCCCGGACCACCACGAGCACCTGCCGGCCGGCTATCTCCCGCGAAATCTTTCCGGGAACGTCGAGCGTCGAGAACAGGATGTCCCGTTCCGAGCGCATGAACTCCACCGTGTTCTGGGCGAAGCTCTCCAGGGCTTCCCCCACGCCTTCTTCGCTCTCGCGCAGGCGTCGCTCGGCGGCGTCCAGGTCGAGGTGTTCGCCGGTGGCTATTAGGGAGTTATTCCGGTACAGGCCGTCGCCCCGAACCTCGATCTCCTCCCCACCCTCTATGGCGTCGAATACTTTGCCGCCGACGCCGTCAAGTATGTAGACCCCAGCCCGGGCGAGGACCAGAGGCCCCTGGTTCGGGTACATGCCCGTCGAGCAACTCGCGGCGTTCACCACGACCCGGACCCCGGACCTCACGAGCGCCTCGGCGGCGACCCGGTCCACGTTTTCGTGGTCTATGATCGGGACGATACCGGGCCCGAGAAGCGGCGCCAGGTCCTTCGTGCGCCGGCCGAGCACAGCTTTTCCGGACATGCGAAACTCGCCCGGACCACCGCCCTTTCTGTAGCGGAGGTGCCTCACCAGAGGTACCTCACCCCTCGTCCACGAGGAGCTCAGAGGCGTGTGCCAGCGACGCCTCGTCCACCCGTCCGGAGAGCATCCGGGCCAATTCCCGGCGACGCTCGTCGCCCTCCACCCGTTCTATGCGGGTTAGCGTGCGGCCCCCCGACTCCTCTTTTGCGACCACGACGTGGGACGCGGCCCCGGAGGCTATCTGCGGCAGGTGGGTGATGGTCAGCACCTGATTGCGGTCGCCAAGCTCCCGCAGCTTCGCGCCGACCGCCGTGGCCGTCTCTCCGCCGATACCCGCGTCCACCTCGTCGAAGACGTAAGTCGCCCCCGGCTCCACCCGCTCTTGCGAGAGCCGGATAGCCAGCATCACCCTCGACAACTCGCCCCCCGAGGCGTAACGCCGGACCGCGAGCTCCGGCTCACCGGGGTTCGGCTGTATAAGGAACTCCACCCGCTCCACGCCGGAAGGTCCGGGTGAAGCCTCAACGAGCCCGGCCTTGAAAGTAGTCTTGCCCAGGTTCAGGCCCGACAAGTTCTCCTGTACCTTATCCGCGAGCCGTTTCGCCGCCGTTTCGCGGCCGGCCGTTATCTCCGCCGCCAACCCACCGAGCCGCGCCTCACCAGCCTGTATGCGCTCTTCGAGGTCCGTCGTGGTAGCGGATGAGGACATCTGATCTAGCCGCGAGCGGACTTCCGCCAGATACCCTTCCACGTCGTTGCCGTATTTGCGCTCCAGGGCGTGCAGTTCCGCCAGCCGATCCTCGACCTCCTCCAAACGGTTCGGGTCGGCCTCCAAATCGTCCACGTAGGCCCGCAACTCGTAGAGAAGGTCGTCCAACTCAGCCGAAAGCCCGTCGAGTCGCCGCGAAATCTCCGAGGCGCCGGCATCGTACTGGACGGCCCGTTCCAGTTCGGCGCCGGCCCGGGCGACGGAGTCCACCGCGCCGCCTTCCTCCGAGGAGAGGGCTCCGGTCGCGGCCGACGCCGACTGAAGCAGGTCCGTCACGTTTCGCAACCGGTCCCGCTCCCGCGTCAGTTCTTGGACTTCGGAGGCCGTGTAACCCGCAGTTTCGAGCTCGGAGATCTGAAACCGCAGAAAGTCCAACTCCCGCAACCGGGCTTCCTCCGAACCCCGCAGCCCTTCTAGCTCCCGCCGGTCCTTCTCCACGACGGCCCAGAGGGCGGCCCTCTCCTCTTTGGCCCGGGCGGCCTCCGGGTCCAGGAAGTCGTCCAGGATAGCGAGTTGCTCGGCCGGGTCTGTCAGGCGGGCCTGTTCCCGTTGCCCGTGGTACGAGACGAGCCGCGCCCCGAGCGTGGCGAGGGCTTTGACGGGCACCGCCACCCCGTCAACGTAGCAGCGGGAACGTCCCTCGTCGGTCAAGGTCCGGCGCAAGACGATCTCCTCGCTAGGCTCGACCTCCTCGGCCAGGTCTCCCAAAGCCTCTGTGAGGATTTGATCTCCGGTCTCTTGGGGCAAAACAAAGGTGCCTTCCACGGTAGCTTTCTTCGAGCCCGCCCGGACGGTTTCGGAGCGGGCGCGGCTGCCGAGAAGCATCTGCAACGCCGTCGCCAGCAGGGTCTTTCCGGCGCCGGTCTCACCCGTGATGGCGTTGAGGCCGGGCTCTAGTTCCAGGGTAGCTTCCTCTATAAGGGCCACGTTCTCGACGGATATCTCAGTGAGCACTACAGAAACGTCCTCCGGACTGCCCGCCACCAGGTCCATTCATCGGTCCGGCCTATTCTAACGCTTTCTTGGGAGAGCTTGATCTCTATAATTCCGCCCTCGGGGATCTCGCGGGGTTCAGCGCCGTCTATGGAGAGCAGCGCATCCCGCTCTACCAGCTTGAGCTTGGCGACCTGTTCCTCGCCCAAGACCAGCGGCCGGCTGACCAGGGCGTGAGGCGCGAGGGGAACCAGAACATAACACTTGGCGTCCCCGGAGATTATAGGCCCCCCCGCCGAGAGCGCGTAAGCCGTCGAGCCGAGCGGCGTGGCCGCGATGAAACCGTCGCACCGGAAAGCGAATAGTTCCTCGCCCCCGATGGAGATGTCTATAGAGGCGATCTGGTGCGGCCGCCTTTTGAGCAGCACGGCGTCGTTGGCCGCCAACTGGTACTCTTCCTCGCCTTCTAGCTTCACGTCCAGCATCCGGTACTCCTGCACGTGCAGGCCACCCTGGCAGACTTTCTCGACGCCGCTCTCTATCTCTTCGGGGAGCATGCCGGACATAAAGCCAACCTTGCCGAGGTTTACCCCGAGCAAGACGCGGCCGGGGTACATCCGGGAGGCCCGGAGCATCGTGCCATCCCCGCCCAGCACGAATACCAAATCGAGGTCCGACCCGCCATCGGGCTCGCCCTCGGGTCTAATCTCCGCTACCTCGATCCCGTGTTTCTTTAGAGCCGCTGTGAGTTGGTCCGTGTATCCGTCGCTTACCTTGGGGTTGGCGACGATCCCAACGCGCCGTATCCGGCCGATCTCAGTCACCGGCAACCACCGTACGCACCGTGTCTTCGGGAGCCATCTGATGCCCGGCGCCGCGCAAGAGATGCAACGGGTATTCCTGGTTGCCGGAGCGTCGTCCGGTTATGGAGGACCTCGTCACCCCCGCCATTCCGAAGCCCAAATCCCGGAACGCTCCGGCCACGGCGTGGATCACGCTCTCGTGGACCTCCGGGTCCCGGACGAGTCCTCCTCGCCCGACGAGATCCGGCCCAGCCTCGAACTGCGGCTTGACGAGCACGACCGCCTCGGAGATCGAAGGCGTGGTGCGCAGCAACTTCTCCAAAGCCACCGAGAGCGAGATAAACGAGAGGTCGGCCGCCAGCAAATCCGGCGCGAAAGGAAGTTCTTCTCCCGAAAGTTTCCGAACGTTGGTCCTTTCGAGGACCGTTACCCGGGGATCGTTGCGGAGTTTCCAGTCGAGCTGTCCGTACCCGACGTCCGCCGAGATCACCGCGTCCGCGCCCCGCTGGAGGAGCACGTCAGTGAAACCTCCCGTTGATGCACCCGCATCCAGGCAAGCCCGTCCGGATACGGCTATCCGGAAGTCGTCGAGCGCGCCGGCGAGTTTCTCGCCCGCCCGGGATACGTAGGGCGTCGGCTTCTCTACCGCGAGTAGCTCGTCGGGGGTGAAGTGGGAGCCGGCCTTGGTTATTACCCGGTCACCGACCTTGACGGAGCCGGCGAGGATCAAACCCTGCGCCCGGCTCCGGTTCTCTGCCAGGCCCCGCTCGACGAGCAGCACGTCCAGGCGCCGGGATCCCCCTTTCAGGGCTAACTCCCCCGGTGACGGACGAATAGCGCCATCTCTTCGAGGCCCGAAGTATCGCCCTCGACCCGTGAGAGCGCCGCGACCGCCCTTCCGACGGACTCATCCGCCTCTTCCCGGGCCCCTTCGAGGCCGTAGACGCCGACGAAGGTGGCCTTGCCCTGCTCGGCGTCGCTGCCGGCGCTTTTTCCAAGCTCCTCGCGGGTTGCGGTGGCGTTTAACACGTCGTCCACGATCTGGAAACACAGGCCGAGCTCGTCGGCGTACTCGGAGATGGCCGCTTGCTCGTCTGCATCCGCGCCCGCGAGCAAGGCCCCGATACGGGCGGAGGACCGTATGAGGGCGCCGGTTTTGTACTTGTGGATCATGTGCAATGTTTCCGGGTCGGTGTCGTCCCCGACTCCGGTGTGGTCCATGTCTATAACCTGCCCGCCGACCATGCCGTTTACCCCGGTTGACCCCGCAAGCTCCCGGACGACTTCTAAAACCTGCTCGCAGGGACCTTCCTGGTGGACGGTGATCAGGGTGAGCGCCTCCCCGAAGAAAGCATCGCCCGCCAGAATAGCCATCGCCTCCCCGTACTTCTTGTGGGCCGTCGGACGCCCCCTTCGGAAGTCGTCGTCGTCCATGGCGGGCAGGTCGTCGTGGATCAGGGAATAAGTGTGGATCAACTCTATCGCCGCCGCCGACGGCAACGTGTGTCCCGGCTCGGTCCCGAATACCCACGCCGCCTCCATGCACAGCGTCGGCCGAACCCTTTTGCCCCCGGCGAGCATCGAGTACCGCATGGCTTCCACGAGGCCCGCCAGTCGATGGTCCTCGGAGAAGTAGAGCCCGTCGAGGTACTCTTCGAACCGCTGACGATGCTCCTCGAACCGGATCGCGCTGGCCATGTTATCCATGTTGTCCATATCAGCCATGCTCCACCGGCCGGACGCTCCCCTGTATGCCCCGCAGCACGCCGCCGACGAAGACCGGCGACTCCTCGCCGGAGAACCCTTTCGCGAGCTCCACGGCCTCGTTTGTGGCGACCTCGGGCGGCACGTCGTCCACGTACAGCATCTCGTAGAGCGCCAGCCGCAGAATGGTCCGGTCCACGACGCTCATCCGGTGTACCGGCCAACCGACCGAGACCTCCTCCAAGCGGGCGTCCAGGTCGGCGAGCTCCGACTCGACCCCGCGCACCAGAACGAGGGCGTAATCCCCCAGGTCCCCCCGGTAAGACCGCCAGCGTTTTAGCACGGGGTCCATGGAACTTTCGTTCACGTCGCGTTGGTAGAGCATCAAAAACGCCTGCTTCCGCGCGCTCCGGCGTCTCATGGCCTTCCTCCGTGTCCGGACGACCTCAAACCCGGGTCAGGTATTCTTTAGAGCGGGTATCCACCCTCACCCGTTCCCCGACGTTGACGAAGAGCGGCACCTGGACCACCACGCCGGTTTCGAGCGTGGCCGGCTTGCTGCCGCCGGTGGCCGTATCGCCCTTTAGCCCCGGGTCCGTCTGAGAGACCTCCAGGTCCACGTGGGCCGGGGGCTCCACGCTCACGACCTCGCCGTCCGCCGAGAGCACGGTTGCGACACCGTTCGGGACGATGTAGCCGACGGACTCCCCGATGACGTCTTTCGGGATCGGGAGTTGCTCGTAGGTATCCGTGTCCATGAAGTGCAAGAAATCCCCATCGTCGTACAGATAGGTCATCTGCCGCGACTCGGTCCGGACGTTCTCCACTTTCTCCCCCGCCCGGAAAGTCTTCTCTATGGTCGCGCCGGTATCCAGGTTCCGGAGCCGGGTACGGACGAACGCGGCGCCCTTGCCGGGTTTTACGTGCTGAAAGTAAATGATGATAAACCGCTTGCCGTCCACTTTTATGGCGGCGCCGTTTTTGAATTGGTTCGTAGATATCAAGCCAGTACCCCTCTAGCAACGGTCTTCTTTCCGGCAGCCCCTGGCCGGTCCATCCGCCCAAGACGCCGCGATATTATCGCATATCCTCCGGGCGTTTTAGGCCACAAAGATCCGGGCTAACGGGGACGACTGGTCCCTTCGCAGCGGGGTAGGTCATCTTCGATACGGAGCCAGCCCAGGCTCTGCGCGGTCCAACCGTGTAACCAAGGTCCGAACTGTTCGGGTTCGTCGAATACGCCCACGGTAAGGTACATCTCTTGTGGCAGCCCCTCATCTTCGTAGGATATAGGGCTTCCGCAGGCCGTACAGAATGACCTTTGTACCTCCGGAGATGAACTATAGATCCCCGGTGAGCCGTGTATCTCGATCTGATCCGTCCGGTATCCTACGAACACCGTGACCGGAGCCCCGGTAAACTTCCGGCAGTCGCGACAGTGGCAGTAGGATATGTAGAGAGGCTGGCCGGAGGCCTGAATGCGGAGATTACCACAGTAGCACCCGCCCCCGGCAACGAACTCCGCCATTCAATCCTTCCCGTTGGATAGTACGTAGTCGAGGGCCACGCGGTACCCCTCCGCGCCCATGCCGGCTACTACCGAATCAACGGCCGGGGATATTACCGACGTGCGCCGCCACTCTTCCCTACCGTGAACGTTCGAAAGATGCACCTCTACCTTCGGCGCCGGCACGGCCTCCAGGGCGTCATGGATGGCGTAGGAGTAATGGGTCCAGGCTCCGGGGTTGACGATGAGACCTTCCGCCTCCCGGGCCTCGTGGATCCAACCAACAAATTCCCCTTCATAGTCCGTCTGACGGAATTCCAGGTCCGTATCTGGGTATTCTTTTCGCAGGTATTTCTCTATGTCGGCCAACGTCTGGCGACCGTAGATCTCCGGGCGTCGCTCACCCAGAGAACCGAGGTTCACGCCGTTCAATATGAATACCTTACCCAAGGACGGCCTCTATCGCCGATTGGGCCTGTTCGTCGCTGACCCGGACTCCCCACTCAGGTTTACCGACATCTTCGAGCATCACGAAACTGTGGTTCCCCACGCCATCGGCGGTTCGGCGTTTTTTGTCCCGGCCCATCGCCGAGAGGACTTTTTCCATACTCATCGGCGCGACTTTCGTGGGTAGTCCGGCGGCGTTTAGCAGGTCTTCGTGCAAACCGATCAGGTCTTTACCGTAATGTTGGTGCGAGAGCCGCGCGGCGGCGACCATCCCGGCGGAGATCGCCTCTCCGTGGCGCAGGCCGTACCCGGCGGCGGCTTCCAGGCCGTGTCCTATAGTATGGCCGTAGTTTAGTATGGCGCGCCGGCCTCCTTCCAGTTCGTCTCCGGCGACCACGGCGGCTTTGAACCGCACCGAGTGGGCCACCAGGGTTTGGAGGGCCTCGGTGTCGCCCGCCCGGGCGTCCTCCACCAACCCTAGCGCGTCGAAGAACTCGCCCCCGGCGAGAAGTCCCATCTTCACCACCTCGGCGAGGCCGCAGCTTAGCTCACGATCCGGGAGCGTGCCGAGCCAGCCCAGGTCCGCCAGCACCATCCGGGGACGCACGAAGGCCCCGACCAGGTTTTTGCCTTCCGGGAGGTCCACGCCGACCTTACCACCGACCGAGCTGTCCACCATCGCCAGCAAGGTCGTCGGAAGCTGCACGAACCCGACGCCCCGCATGTAGGTCCCCGCGACGAAGCCCGCCAAATCTCCGACGACCCCGCCGCCGAGCGCAAAGACCGTCCCGTCCCGGGTCAGGCCGGCGCCGGCGAGTTGCCGGATGACCTCCGAATAAGTCTGTAAGCTCTTAGATTCCTCTCCCGCCGGCACTTCGACGAGGCCTGGTACGTTCCACCCGGACGCCTTCAAAGCCTCCATGAGACGTGCCGCGTGTAGCGGGCCGGTGTTAGAGTCCGTGACCACAACGGCGTTTCCAGGGCCGGCGCCAGGGGCGAGCCCGGAGGATATTTGTCCCGCGAGGTCCAGGTCGCTCCCGACCACCACCGTATAGGGCGTGGATACCGGAACTTCTATCCGTTCAGCCACCGGATGATCTCCTCTACTACCTGATCCTTGGGCCGGTTCCTCATAATAATCGTCAGGTCCGCGACCTCCCGGTAATGTCCGATACGCTCAGAGTAACGCCGCCCGAACTCTTCGGGGGTTCCGGCCCGGAGCGGTCGGCGAGAACCCCTGGTCCGCCCGAAGAGCACCCCCGTGTCCTCTTCGAGAAACACCGTGCCGACGTCCCGGAGAACCTTCCGGCTGCCGGGGTGTGTCACCGTGCCGCCGCCGCAGGCCACGACCCGTTCGTCCGCCCCGTCGAGCACGTTCAGCAGGGATTTGTGTTCGAGGTTCCGGAACGCCTCTTCACCGGACTCAGCGAAAATCTCCGGTATGGTACGGCGTTCTTTACGCTCTATTTCCCGGTCGAGGTCCGCGAACTCCCACCCGAGCCGGCGGGCGAGCAGACGGCCCACGGAGCTCTTGCCGCTCCCCATGTACCCTACGATGGCTACGGGTCCGTACACGGGTCCGTGCAAATCTTTACGACGGGCTCCGGTCTTCTTCGAGACGCTTTTTGTAGCCCGTGTAGGCGGCCCGGATGTCCGTCATGTTGTCCGCGCCGAACTTCTCCAGGAACGCTTCGGCGAGCACGACGGCCACCATCGATTCGCCGATGACCGCCGCCGCCGGCACCGCGCAAGAGTCGGCCCGTTCCCGGAACGCCCGCGCGGGCTCTCCGGTGGAGATATCCACGGTGCGTAGCGCCTTGGCGATGGTAGAGATCGGCTTCATGGCCGCCGATACGACGACGGGTTCGCCGTTTGTCATCCCGCCTTCGAGACCGCCGAGCCGGTTGCTCGCCCGAGACAGGTTGCCGTCTTCGACCAGTATCTCGTCCTGCACCTCGCTGGATCGGTGCCGGGCGACCTCGAACCCCATGCCGACCTCTACGCCTTTTATGGCGTTGATCGACATTACGGCGGCGGCGAGCCGTGCGTCTAGCTTGTCCCGCCAGTCTACGTAAGAACCGAGCCCCGGCGGACAGCCCTCGGCCACTACCACGAACTCGCCGCCCAGCGCGTCCCGGGCGTAGCGGGCCGCGTCTATCTCGGCCTTCATCTCTTCCGAGACGTCCGGGTCCGGGCAGCGCACCTCGGAATCGTCGGCTTTGCGGGCGTCGAGCGCGGCCCGTTCTTTCTCGTAGGCGGCGGCGCCTATCCGGTAAACGGCGCTGTGGATCTCCACCCCGAACTCGGAAAGAAGTTTCTTAGCAACGCCCCCGGCGGCGACCCTGGCGGTGGTCTCCCGGGCGCTGGAGCGTTCGAGGATATTGCGAAGGTCGTTCGTCGCGTACTTCTGCATCCCGGCCATATCCGCGTGCCCGGGACGGGGCAGGGTTATAGGGTCGGGCGCTTTCTCGACCGGGTCCGGGGTCATCCGGCTCTCCCAGTTGGCGTAATCCTGGTTGCGGATCATCATGGCTACGGGAGAGCCCAGCGTGTAACCGTGGCGCACCCCGCCGAGGAATTCGACCTGGTCCGTCTCGATCTTCTGCCGCCCGCCGCGGCCGTAGCCCTGCTGCCGGCGGTACAAGTCCCGGTTTATATCTTCCGCGAGTAGTCCCAGGCCCGCCGGAACCCCGTTGACCAACGCCACCTCGGCCGGACCGTGCGACTCGCCGGATGTCGTAAAGCCGAACCTCACCGCGGCACGTCCCCTCTTAGCTTGCTTGTCTCTTCGATTTCTCTCATACCGCTAATATAAACCACGAAGGGATTAAGAACAGCTACTTGGCCCCGCCAAACAAACTGCCACCACTATCGAAGAGCTTACCGGAGCCCCCATTTCCATTTCCGCCGCCCCGACGACCGGTTTGGCCGTCGGGCCTCCCATCCCCGTTTGAGTCGTCCGCGCCGTCGCGGATGCCGTCGCCGTCGGTGTCCGGGTTGTCCGGGTCCTGGCCCAGCGCTGCTTCTCTACTGTCGTTTAACCCGTCGTTGTCACTATCTTGGCCGCGCTGTCCGCCGCCTCCGTCCCCGTTGTCGATAGGAATGTCCCCGTCACCCGGTCCTCCGTCACTCGGTCCTCCGTCACCCGCGGCACGGCCGGGCGTGCCGTCCCCGCTACCCGGTTCTCCACCACTTCCGCCGTCTCCGTTGCCGCCGCCGGTCGTGTCGCCGCCGGTGTCCGCCTCGGCGCCGGTTGCGTCTCCCGGGGCTCCGTTGCCACCTCCGGACGTACCCCCACCGGTATCTGCTTCGGCGGGCGCGACGAGTTGCCGGAAGGGATCCTTGGCTTCGTAGGCCGCGTAGGAGTCTACGTTTCGGTTTTCGACCCCGGGCGCCGTCCCGGGCGCCGCAGGCTCCGCGCTTTCTTCCTGGGACTGGGCCACTATGTCTTGGTCGGCGGTTTGCTCCTCGTCCCCTCCTCGGGTTAGCGCGAAGATCAGGCCGGCCACGACCAGTACGGCGAGGACGGCGAGCGCCACGGGCAGTACTTTGTTGTCCTGGAGAAGTATTTCCCGCAGCCTACTGAGCACCGGTGGTTCCTTCCTGGGGTGTCGTTACTCCTTCCGGGGCAGGCGCCACCGGTGCTTGCCCGGAGGGCACGTCCCCCGGCTGGAAGTATATCTCGGCCAGGATCTCGACCTGCAGTATACGTTCTATGCCCGGGTCTACCGTGGTCGCCCCACCCCCTTGCTCCGCCGTTTCGTACGAGACTTCGTTCACGCCTACCAGCCGGACCAGGTTCTGTATCCGGACCATAAAGTCCTGCAACTGCTCGTAAGTCCCCTCGAACGTCATTGTAATAGGTACGCGGGAGAAGTTGCCGCCACCCTCCGGCGGCCCGGCGTCGCCAGGCTGAATGGAGAGTTGCGTAACGCCGGAAGCCCCGGAAATTTCTTCTATTTGCAACACGAAGGACGGCACCTCGGGCTGCGTCGG
>JBARZM010000306.1:0-14421 GCA_049650095.1 Rubrobacteraceae bacterium | reverse complement strand
TGGAGTTGACCTGCAGTCGGGCTACCGCTTCGGCGAGCCATTCGGGCATTACGCCGTAGCCGAGCCGCCAGCCGGTCATGGCGTAGGTCTTCGAGAAGCCATCTAAGATGATGGTGCGTCCGTCGGGACCGAGGCCGGGCTCGGAGGCGATGCTGGCGAAGGGGCTATCGTAGAGCAGCCGGGAGTAGATCTCATCGCTAAGGATGAAGATGTCCGGGCGGTCCCGCAGTATCTCCGCCAGCCCGGCGAGGTCCTCGGGCGTCAGCACGCCGCCGGTCGGGTTGGCGGGCGAGTTGAGGATGACGAGTTTGGTGCGGGCGCTGATCCCCGCCCGAAACTCGTCGAGGTCGAAGCGGAACTCGTTCTCCTGCCGGAGCGGAACGAAGACCGGACGACCACCGGCGAAGTCGACCATCGACTCGTAGATCGGGAACGCCGGGTTCGGCAGCAGCACCTCGTCGCCCTCCTCGACGAGCGCCAAGATGGCGAAGAACATGATCGGCTTTCCCCCCGGCGTCACCACTACCTGTTCCGGGGCCACCTCGATACGCCGGCTGCGGGCCACGTCGGCGGCTATGGCCTCGCGGAGTTCCGGGATTCCGGCGGTCGGGGTGTAGTGGGTCTGGCCGCTCCGTAGCGCCCGGCAGCCAGCCTCGACTATGTGCTCCGCCGTGTCGAAGTCCGGCTCGCCGATCTCCAGGTGAATGATCTCCTGTCCCCGCGCTTCGAGCGCCTTCGCCTTCGCGAGCACCGAGAACGCCGTCTCGGTCCCCAGGCGTCCCATGCGCACCGCTAGATCCATCGCTCGCTCCCATCCCTGCCCGGCGTCTACTACATAGGCCATTACACCACACACCGCCCCGCGAATCCCACCGCCGGACGGAAGCCGGACCGGAGCCTTGATACGGGCTAGAATATGCCGCGTCGGTCTTACTTCGGGAGGCTTTGATTTGTCGAAACGGAACACTGCGGGTAATGGTATGCCCTTTGACCTTGCGGTCTTTGACTTAGACGGCACGGTCCTTGGCCACGACCTCGTTATAACGGACCGGGTACTGGAGGTTTTCCAGAGACTCCGGGACGTTGGCACGCGCTTGGTCGTCGCCACCGGCCGCCACTACGAGAGCGCCCGGGAACACGCCCTGAAACTCGGTTTCGAGGACCGGGACCCCCTGATCTGCTACGGCGGCTCGATGGTGCGCCGGATGAACGGCGAGACCCTAATGCACCGCACCCTGCCGCGCGACCTGAGCCTCGAAGCCCTGGAATGGGCCTCCGAAAAGGACCTGAACGCCCGCATATTCCTCGACGGACGAGTCGTCTCCGCCCCGGATACGGCGGCTCTACTAGACAACCTGCGCCACCCCGAGCGGTTCGATGTGATCCCCGCCGACTCACCGGTGGAGTGGCTCCGGGAGAGCGACGTACACCCGACGAAGCTCGTGATAGTGGACCATCCGGACAACGTCCCCGGGTGGCTGGACGAGGCCCGCGAGGCCTTCGAGGGACGCCTGTTCGTAACCCGGAGCCTGCCGCACTACGTCGAGATCAGCGGCTACGAAGGTACCAAATCCCGGGCGCTCTCGTTCATGTGCGACCGCTGGAAGGTAGACCCGGCCCGCACGGTAGCCTTCGGCGACGCGGACAACGACGCCGACATGCTCTCATTCGTCGGGCACGGAGTATCGGTCGGCGGGAAGACCGCGGCGGTACGCCGGGCCGCCGACGCCGTTACCCTACCGGTGGGCGAAGATGGCGTGCCCCGGTATATAGAGAAATTGCTGGGAGACTAGTTGCCGGAGCTACCCGAAACAACGGTTATATCCGAAGACCTCCGGACGCTCGCCGCCGGAAAGAAAGTCCTTCGGGCCGCCGTGTTCCGCCCGGACGTAACGAACGTCGAAATGGAAGAGTTCGGGCCGCGGCTCGTCGGCAAAACGCTCCGGGGAACGGGGCGGCGGGGCAAGGTCATCGTGCTCGATTTCGGGGACGTCGTGGGCGTCATCCACCTCGTCATCTCCGGCCGGGTGCTGCCCCTTCCCGAATGGCAAGAGCCAGACCGGATGAACACCGCCATCCTGGAGTTCGATGACGGGCTTGTCCTTGCTTTTACCCGGCTCTGGCTCGGGTACTTCAACCTCTACGAGCCGGAAGACGTCGACGCACACCCCCTGATCTCCCGCCTCGGCCCCGACCCGTTCTCGGACGAATTTACCCCCGAATACCTCACCGAAGCCTTCGGACGCAAGGCGAGCATAAAGGGCCTGCTCTTGGACCAGTCGGTGGTCGCCGGGCTGGGCAACATCTACGTGGACGAAGTGCTCTTCGCGGCCGGTATCCATCCCCTCCGTAAAGCCAACACCCTCGATACGGAGGAGATACGGCGACTCCACGCCGCGACCCTGGACATACTCGGCCGGGCCATCGAACTCCGGGGCACGACCTTCGACTCATACCACGACGCTTTCGGAGAGACGGGCAAGTACCAACACCAGCTACAGGTCTTCACCCGCGAGGGCGAGCCGTGCCCGGCCTGCGGCACGGAAATCTTGAAGACAAGGGTCGCGGGCCGGGGAACGCACGTCTGCCCGACGTGCCAGCCAAACGGTTAGGTAACGCCTGCGACAACCGGAGCACCTGAACTCCCGGCTGAAGGTACCGGGAAAATATCGGACCTCTGGTTGTTGGACAATTTGGTGGACACCGGAGACGAGCAGTGGTTTAATCGGCAAATGACGATTAAAGGCCGCAACGCGGGAGAGGATAACCGCATGGCAAGATCCGTGCTAGACGACGCTGGTGGGAAGTGCCTTTCCGCCGGGGAGATGATGCCGGAAGTGGCGTTCGAGGCTTTATCGGACGACCACGAGAGGTTTGCCGGGTTCTGCAAGGCGCTTGGGCATCCGGTCAGGGTAGCGATCGTGAGGTTGTTGCTCTCCGTGGAGACTTGCGTTTGCGGCGATATCGTGGAGAGATTGCCGCTCGCGCAGTCCACCGTCAGCCAGCACTTAAAGGTCCTGAAGGACGCCGGCCTGATCGAAGGCTCGATAGACGGGCCTCGCACGTGCTATTGCCTGAACCGAGAAGCCTTATCCGAGTTCAAGGGGCTCTCCGAAGCTCTCTGGTAGAGAGTATGAAATCCGCCGACGCGCCGTCCCGGAACGACGATCATTCATCCACCTGGAGGACCTATGTACGAGTTTCCCGCGCTATTGCCCGAATATTCGGACCCGCCCTCGTTGGAGAAGCTGGCGGGCGGGCAAACCTCGACGCATCCGCCGCGAATACTACTGCTCTATGGCTCGCTGCGCGACCGTTCCTACAGCCGCCTGTTGGTGGAGGAAGCCGACCGGCTGCTCCGCGGTTTTGGGGCCGAAACCCGGATCTACGACCCTCGCGGCTTGCCCCAACCGGATGGCGACCTGCCGGATCATCCGAAGGTCGCCGAATTGCGTGAGGCGTCGGTCTGGTCGGAGGGTCATGTCTGGTGCAGTCCCGAACGGCACGGGACCATCACGGGGATCTTTAAATCCCAGATCGACTGGCTTCCACTGGAGAGCGGCGGGGTGCGGCCAACCCAGGGACGGACGCTCGCGGTTATGCAGGTCAACGGCGGTTCTCAATCTTTTAATGCCGTGAACGCCTTGCGGATTCTGGGCCGCTGGATGCGGATGATCACCATCCCGAACCAGTCGTCGGTGGCGAAAGCCTATGAGGAGTTCGATGAGGCCGGGAGAATGAAGCCGTCTCCCTACTACGACCGGATGGTGGATGTAATGGAGGAACTCGTCAAATTCACCCTGCTAACGCGGGACCGGGCCGACTACCTGGTAGATCGTTACAGCGAGCGGAAAGCCGAAAACCGCCCGCCGGATAGCCAGACGCGCGTCGCAACTGCCCAGAGCGGCCCATGATCCGACCGAAAACGAGCCCTCGGCAGAGAAAATTTAACCGTCTTGAAACAAAAGTATTCACGCCGGCGCGTATACTACCAGGTCAAATCGTCGAATTACGATCAAGGAGATACACGTGAAGCACGCCCTGATCTCGGATATCCACTCGAACCTTCCCGCCCTCGAAGCGGTGCTGGAGGATCTGGATACAAGAGAAGACATAAGCGCCACATACCATCTCGGAGACCTCGTCGGCTACGCACCCTGGCCCAACGAGGTCGTTGCTCTTATTCGGGAGCGCGGGATACCTGGGATAGCCGGCAACTACGACTCGACCACGGCCCACGACTACAAGCACTGCGGCTGCAAGGCCGAGAGTGAGAGGGCCGAAGAGTTGTCCCACCTAAGCTACGGGTGGACGCGGGAGCACGTCTCGGCGGAGACAAAGAGCTTTCTGGGAGGGTTGCCTTTCAGGTTGGATCTCCGTCCCCGGGGCGGCCACACTTCGCGGCCCCAGATCACACTGGTCCACGGTACGCCGACCCTCAACACCCTGTACTGGACCGAAGACCGTCCCGACTCCTTTTGTAAGAAGATGGCGAACGCGGCGGGCCTCAAAGAGGGAGACCTCATCGCTTTCGGCCACACCCACAAACCCTGGACTCGGGAGGTGGAAGGCGTCCAATTCGTAAACACCGGCTCCGTGGGCAAGCCCAAGGACGGCGATTTCCGGGCTTGTTACGTGCTCATCGAGGCTGGGGAAGATGGGTTCTCGGTAGAGTTCGTGCGGGTCGAGTACGACCTGGATAGCGCGATGGAGGGCATCAGGGGGAGTGAGCTACCCGACGAGTTCGCCGAGCAGCTCGCGGCCGGAGGCACGCCGGAGACGGTAGAAGTTTCGTAGACCGGAGAGAAGGAGTTTGGCGGATGGAGAAGACCAAGGAAACCAAGAAGCAGAAGGTGATCTTCCTGTGTACCCAGAACTCGGCGCGAAGCCAGATGGCCGAGGGTTTCTTGAGGCACTATGGCGGCGACGCGTTCGAGGCCTACAGTGCGGGCACCGAGCCGACCGGCGAGATCCACCCCTACGCAGTAGAGGTCATGGAAGAGGTGGGCATAGACATCTCCGACCAGTATCCAAAGCGCCTGAAGACCTACCTGGGGAAGACGGGTTTCAACTACCTCATCATCGTGTGCGCTCGGGCCGAGAAGAACTGTCCCAAGACCTTTCCGGGTGTTCACGCAAGGATCTCCTGGCTCTTCGACGACCCTCGGGCGGAGGAAGTCCCGGAAGAGGACCTGCTGGAGAGCTTCCGCAGGGTCCGCGACGAGATAGAGCAGAAGGTGCTCGCCTGGATAGACAACCCTAAAATAGAGTTGGAGAAGCTAAAAGCGGAGCGTGATAGGCAGCGACGCGAGCGGATTGAGACCGAACGTCTCGAAGTCGAGAGACGGGACAGACAACAGTACAGAGACAGATTCCTCTCCACCGGCCTCGATCCCGATCCTGGCGAGCCCGGCTATACACCGGCCTTACCTCGACGGCCCCGCGCCGTTTGACGCGTCAGATCATCATTGAGGGTAGCGAAGCTCAGCAGGCGACCCATTCTTGCCGAAGGCCGTACATAAACTTATCCTGGAGTCCTCCTTCATCCTAGAAAACCACGAGGCCACATCGGTCGAAAACGGAGAACATCAGAAGGTTTTTCTGTAGCCGGTTGATAGTAGCTTCTTGAGGCAACCCCGAAAGCTCCACCGGGCGGATTTATGGCCGGAATACTGACAAGCTATACTCACCGGGTTATGGCCGTATTCTCTAAACTTCGTCATCGCCTCGGCGTTTCCCTGAACACTCTGACAGCCCGCAGGCCGTGGCTCGCCCGCAACATAGTCCGTTACGGGTGGGTATCGCTGGCGGTTCTGGCGCTGCTGCTTTTGGCCGTGGGGGCCGTCGCGGGGGGGGAGAGGAGTCAGGAGATCGTCTACGCCACCGAGGATGGCTCGATCGTCTCCCTGGAACCGGAATCTGGGGTGGTCACGGAGATTTACACCGGGGATTCCGGGGGTTACGCCGTGGCCCCGGCCCGCACCGGCGGCCGCAGTACTTCCTTCACCGTCCTGCGCGGAGAGGGCGAGAACCTGCGGGGCGACCTGTACAGCGCGGATCTCGCCCGCAACACCCGGGCGCTGACCAGCCGGGCCGAACCGGGCGAAGCCCTCACCGACTCTTCTCTCTCCAGCGACCGGGCCTGGCTGTTGGCGGGCCGCTACGCGATAGGGGCTCCGCCCAACGCCCTGGTGCTGCCCGCCAGCGGCGCCACGGAGCGTCTGCTGGAGCCAGACCTACCAGGCTCTACGTCGCTTCTGGGAGCGGTCTGGGGCGCCCAGAACACAATCTTCGCCTGGAGACCGGGGCCGAACGGGCTCTCCCTTACGGCCTATAACTTCTTCGAGCGGCGGCAAGCCGTCGTATACGAGACCGACAAAAAGGTTGGAACGCCTTACTACTACTTCGACTCCAACGCCCTGGTCTTCGACGAGCGGCCCCGGGGCTCGGATCCCCTGGAGTCCCGGGTTAGGTTGGTCGTCGGCGCCGCAGAGCTACCTTTGACGGGCGCCGAAGAACTCGGGCTCTACGACCCGGCGCCCATCGTGCCGGAACTCGACGACGCGCTGCCCGTGATGTGGACCGACGGCAAGAAGACCGGCGTCGGCCTAATAGACTCCAAAACCTGGAGCTTCACCAAGATGAACGTCACGGTGGAGGCGGGGAGCCGCAGCCCGCTCGTCAGCCGCGACGGCTCCTACGTTGCGACCACGGACGCGGCCGGCGCCACGTTGACGGTCCGGCGCGTGAAAGACGGCGGCGTCGTCCGGCGGGTGGAGGACCTGCAGGCGCCCGGCGAAGCCCTAGACCGGATGCGAGAGGCCGACTTCGATCTCCCGGAGGAAGCCGGCTGGTTCGCGGGAGAGAACTTCAGCTGGAGGAGCCTCGAAGATGATTAGCCTGAGGCTTCGCAAGACCCTGAACGGCCTCAAACGGCCCGGACCCCGGGAAATCGTCATGGCCATAGCAATCCTCTACGTTGTCGTCTTCTCGCTGCTCTCCATCTACAAGCACGAGACCTACGCCTCATCCCGCTTCGACCTCGGCAACATGGACCAGGCCGTCTGGAACTCCGCCAACGGGCGCATCCTAGAGGCCACCGACGAGCAGGGGGAGATCACCTCCCGGCTCAAAAACCACGCCGACTTCCTGCTGCTCGCTTTCGTGCCGCTCTACTGGATCTCCCCAAGCCCTCTCTGGCTTTTGATCGCCCAGTCCGCCGCCGTGGGCCTCGGGGCGATTCCACTCTACTGGCTCGCGAAACGCTTCCTGAACCGGGACTGGCCCGCGGCGATCATCGCCATAGCCTACCTCTTTAACTACGGGCTCCAGTCCGCGAACCTTTTCGATTTTCACGCCCAGATGATGGCCGGTACGTTCCTCCTTTTTGCCTTCCACTACATGCTGGAGCGAAGACCTTTGCTGTTCGTGCTATTCGCGACGCTGGCTTCGCTGACCAAAGAAGAGATCGTGCTCCTCGTCGTCATGATGGGCCTCTACGCCCTATTGGTGGAAAAGCGGCCGCGGTGGGGCATCCCGATATTCGTGGCGGGCACGGCGTACTTTCTCCTGATAATGCAGGTCGTTATCCCGGCATTCAACGTGGGGGATACGAGCGAGCTCGTCGAGGGACGATACGAGGCTTTCGGAGGCTCCATAACCGGGGTGGCGCGCACGGCGCTAACGGACCCGCTCTTCACCCTTTCCTACCTCCTCTCCGGGAACAAGCCACTCTACCTGGCCTCCCTCCTCGGCATGACCGGCTTTTTGGCGCTCTTCGCGCCGCTCGTGCTGGCGATACCGTTGCCGGAGATCGCCATAAACCTCCTGAGCGACCGGCCCCAGATGGCGAACGTTCGTTACCAGTACTCGGCCCCGATACTCCCGTTCGTGTACCTCGCGGCGGCGGCCGGCCTCCGGAACCTGGAGGACTTTTGGGAGAGGGCCAGAAATTACCGCCGCCGGCCATTTACGTGGCTTGGTCGTCTGGCGCCGGAAGGGAAGGCCCGGAGCTTGCCGCTCTTTCTAGCTTTGGGGATACTCCTGTTCGGGGCTCAGGTGGCCTACGATGCCGGGCCGCTGCCGCTGTTCAGCTCCCCGGACAACACCTCTACCGTCATACACCCGCCGTCGAGAGAGCACCTGGATGCCCTGAACGAGGCGGTATCCCGCATACCGGACGGCGCGAAAGTCTCCGCCACAAACCAGATCGGACCTCACCTCGCCCATCGCCGGTACCTCTACCTGTTCCCGACGATCCAGGACGCGGAATACGTCGTGGTGGACGAGACTACGCCGGCCTACGACACTTACATAAACCCCGTGCTAAACCTCCAAACGACCAACAGGCTACGCGAGAACCCCGACTACCAAAATATCTACGAGCGAAACGGGGTAGTCGTCTTCGAGCGCCGGGATTGAGGATTGCCCAGCCTAGCCGTTTCCGGAGGTATCGCCCGGGGCGTCGGAGGCGGGGCTTAGCACGTCCGGGTTGGAGTTCGCCAACTCCTGGGCCTTTTCGTAGGAGTTTTCGGCCTGCTGGTAACCGTCTCCGGCATCGGTGAGCAATTGTTGCGCTTGGTCCCGGTTGTTTTCCAGGATCGGGTCTTCCTCCAATAGGCCATAGAACTCTATCTCCAGGCTTTCAGCTTCGAGCTGGGCGTCCATCGCCTGTGAGAGGGTGCCCGCGTACTCCGCGACCGTCGGGTTCAGCTCAGCTATATTTTGGGTGTCTTCCAGGGAACTCCGGGCTTCTTCGAGGTTGCCCCGGGCTTCTTCGAGGTTGCCCCGGGCCTCGGCGATACGGTCTTTCTCGGCCTGAAAAGCGTCGTCTCCGCCTTCCCCGCCACTGGACTCTATTTCACTCTTGACGTCCTCGTAGGTGCCGCGGGTCTGCTGAAAGAGCTCGTTGTGCTGGGCGACGGCCTCGTTCGCCGCCGAGATGTCTGCGTTTGCCTGCTCCCGGGGAGTCTCACCGAGGAAGCCCGAACATCCTCCCAGCAAGAATGTGGAGAGGGTTATCACAACTATTAGCGTCGTACGGTTTATCATGTGCTTCATGAGTGAAGGAAGTGTACCGCCTTTCAGAAGAATAGGGTTACGTGCTCCCGTGGCGTCTTTGCTGCGCCGAACCCTCGCCCGGCTCCGGCCGAAGCGGGATATTCCCGGGCAGACGCCCGTCGGAAACTCCGAGAAGGGGGCCGGCGACCCGCGGGCCCGGGAGCGGGCCGCCGCCAGAATCCAGGCCCACGCCCAATCTCAAGCCACGCTCTTCGAGCGCGCGGAGCGTTTGAGGGCCCGGGCCGTGAGGCTCGAACGAGAAGGAACCCCGAGCGACAGCGCCGGCAACCGGGCCGAGCGGGCCGAAGGCGAGGCCCGGGCGAGTTTTTCGGAACTTAGATCCTCTTTCGTAGCCTCCGGGGGGGACCCGGAGGCTTTCGATCTCGAGTTGGGCCAACATTATCCGGCTTTCAAGGTCTCTGCAGACTCCTGAAACTACGCAGGTCTTCCTGCCTAGCGGCCCGAGCTTATAGAGCCCAGGGCTTCCTTGGCGAGCCTGCGGGCCTCGGGGCCGGTGCGGGGGTTCAGGAACAAGAATCCCACGGCCGCCGCGAGTAGCAGCAACAGTACGCGGCCGCCGCCACCGCCACTCTTGACCTTCTCGCCCCGGACCCTGCGGTTCCCTTGCTGGACCGCCGCCGCCGCGGACTCGATCTCGGCCCTCAGCTTGTCGTCGTCCCAGAGCCGGGCCACTATCTTGCCGGGGCTGTCTTTGGAGACTTCGCCGTAAATTTTGTTCGCCGCCTCGATGAACGTGCGGACGTTTTCTTGAAGGTCGTCGTCGTAGAGCAGCCTCTCCGCCACGGGCCGGGCCTCGGCGAAAAAGGCGGCCAACGCCGCCACGGGGATAAACGACCTGGACTCGGCTTCTTTTTTCAACCGCTCCGCCCGACTCTTTCTCCCAAACACCTGGACCTCTCTCTCTTGCGTTGGTTCAGTACACTTTATAGTTCTATATCATACCCGGTTTACCGGCCTTTTATCCTCTGCCTCCGAGTCCCCGGCCCGGTCGCCCGGCTTTCAACCATCTTTGCCGAGGGGCGCGAGCCGTACCCGTAGCTCTTCACCGTCTACCTCGACGGCGTCGAGGCCGTCTTCGGGGCCGAGATCCAGGTCCCGCGCCAACACCTCCGATCTGAAGTACCCGCCCCATTTGCCACCGAGCAAGTCCTTTACCCGCCCGCTCCCCGAGATGCCCACGGAGACGCTCTCCTCGATCTCGAACCCTTTCTCCCGCCGCAGGCTCTGCACCTTGTGGACCAACTCCCGAACGAGCCCTTCGTCGAGCAATTCCGGGCTTAGCTCCGTCAATAGCGCCACGGATAGCTCACCTTCGCGTTCCACGGCGTATCCGGCCCGCTCGCCGGGTTCCACCAGCAGTTCTTCGGGTGAGAGTTCGATCTCTTCGCCCTCGACGACTACCGTGACGCCCTCCCCGGCGGCGGCCCGCGCGCCGGTATCCGGAGAGGCCTGGGCCAGCGCCTCCCGAATCCCCGGCGCGAGCTTGCCGTACTTCGGTCCTACCACGCCGAGGTTCGGCTTCAGGTCGTAGGCGACCACGTCCTCCGCCGCCCCGAAGCGAAGCTCCTTGACGTTGAGCTCGTCCAGGATGATCCCCTCCAGGCTCTCCACGCCTTCGCGGAAACCTTCGCTTTCGTCGGCCGAAGGCACCACCACGACCTCCCGCAGCGGTTGGCGGGTCTTTATGGCGGAGGCATTTCGGGCCGCCCGGCCGAGCGCCACGACCTTGCGGGCCGAGGCCATACGGCCGGAGAGTCCCCGGTCCACGAGCCCGGCGTCAGCGGCTGGCCAATCCGCCAGATGAACGCTCTCGGGGGCGTCGGCGTCCGCGTTGACCACCAGGTTCTGGTAGATACTCTCGGCCACGAAGGGCGTGAAGGGGGCGGTGAGCTTGGTGACCGCGACCAGGCATTCGTAGAGCGTCGAGTGGGCGGCCCGCTTGTCGGTGTCGTCCTCGCCTTTCCAGAACCGGCGCCGGCTGCGCCGGACGTACCAGTTCGACAACTCGTCCACGAACTCCCCGATAGCCCGTCCGGCGGCCGTCACGTCGTAAGCGTCGAGCCGTTCGGTCACGGTCCCTACGGTTAGCTGCAGCTCTGAGAGGGCCCAGCGGTCCATCAGGCTCCGGTCTTCGGGCGGCACGTATCCTTTTTGCGGATCAAAGCCGTCGATGCGGGCGTAGGTGACGAAGAACGAGTAGGTGTTCCAGAGGGTGAGGAGGTACTTTCGGACGGCCTCGTCTACCTGGTCCTCGGAGAAGCGGCGCGGGTTGCCGGGGCTCGAAGCGGTGTAGAGCGCCCACCGGAGGGCGTCGGCCCCTTGCCGATCAAAGACCTCCCACGGGTTCACCACGTTACCCCGGCTTTTGCTCATCTTCTTTCCCTCGGCGTCTAGTATGTGGCCGAGCACGAGGCAGGTCTTGAAGGAGCTTTGGTCGAAGAGCATCGTCGAAGTCGCCAGCAGCGAGTAGAACCAGCCCCGCGTCTGGTCCACGGCCTCGCAGATGTAGTCCGCCGGGAAGTTGCTCTGGAAATGCTCTTTGTTCTCGAACGGGTAATGGTCCTGGGCGTAGGGCATGCTGCCGGAGTCGAACCACGCGTCCAGCACCTCCGGCACCCGTTCGGCTTCCGCGCCGCACTCGCCGCACGCCACCTTTACGTCGTCCACGTAAGGCCGGTGCAGGTCTTCGGGGACTTCTCCAAGGGCCTTCTCTTTCAGCTCCTCGACGCTCCCGATGACCGTTACGTGGTTTTCGGGGCACCGCCAGACCGGGAGCGGGGTGCCCCAGTAGCGCTCGCGGGAGAGGGCCCAATCGACGTTGTTGCGGAGCCAGTCGCCGAAGCGGCCCCATTTAACGTGCTCTGGGACCCAGTTGATCTCTTCGTTCTCCCGGAGCAACTCGTCCAACTTGCGGGTCGTCCGGGCGTACCAGGCTTTCTTGGCATAATACAACAGCGGCGTGCCGCAGCGCCAGCAGTGGGGATATGGATGCTCGTACTCCTCGAACCGGAACAGCACGCCCTTATCTCGCAGCTCATCCACGAGGCCGGGGTCGGCGTCCTTGACGAACTGCCCCGCAAACTCTCCGACCCGTTCGTCGAAGGTGCCGTCGGGCTTTACGGGGTGGATGGTCGGCAGGCCGTAGCGGCGGCCGGTGCGGGCGTCGTCCTCGCCGTAAGCCGGCGCGGTGTGGACGAGACCGGTGCCCTCGGTGGTGGTCACGTAGTCGCCGAGGACGACGGTAAAAAGGTTTTCGGACTCTTCAACGTCAACGTAGTCGAATGGGCGTTGGTATTTTTTGCCTACGAGGTCCCGGCCTTCGGTGATGGCGTGGACCTCGTAGTTGCCTTCGCCAAGGACCTTATCCAGGAGCTCGCGCGCCAGGACCAGGCGCTCCCCATCCGGGTTACCGTTCGTCGTTACGGTCGCGTATTCGACGTTCGGGGCTGCGGCGACGGCGGTGTTGGAGATAAGGGTCCACGGCGTCGTCGTCCAGATGAGGAGGCTGGTCTCCGGCTCGTCTTCGAGCGGCAGCTTTACGTAGACGCTCGGGTCCGTGACGTCCTCGTAGCCCATGGCAACTTCGGCGCTAGATAGCGAAGTCTGGTCCCGGGGGCAATGGGCGGTTACTTTGTAACCCTCATAGAGAAGGTCGTTCTCGTGGAGCTCCTTCAAGGCCCACCAGACGCTCTCGATGTAGGTGTTGTCCAGGGTCCAGTAGGCGTTGTCCATGTCGGCCCAGAAGCCCATCCGGTCGCTCATCCGGCGCCACTCGTCCACGTACCGGTACACGGATTCCCGGCAAAGGTTGTTGAATTCTTCGATGCCGTATTCTTCGATGTCGTTCTTGCCGGCGAGCCCGAGCTCCTTCTCTACCTCAAGCTCCACGGGCAGGCCGTGGCAGTCCCAGCCGCCCTTTCGTTCGACGCGGTAGCCCTGCATGGTTTTGTAGCGCGGGATCAGGTCCTTAAACGCCCGCGACAGTACGTGATGGAACCCGGGCCTTCCGTTGGCCGTCGGCGGTCCCTCGTAGAATACGAATGGCTTATCTTCCGGCCGGCGCCCGACGGACTTCTCGAAAGTCCCCGCCTTTTTCCAAAGCTCGACGATATCTTCCTCCAGCTCCGGGAACCGTACCTGCGGGCTTACCTTATCGAATGCCACCATCCACGACCTCTCTAGATATGAACGAACAAAGCTCCCGTCTCTACGGACGGAGCAATGCTACTACTCTCCGCCGTAGGGACGGGAGCCTCGGAAAGCCCCTCGCGGTACCACCCTACTTGCCGGGGCTTACGACCCCGGCCGCTCTCTGGTATCGGGCACGACCTCTGCCCACACCTGCCGCCGTAACGGGCGGACCCGGCCGAACCTACTAACGCCTGGACACCGTTTCCGGATTTCCTTCGCTTTCGGCCGGCGGCTCCGGGAGGATCTTCGCGCCGCGTCCCGCGCCGGACTCTCACCAACGCCGGCTCGCTGTGGCGGGGCTCCGCGACGCTACTCGTTCCCATCATCGCCTGTAGAGCGGTTTGTAGCCTTAAAGTTGGCGCGTGTCAAGTGCCGGGACGCTTCCGGGCGAGGTTTCGAGGTCCGGGGATGATCCGGGCTCTCCACCGGGTTCGTAATAAAGGTGTAACAAATTAATGGTCGCCTGGTAGTAGAATTTTTCTAGAGTAGAAGCCACCCAAGAAGGGGCCAGAACCCGAAGGATGGCGAATAAAGGTGGAGATTAGAAATGAACGTTAGGTTGAGAGCATTTTTCGCCGGGGCCGTCGGGGCCGTTTTGGCTTTCGGGATCGTGGAGTTGGTTCACGGCTTCTACCGGCTGGTTCCGTCGGTATTCCTGTCGCTGGCCCAGTTGATAGTAAGGTTGACGCCCGGGGGGGTCGCGACCCGGACCATAGAGGTTCTCGGCACCGCGGATATACCGGTTTTGATCTCTTCGATGGTAGTCGGTACGCTCGTCGTCTCAGGCCTCCTGGCCTACCTGGCGCTTAGGTCCCCGTTACTATCTCTCGTAGGAGTGGGAGTTTTGGCGGCGATCGCCATAGTAGTGACGCTCGCGGAGCCTTCTACGGACCCCCTATTCACGGTCGTGACGATTATCGGGGCCCTCGCGGCCGGCGCCACGGTTTCGGCCCTGCTGCTAAGCGCCTCCAACCTGGACTCCCCGGAGCCTGCCGCAGAACCCGAAGAACAGCAGGCCGCGCCGGCCATGGCGGGCGTGAGGTCTCGTGAGGCGCATTCCACGGGCGGTATAGCGGTTGGGCGTCGGAACTTTCTCTTGCTCGGCGGCGGCGCGGCGGCTATCGGCCTGGCGGCGGTTGGGGCCGGGAG
>JBARZM010000305.1:0-1987 GCA_049650095.1 Rubrobacteraceae bacterium | reverse complement strand
TCCCCGGTATAAACATCCCGAAAGAAGTCCGCGAAAAGCTCGCGGAGCTAGACGCTGAGGACGCGCCGAAGTACGGCGTGGAGGTGGCGCAGAACCTGCTCGCCAAGGCGCAACCGCTCGTGAACGGGGCGTACATAATGCCGCCGGCGAGCGCGCCGGATCTCGCGGGAGATGTCATGGAAGTAGTCGATCAGTCGGTCAGTCGGTCAGTCGGTCAGCAAAGAAGGGGCGGCTGATCTTTAGGCATGCAGGACTTCAGGAACTTGAAGGTCTGGTGGAAGGCTCACCGGCTCACGCTGGACATCTACAAATCGACCGCCAAATTCCCGCAAAGGGAGCTGTATGGATTGACTTCGCGGATTCGCCGATCCTGCGCTTCCGTGCCCGCCAACCTCGCTGAGGGATGTGGCCGAAGCGGTGACGCGGAGCTAGCCCGGTTCGCCCAAATCTCGATGGGTTCAGCCAGCGAACTCGAATACCACCTCCTCTTTGCCCACGATCTCGACTACCTCAGCGAAGAAGACCACGAAAGGTTGTCCACAGAAGCACTAGAGATAAAACGTATGCCATCCAACTTGATAAACAAGTTAAGATCTAGCAAAGCCACACGCCAGAAAAGAAACGTACCGTACCAGAGACTAAAAGACTGAGAGACTGAGAGACTAAATGGTACTCCAGAGGACAGCAGCGACGACGGACAGAGAATCCCGGCTCCCGGAGTTTCGGGCCGCCCTGAAGCAGCGCATCCTGCTGCTGGACTGCGCGATGGGGACCATGATCCAGAGCTACGACCTCTCCGACGAGGACTACCGGGGCGAGCGCTTCGCCGACCATCCCGGAGAGCTCAAGGGCAACAACGACCTGCTCTCGCTCACCCAGCCCAAGATCATCCGGGACATCCACGAAGCCTCCCTCGAAGCCGGCTCGGATATAGTGGAGACGAACACCTTCTCCTCGACCTCAATCGCCCAGGCAGACTACAAGATGGAGGACCTGGCCTACGAGCTGAACTACGAGGCGGCCCGCGTAGCCCGCGCGGCCGCCGACGGCTACTCGGAACAGACGCCGGACCGTCCACGCTTCGTCGCCGGGGCTATCGGCCCGACGAACCGGACAGCCTCCCTCTCCCCGGACGTAAACAACCCCGGTTTCCGAAACGTCAGCTTCGACGAGCTCGCCGAGGCGTACAAAGAGGCGGCGAAAGGGCTCGTCGAGGGCGGCGCGGACCTGCTGCTGGTCGAGACCATTTTCGACACGCTCAACGCGAAGGCGGCGATCTTCGGCATTAAAGATTATCTGGATGAAGAAGGTCTGGACGTCCCGATCATGATCTCCGGCACTATCACAGACGCGAGCGGCCGCACGCTTTCGGGGCAGGTTACGGAGGCGTTCTGGAACTCCGTCCGGCACGCCGAGCCCATAAGCGTCGGCCTGAACTGCGCCCTGGGATCCGGGGAGCTGCGCCAGTACATCGAGGAGCTTTCGGGAATAGCGGAGACGCACGTCAGCGCCTACCCGAACGCCGGTCTGCCGAACGAGTTCGGCGAGTACGACGAGAGCCCGGAGTACATGGCGGCCCAGATGGGCGAGTGGGCGGCGAACGGCTGGCTGAACATCGTCGGCGGCTGCTGCGGCACCACGCCGGAGCACATCGAGGCTATCGCGGAGGCGGTCTCCGGCCATCCGCCGCGGGAGATACCGGAGCTTCCGCCCAAGATGCGCCTCAGCGGGCTGGAGCCCGTCAACATCGGGCCGGACTCGCTGTTCGTAAACGTCGGGGAGCGGACGAACGTCACGGGGTCGGCGCGGTTCAAAGACCTGATCCTGAACGACGACTACGAGACAGCCCTGGACGTGGCGCGCGAACAGGTCGAGAACGGCGCCCAGGTCATAGACGTGAACATGGACGAAGGGATGCTCGACGGCGAGGAGGCGATGGTCACGTTCCTGAACCTCGTCGCCGCCGAGCCGGACATCTCGCGGGTCC
>JBARZM010000304.1:0-9507 GCA_049650095.1 Rubrobacteraceae bacterium | reverse complement strand
AGGGCCCCCAGATACCCCGAGTCGGTCATGGCCCGGACGAACTCTTCCGGGTAGCGCCGCTCTCTATCCAACTCTTGCCAGTACTCGTCCGGGAACCCCGCGCAGACCTCCCGCACTCCCTGACGCAGTTTCGCCTGAGATTCAGTCTTTAACATCGTCTACCAATCCTTCCCAAAACCCACTTGCGGCTCTTCGCAAAGGATGCTCCTGGCCTGCCACCTCTCTACAGTCTATCTAACCTTGCTCTTGCGGTCCGGGGCGTAGGGGGAGAGAATAAAGCCCGCGTTCGACTCTTTGCCGGAGGGCCGGTCGTGAATAATCGCAAAAAGAAAAGGAGCCTCGTGTCGGAGACGGGCGGACGGACCACGCAGGAGATCTACGAGGGCGCCCGGTTGGGCCAGGCTTTCTCGCCCGGGCAAAACCCGGCGGTGCTGGTCGTGGACTTTAGCCGCGGGTTCACCGACCCGGAATGCGCCCTCGGCGCGGACATGACCGGAGAAGTCGCGGCCACAAAGCGCGTGCTGGACGCGGCCCGGGAACAAGAGCGACCCGTAATCTTCACGACCGTCGGCTTCGAGCCCAGCCTCAAGGACGGCGCCCTCTGGACCCAGAAGGTCCCCGCTTTGGGAGACCTTCAGATCGGGGGCAAGTGGGTGGAGATAGACCCGCGCCTCGAACGCCGCGAGGACGAGACGATCATCCTTAAAAAAGGAGCCTCAGCCTTTTTCGGCACCAACCTTTCGGCCATGCTGGCGACCCAGAAGATAGATACCGTAGTGCTCTGCGGTGCGACGACCAGCGGCTGCATCCGGGCTACGGCGGTGGACCTCTTACAATATGGGTACCCGGCCCTCGTCCCCCGGGAGTGCGTCGGCGACCGGGCCCCCGAACCCCACGAGGCGAACCTGGTCGACATACAAGCCAAGTACGGGGACGTAGTATCCGTCGACGAGGCGATCCACTACCTGGAAACCACCGGCAGAGAGGCCACCGTCGGCTAGCCCGGCAGCTTCTCGTAAATTCTCGCCAAACCCCCTCTAGAAGGGGATGTCGTCGAAATCCTCTTCGTTTATGTCCACGTCGTCCCGCGAGCCTTGCTGCCTTCGCTGGCCTCCGCCCTGGCCGCCGCCCTGGCCGCCTTGGCCGCCGCCACCGTCTCCGCTGTCTCCGGCGCGGCCGAGGAACTGGACGTTATCGGCCACCACGTCTACTTTGTTACGCTTGGAGCCGTCCTGGGCCTCCCAGGAGCGGAATTGCAGCCGGCCTTCGATGAGGATGGGGTCGCCCTTCTTCTTGTAGTTGGCGATCGTCTCGCCGAGCTCTCGCCAGGCCGAGATGTCGAAGAAGTCCACCTCTTCGGTCTTCGACCGGACCCGGTTTACCGCCATCCCGAAAGAACAGACCGGCACGCCGCCATTGGTAAACCTGAGCTCCGGGTCCCGCGTAAGGTTGCCTGCCAATACCACCCGATTGAAACTGACCATTTCTACCTCCTCTTTTTAGCCCTTCTATCCTTATGGGATCAGTCTACAGGAACAGCGTCGCTTCTCACAGTCCATAATTATTGTCAGTACTCCGTAACGGCCACCTCCACTTGCCCGTCTTTTATAGTGGAGATCACATCTCCCTGCTCGTCGGTACGAAACACTTCGGCCCCAACGGTCTTGAGTCGCCCGATGGTCTGCGGCGTGGGATGCCCGTAGGAATTGTCTCCTACGGATACGACCGCGACCTCCGGAGGGAACCGGCTAAGGAGCAACGGTGAGGTCGAGCTGTTGGACCCATGATGGCCCACCTTGAGCAGTGTCACCGGACCCGTATAGAGCCCCATACTAATATACTCCTCGGCCTGGCTCTCGGCGTCGCCGGGGAGCAGTACGCGAGCCTCTCCGAAGGTCAGAAGCAACGAGACGGAATTCTCGTTGGAGTCGGAGAACAGCCCGCCCTCAGACTCGGGCGGCGGGGCGACGACGACAACGTCCGTGCCGCCCCAGTCAAGCTCCAACCCGGCGCGGGCCTCAAGGACCTGAGATTCCTCCTCCTGAACGGCGCTTAGAAAGGTGTTGGCCGTGGTGGTCGCCTTGTTGTCGCCGGAGAGGTAGACCGTCGAGACCTCGAAGGCGTCCAGAACGTCCGACAGCCCACCGATGTGGTCGGCGTCCGGGTGGGTGGCGACCAGGCCGTCTAGCTCTTCGACGCCCCGGCTGCGGAGGAAGTCAACGACTTCGGGGCCGGCTTCCGGGTCTCCACCATCTATCAGGTAGCTCTCTCCGCCGGATTGGATCAGGGTTGCGTCGCCCTGTCCTACGTCTATAGAACTCACGATCAACGCGCCCGGCGGCGGCGATATGGAACCTGCCGACAAACTACCGCAAGAGACGACGAACAGCAGGCAGAAGATAAGAAAAGTGGGACGTACAGCCCGCCGGAACGGGAAGGTTACTCGCGGCCTTCGGGGGTGAGCCGGTCTATCCACTCGTCCGCCTCCGCGCGGGTGAGGTCGGTGAGCGGCTTGCCGATCCGGTTCTCCAGCCGCTCCACGCCGTTGTCTCCCCGCCACTCGATCGCCAGGGTCTTCAAGAGGTCTACCTGGCTCTTGCGGGCTTTCTGAGATCCCCGGGCTCCCCGCCGCGAAGCCTTCGGCGCCTCCTCTTCCGGAGCGGCTTCGCCCGGCGCCCCGGAGGCGGCCTGGCCGTTGCCGTCAGCCGCTTCGACGGCCCTGGGTCCCTGGGGGGCCGGGCTCTGGACCGGCGTGGGACGCTGGGGCTGGGTCTGGGACCGGGGCGGGGTGTGGTTGTCCGGGGCCGGGGCCTTGGCCGGTGGGGCGTCATCGCCGTCTGACAGCTCTTCGAGGGCGGTCGCGCCGACGTTTACCGCGTCGCGCAGGGCCCGCGCCTTGGCCCGGGTTTCGGCCATCCGGATCAAGTGCGGCGCTATGTTGCGGCCGACGTTGGCCGGCGAGGCGTCCCCGATGCCGCCGAAGGTGCGCGGCCCTTCGGGTCCCTCCATCTCCACCGTCGCCTTGACGACGGCCACGTTGCCGTTCGACTCGTCAGGGACCTGTATGAGCTCGGTGTCTATGCCGCGGAGGCCGCGGTTGTGGGCTTCGTCCAGCAGCCCGGAGAACAAGACGTATTGCTTTCCCTGGCGGGTAATCATGAACTCATCTCTCATATATTCTTACGGGCCTCCGTCTCACGGTAGTCCTGACCTTCGAGGTCTATCCAGTCGCACATCGAGATCACCCGGCTCGCCGTCCGCTCCCCAAGTTGTGTAGCCAAATCCTTGGGGCCCACGTTGGAAGTGAAGACCGTGGGGAGTGCTTCCCGGTAGCGGTGGTTGATGAGCACGAAGAGTCTCTCCCGCACCCACTCGGTTACACGCTCGCTACCGAGGTCGTCCAGAACCAGCAGGTCGGCGTTCTTTACAGCGTCCATCCATTCGTCGAGGTTGCGGCCCGGGTCGTTGTACGATCCTCGCAGGTTATCCAGAAGCTCCGGGATCGTGACGAACAAGGAGGGGACACGTTTTTTGCTCATCAGTTCGTTCATTACGGCAACCGCCAAGTGTGTCTTGCCGGTACCGACGTCGCCGCACAGGTAGATACCTTGTCCGGTCTCTCTGTGCTCCTCCCAGTCGAAAACATAGGTCATCGCCCTCTGACGAGCATTCATGGCTTCGTCGCTAACGTCCTGATCGAAGTTAGAGAACGTGTAGCCTTTCATCCGCTTGGAGAGCCCGCTGCGCCCCTGAAGGCTCTTGACGCGGGCCTCTCGACGGTTCAGTTCCCACTCGCGCTGGTCGTTCTTCTGTTCGCACTCCGGGGTACAGGGGTTGTAGTACCACTCTCCGGGTTTGCCGTACTTGCGCTGGAGGGCCGGCGGGAACTCCACCCACTCGACTTCGAGGTCCCGGCCGCAGTGCGGGCAGACCTGATCGTCGAGCCTCAGAGCTTTGTCGTAGCGCTTACTGCTCGCCGAAGAGCCACTCGTAACCTTCCCGGCGTCGGGCAGAAGCCCGTCTATCCGCTCCACTGCTCACCTCCCCTCCGGCTTTTAGCGCGCCGCCCTTGACGGCGCCGCTCTGCTCCACGAGCCGCAGCTTCCGGTCTTTCTCGAAGAGCTCCACATCTTCCACGGTCTTTACGCCCTGCTCGACCCACCGCTCCAGGATGCTCCGGACGTATCCGACCCGCCGGGCGTCCCGCTCGCTGGCGATCCGGAGCGCCTCGCGCACCACGTCCGGAGAGAGGCCGTCCCGGCCGCAGTACCCGTTCAAGAACTCCAGGATGTGCGGGGCCGGGAGGCTTCCCATGAACTTGAAGTAATCGTCCGGCGTAACGCCCGCGGGCTTCTCCCGGATCACCTCTATGTCGTACGCCGCCGGCTCCTCAGAAGTCTTTTCCTCTACCTCACTTTTGCGTCGGCTTGCCTGGCGATTTGCCTGGCGGCTTGCCCGGGCGCCGGGTGGGTGCTCGGCGACCTCCAGCCAGCCGTCTCGCTCGACCACGAACCCGGCTTCCAGCAAGGTCTCGAAAGCCGCTTCGACGCTTTCGGGGGTGGAACGGAGCATCTCGGAGAGGTCTTCTAGCTCCACGGCTTCCTGGCCCACGTCGGGCAGGATTCGGAGTAATTCGTAGAGGGCGACGGCTTCGGCCCCGAGGTGGGGCATCCAGCGGATATACAGCCGGGCTCGCGCCCCGCGCATCCGGGCTTCTCCGGGCGGCGTTAGTTTTATTCTCTCCATCCTGGCATCAGTATACCGGTGGAAGGCGCAGGTCTCTACGATCAGTTATCTTCCGCGCGAGGCTCTACCGCCGGAAGCGTCCTATCTGAACCGCCGAGGCCCGGCATGAGCCCCTGGCCGGCGGCCAGCCCAAAAAAGAGCACGGCCGTGCCGAGGACTATGGTTATGGTCCCGAGCCGGTTGGAACCCAGGAAATAGCCGAGGATGCCGAACATTATCCCCAGGAACTCGGGCACGATGCTGACCCCGCTACCCAGAAGCGCCGCGACAATCCCCATCCCGGCCAGGATTATGCCGACCACGGATGAGCCTCGGCCCCATTTCCGCTTCGCCCGTCGAGCACCTTGCACGGGCTGTCCGGGGGCCGCTTGCTTGCCCCGCTCGCCGTTTTCGCCCAACGCGATCTCCTCGTAAAGCTATATTTTTCGGATTGCTCTCTAACGTCTTCCCATTAGCGTACTAGTATAATCCTCTCCTTGTGAGGTTCGAGCAGACGCTACCAGGCACGAGTGAAGTATTTCTCCCGGACGGTTCCCCTAGACCCGTCTACCGGGCCGTGCTCGCGGAGTTGGAGAATACCGGCCCCCGGCGATGGAACGAAAAGCTGCGCCGGGCACACGGACGCCTCCTAGACGAGCAGCACTCCTTCGGCATCCTGGAGGGAGACAAAACCCACCCAACCGACTGGCTGCCCCGAATCATAGCGTCAGAAGATTGGAAGCGGCTCGAGGCAGGCCTCTCCCAGCGTTTTCGCGCGATCAACGAGTTCCTCCGGCGCCTGGAGGCCGGCAAGGAAGAAGTCGTGCCGCCGGAGGTTATAGAGAGCAGCATCCTCTACGAAACCTCCTGGAAAAACCGCTTCGGGCCCGTGCCGGTGCGCCAGATCTCTTTCGACGTAGTGGCCGTCGAAGATGGCGGCCGGAGCTACCTCGTCATCGAGGAGAACGCCAAGATGCCGGTCGGCCTCGCCGCCATGACCCGCCGCCGCCGGATGAGCCGGGAGATATTCTTCCCCGAGTCTCACGCAAAGATGCCGGTGCGGTCACTAGACGGCTGGCTCTCGCGGCTCGGGGACGCGCTGCGGGCCGCCTCGCCCAAAGGCGCCGACGCCACCCTCGCCGTAGTCTCAAGCGGTCCGGCGGATCAGTTCTACCTGGACCACCACATCTACGCCCAGGAGATGGATGCGGTGCTCTCCGAAACGAAACACCTGGAGATAGACGGTGGCGGCTACCTCGTACACGGCCCCACGGCCCGGCGGATAGACGTCATCTACGAACGGGTGGACGAAGATACGCTCTACGCCGAAGTCCCGGGTCTTTTGGAGTGTCATACGGAGGGCAAGGTACACGTCCTCTTCGCGCCGAACTCCGAGATCGTGGACGACAAAGGCGTCGGCGCGTTCGTGCCCGATATGGTCCGGACTTACCTCGGCGAAGAGCCCCTCGTGGACAACGCCGAGACCTGGTCGCTGGCCGTCGAAGAGGACTATCGTTACGTCATGGACCACTTCGGGGAGCTGGTCGTAAAGAGCCGCGGCGGATACGGCGGCAAGGAGGTTATGATCGGGCCGGAGGAGTCGGAGGAAAACATCGCCAGGTTCAAGGCGCTGGTCGAGAAAAACCCGGTCGAATACATCGCCCAGCGCGCCATAGACTTCACCACCCACGTGCTCTGCGGGACGGACGACGAGGGCTTTCTACTGCGAGACTCTTACTCCGACTACCGGCTGCTGGCCCTCGCCCCGGACCCGGAAGACCCGGGCGTCGTGGAGATGATCCCCGGTTCCTTGAGCCGCGTGGCGGCGCCCGGCAAGCACATCGTCAACATCTCCAGCGGGGGCAAGATGAAAGACTCCTGGGTCTTGGACGCGTAGCGCCCTGAACTACGGGACTATAATATCGGGGGCGGCCCGGATTTCCTTCAGGAATCCGTTTCTGTGGTTTTTCGGGTTCTTCGTGTCCAGCACCACCTTCAGCCTGAACCTGCCGGGAGGCTTCGGCGACGAGAGTACGGAATCCGGCCTTCCGGCCAGTATCGAACGTTGGATCTCGGACAACCTCATCCTGTTCCTGGTCCTGGCCGGTGCGGCGCTTGTCCTACTGCTGCTGGTCGCGCTGGTTTTTTCGACGATTTCCCGGGGCGCCCTGGTCGAGGCCGTCATCGCCCTGCACGGCGAGGAAGACCGTGATTTCTCGTCCGCTTGGCGGACCGGCCTTGCGTATTTCTGGCGCGTGCTGGGGCTAGCGCTGCTTTTGTTCTCGATCTCCCTGGGCATCTTGATCGCGGTAGGCGCGCCGGCCGGGCTTTTGGCCTGGGCCGGGCTCGTGGCCGCCGACTCGGTCGGCTTGAGGATACTCTTTGTCGTTCTCGTCGGCTTGTTGGCTTTCGTGCTTCTCGTATTGCTCTTCGTGCCGCTCTATGTAGTCTGGCAGCTCGCCCTCCGGGAGCTGGTGGCGGGCGGCGAGGGCGTAACCGGCTCTTTGCGGGGCGGTTACCGCCTCTTCCGGCGCAATCTTGGCCGAAGCCTGCTGACGTGGCTTCTTCAGGTGGCGCTGGCTATCGCCGTCGGGACCGTAGTGGCTGTAGTGGGGACGGTATATGGCCTCTTGTTGTACGGCATGGTGGCGGCCATCGCCGCGCTGGAGGTAAACATCGCCACGGCCGCGACGACGGTGGTGGCGGTCGTGCTTTTCTTCTCGGTGGCGGTGGCGGTCTCGGGCATTCTAGGTACGTTCTTCTCCGGCTACTGGACGCTGGCCTACCTGCGGCTCCGGGGTGAAAGCAATAACTCGTCTACCGTCTACAGCGGTTAACATAGAGGGTTCCCGGGTATTGTCCGGGGATTGTAAAACGACAGAAAGGGTTTTAGAGATGATGGATCTTGACGGCAAAGTTGCGGTAATCACCGGCGCCTCGAGCGGTATCGGGGCGGCGACGGCGGAGGCGCTTGCGACGGCGGGCGCGATAGTGGTGATCGCCGCCCGCCGCGAAGACCGGTTGCAGGACTTGCGGCAGCGGATAGAAGATACCGGCACCCGCGCGATGGTAGTCCAGTGCGACGTCACCGATGAAGAACAATCCCACGAGTTGATCCGTAAAGCCAAAGAAGAGTTCGGCCACGTGGACATCCTCGTGAACAACGCCGGCGTCATGCTCCTCTCGAAGGTCGAGAAAGGCCTCTCGGACGAGTGGCGCCAGATGTTCGACGTCAACGTGATGGGGCTTTTGTACGTCACCGACGCGGCGATAGAAGTAATGAAAGAGCAAGGCTCCGGCCACATCGTCAACATCTCCAGCGTCGCCGGCCGGCGGAGCAACCCGATGACCGGCGTCTACTCCGGGACCAAATACGCCGTCAACGCCGTCTCCGAGGCGCTGCGGGGCGAGCTCGTGGAAGACGGCATCCGGGTAACGATCGTCGAGCCGGGCGCGGTCGCCACCGAGCTACCAGACCACATCTCCGACGAAGAGGCGCAGGAGCGGATCAGCGGCATCACCAGCATCGAAACGCTCGAAGCCGAAGACATCGCCAACGCCGTCACCTACGCCGTCACCCAGCCACAGCGGGTGAACGTCAACGAAATCCTCATAATGCCCACCGAACAGGCTTAGATCAGCCGAAAAGTTATCTAGGGTAAGCCTCCTTCACCCCGCCATCGACGTTGAGGATGTTGCCGGTGCTCTTGGGCGAGCGGTTGTTTGACGCGAAGTGCAAAACCGCCTCCGCAATGTCCTCCGCGTAGACGTTGACCTTGAGCGTGGTGCGCTGCCGGTAGTGCTCCTCCAACTCCTCGGGTGTTATGCCGTAGGCCTCGGCCCGCTCTTCACGCCAGGAGGAGCCCCAGATCTTTGAGTCTTGTAGCACCGCGTCGGGGTTGACGGTGTTTACCCGGATGCCGTGGGCTCCACCTTCCTCGGCCAGACAACGCGCCAGGTGGAGCTCGGCCGCCTTGGCCGTAGAGTAGGCCGAGGCGTTCTTGCCGGCGGCCAGAGAGTTTTTGGAGGCGACGAAGATGACGCTTCCTCCAATTCCCTGCTCCTTGAGAGTGCGGAAAGCCTCGCGAGCGACGAGGAAGTAGCCTTTGGCGAGCACTGCGTGGTCCCTCTCCCAGAGCTCGACGCTGGTCTCCTCCACGGGCGCCCCGGAGGCGAGTCCGGCGTTGGAGACGACTATGTCGATGCCGCCGTAGGCCAGTACTGTCCGGTGGTAAGCAGCGGCGACCTGATCTTCGTCGGTGACGTCGACGACTACGGATAGCCCGGGGTTGTCCAGATCCTCCGCGACGCTTGCGGCCCCCGCTTCGTCCAGGTCGGCGACGACCACGTACGCACCCAGGGCGTCGAGGGCTCTGGCGGTCGCGCCACCGATACCCCCGGCTCCACCGGTGACCAGCGCCACCCGGCCTTCGAGATCTTTGGGTGGCGGCTTGAGGGTCAGTTTGTAGAGCTCCAGCGGCCAGTACTCGACGGCGTAGGACTCCTGTTCGTCGAGCGAGGTAAAGGAATCCATACTAGAGGCGCCGCGCATCACGGCTATGGCGCGGTGGTAGAAGTCTCCCGCAAGGGTGGAGGACTTGTAGTCGGCGCCGACTGAGACAAGTCCAACGCCCTGGATCAGGACTACCCGAGGGTTCGGATCGTTCATCTCTTCGGCGGCCTCTTCGTGGCGCGCGTAGTAGGCTTCATACTCCTCGCGGTAGCGCGAGGCTCCCCCGACGAGCCTCTCTTTAAGCTCTCCTACACCCTCGCTCTGAGGGT
>JBARZM010000303.1:0-4395 GCA_049650095.1 Rubrobacteraceae bacterium | reverse complement strand
ATCGAGTCCATGCCGGGCATCTTCCAGCTCTCGATAAACCACGCGGTGGCCGAGGCAAGGCGCGCCCACGAACTCGGGATACCCGGGGTGCTGCTTTTCGGCATACCGAACGAGAAAGACGAGGCCGCGAGCGGCGCCTACGACCCTGAAGGCGTGGTTCAGCTCGCCACCCGGGCCATAAAAGACGCCCTCCCCGAGCTTCTGGTCATCGCCGACGTTTGCCTCTGTGAATACATGAGCCACGGCCATTGCGGCGTGGTCGAAAAGAACAGCGGAGAAATACTGAACGACGTAAGCCTTGAACTGCTGGCCCGAACCGCCTCCTCACAAGCCGAAGCCGGGGCCGACATAGTCGCCCCGTCGGACATGATGGACGGCCGGGTCGCCGCGCTTCGTAGCGAGCTGGACCGGGAGGGTTTCGAGAACACCCCGATCATGGCCTACGCCTCGAAGTATGCTTCCGCTTTCTATGGCCCGTTCCGCGACGCCGCAGAGAGCACCCCCCAGTTCGGCGATCGCCGCAGCTACCAGATGGACCCGGCAAACGCCCGCGAAGCCCTCGTGGAAGCGAGCCTCGATGAGGAAGAAGGGGCGGATATCTTGATGGTCAAACCCGCTTTGCCGTACCTGGACGTCATTCACAGGGTCAAAGAGCGGACGAGCCTGCCGGTTGCCGCATACAACGTTAGCGGCGAATATTCGATGATAAAAGCCGCCGCCGGGAATGGTTGGATCGACGAGCGCGCGGCGGTCATGGAGGCGCTGACCGGGGTCAAACGGGCCGGAGCAGAGATCATCATTAGCTACCACGCCCCGGATGTCGCCCGGTGGCTGAATGAGTGACGTGGCGAGTAAGTCGCCTTACTAAAGTTCGTAGCCGTTTCGGATAAACTTGAAGTAGAGAGTATCGAAGGGAGTTTGCACGCTTGCAGGGTAGCAGAGAGGATACAGGGGCGAGGACTTCGCTTGCCAGGGACCGTTCGGCCCGGCTCATGGAGCGGGCGGTTCGGCACATCCCCGGCGGGGTAAACAGCCCGGTCCGGGCGTTTCGTTCGGTGGGGGGCGACCCGCTGTTCATGGAGCGCGGTGAAGGTTCGCGGATCCACGACGCCGACGGCAATTCTTACCTCGACTACGTTATGAGCTACGGGCCCCTGATCCTGGGCCACGTATACCCGGAGGTCGTGGAGGCGATCGAAGAGACCGCCCGCAAGGGCACCACCTTCGGCGCGCCGACCGAATTGGAAGTCGAGCTGGCGGAACTGGTCTGCGAGGTCGTCCCTTCGGTCGAGGCCGTGAGGATGACCAGCTCCGGGACCGAGGCCACGATGAGCGCCATCCGGGTGGCCCGCGGCTTTACCGGCCGGGAGAAGATCCTCAAGTTCGACGGCAACTACCACGGGCACGGCGACGCCCTGCTCGCCGCCGCCGGCTCCGGCGTCGCCACCCTCGGCCTCCCCGACAGCCCGGGCGTTACCAAAGGCGCGGCCAAAGACACCACGGTGCTGCCGTACAACGACCTGGAAGCCGTCAGGGAGTTCTTCGACCGCCAGGGCGAAGAGCTGGCGGCCGTTATCCTGGAGCCCGTCGGGGGAAACATGGGATGTGTACCTCCAGTAGAGGGTTACCTCGAAGGTTTGCGGCAGATTACGGAGGAGTACGGGACTGTTTTGATCTTCGACGAGGTCATGACGGGTTTCCGGCTCGCCCGGGGCGGCGCCCAGGAGCGGTTCGGCGTGACGCCGGATATGACGTGTCTCGGGAAGGTCATCGGCGGAGGCTTGCCGGTCGGGGCTTTCGGCGGCCGGCGGGAGATCATGGACGTCGTGGCCCCGGTTGGTCCGGTCTACCAGGCGGGCACGCTGTCGGGCAACCCGCTCGCCATGGCCGCCGGGCTCGCAACCCTCCGGGCAACGGCCGAACCCGGGTTCTACGAACGGCTCGAAAAGCTCGGTGAGGGTTGGGCCAAAGGGATGGAGAAGGCCGCAGCCTCCGGCAATACTCCGGTAACCACCAATCAGGTCGGGTCGATGGTGAGCATGTTCTTCAACGAAGGACCGGTTACGGACTTCGCGTCAGCCGCCCTTTCCAACACTGAAGCTTTCAAGTCCTTTTTCTGGCACATGCTGGACCGTGGCGTCTACCTGGCCCCGAGCCAGTACGAGGCGGGTTTTATATCCGTCGTACACACGGAAGAAGACCTGGCACGCACCGCAGAGGCGGCCCGGGAGTGGTTCGAGAAAGGTTCGGACTAGATGGAGGCCGGCGGCGCGCGCACGCCGGGACGTACGCCCGGGGCCTCACTGCAAGACGTGTTCCTGCGGGCCGTGGCCGGGGTGCCGGATGAGGATGGCCGGGGTGAGACCGTGGCCGAAGCATTGGGGTATTTGCAGCAAGGGTTCGATGCCCACTACGCGAAGTCTGACGGGGCCGCGGACGATGACATACTGGTCGGGGATAACGCTTACGCCTGGGCCGTAGAGACGATAGCGCGGCTGGATGAGCCGGAGTTCGTGGCCGTGGCTGGACGGATGATCCGTGATGGATCGGGTGAGATATCCGCCGGCAACGACGTTTCGCTAGAGCTTTGGGTGCCGCATCTGGCGGACTTGCTGCGGGTGATCTCCGGTGAGGACGACGGAACCTCCGTCCGCCGGGTGCGGCAGGCCGCGGAAGAGGTAGCGGTATAAGCGGGCCGGGCAGAAACGGCACCAGAAACCCGCTGGAGGCCGGTGAAGACCGGGCGCGGCTAGTAAGGGAGATGTTCGACCGGATCTCCGGCCGCTACGAGCTCCTGAACACGGTCATGACCGCCGGGCTGCATAGGATCTGGAACCGCAAGGTGGTCGCGGAGACCGGACTCGAACGCAACGGCTGGGCGCTGGACCTCGCCTGCGGAACAGGAAGCCTGACGAGGGATCTGGCGAAAAAAGTCGGCCCGGGAGGGCACGTCCTCGGGGTTGATTTCTCGCCCAAGATGCTCGTGCAGGCCGAATCCCGGCCTCAGCCGAACATCGAATACCGGCTCGGTGACGCCACGAACCTCGACGGCGTTAGTCCCGGCAGTTTCGACACGGCGACCATCGCTTACGGGGCCAGAAACATCCCGAACCTCGAAGCGCTGTTCGGGCAGATGTCTCGCAGTGTTAGGCCGGGGGGGACGGTGGTCTGCCTGGAAATCTCACGCCCGACCGGCAGGATATCCTCCACGTTCTACGGAATTTGGTTTGATAAGATCGTACCCTGGCTCGGTTCCCGGGTTTCGGGAGATGCTTGGGCTTACTCTTATCTACCCGAATCCGTGAGAGAGTTCGTAGCACCCGTTGAATTAGCTGACATAATGAGGCGCAATGACTTACAAAACGTTACATGGCAGAAGCTCGCAGGGGGCATCATCACCCTCCATCGCGGAATCCGACGGCCTGGATCAGGACGTGACTGAGCTGCAAAGCAGCTTGCCGGACGGGGCTTTCGAGACCGTAAAGGAGATCGAAGCCCCGCTCGCCGAGGTCGCAAAGCGGGCCCCGGAAGCCCTGGTAGAGCCTGCCATGGAAGCCCTGACCTCCGGCGGCAAGAGGCTCCGGCCGTTGCTCTTGATCCTCGGCGCCCGCATGGGGAACCCGGATTGGGATGGCCTGATCATGGCTTCGACCGCCATAGAGGTTTTGCACACGGCTACCCTGATCCACGACGATATCGTCGACCAGGCGGATAGCCGGCGCGGGGCCCCGACGACCGTCGCCCGTTACGGGCGGGAGATCGCCATAGCCACCGGAGACTACCTCTTCGCCGAATCTTTCTCGCTGCTGGCGGAGATCGGAGACCCGAGGCTCATAAGGGCTTTCTCGGAGGCTTCGGAAGGGCTCGCGGCGGGCGAACTCGAGCAGTACCGGGCCAACGGGGCGACCGTCGAGGTCGACGCCTACATGGACCACATCCGCAAAAAAACCGCGGGTTTGTTCCGGGCGGCGTGTGTCGCGGGCGGGACCCTCGGTGGACTCTCGCTCCGGCAGATAGACGCCCTGGCGACCTACGGCCAGGCGCTCGGAATAGCCTTCCAGATGTCTGACGACGTCATGGATCTCGTCGGCAAGCCGGGGTTGATGGGTAAAGGCATCGGCACGGACCTGGTCGAAGGCACCGTTACGCTTCCGGTCATATTCGCGCTTGGCGAAGGAGACGCGCCGACGATCCGGGCGGTCCTCGCCGAGCCGAACCCGCCGCAGGAGTTGCTAGACGCCGGTATAGAAGCCGTGCTCGCCACGGATGCCGTCGCCAAGACCGAGGCGTGGGCGCTGGGCGAGGTGGAGTTGGCCCTGGAAGAGCTCAAGCTGCTGCCGGAGAGCCCGGAGCGCGACGTACTGGAGTTCGTGGCGGCGGAGGTCGTAGGCCGGG
>JBARZM010000302.1:0-4203 GCA_049650095.1 Rubrobacteraceae bacterium | reverse complement strand
ACTAGCCGCGATCATTACCCCGGCCGCGAAACCCAACATCGCGTCTAATAACTTGCGCGGAATTTTCTTCGTGGTAAATACCAACGACGCCCCGGCAGCCGTCATACCCCAGGTGAACATGGTGGCGATCAAAGCCTGAACCACCGGCGGAAACCCCGCGAATACCCCTATCATTGCCTCACCCTATCCAACGCACAAACCTAACCCTCTATGCAAGACATCCATGACGAATTATTTAGCCTTGCCTAAATCTACAGCATGTGGGGACTAAAAATCAAGTAAAGGACTTGCCGGAGGGGCTGGAGCTTCTGGTATTGTTACGAGTATGAAAGACTTCATCGCCACGGACGCGCCCTCCTCTTCGGTTGGGGATTACTTGAAGGCGGTGTGGGAGGTTGCCGGGGTCTCCGGCGGGGTGGCGGGGACCAGTGAGGTCGCCTCCCGGCTATCGGTATCGGCGGCTTCGGTATCGAACATGTTCGGGCGGTTGCAGGAGATGGGGTTGGTGGATTACGAGCGTTACCGGGGGGCGGTTCTAACCGACCGGGGCCGGTCCGAGGCGTTGCGTCTGGTTCGGCGACACCGGCTTATAGAGACCTTCCTGCTAGAGCATCTGGGTTATTCCTGGCAAGAAGTCCACGAGGAAGCCGAGAAGCTAGAGCACGCGGTTTCGGACGGGTTTACGACGCGGCTGGCGGAATTTTTGGGGCACCCGGATTACGACCCGCACGGCGACCCCATACCGACTGCGGAGGGAGTGCTCGAACCCGACGACTCGCGGCCGCTAAACCAGGTAGAGGCCGGACAGTGGGTCCGTATCTTCAAGGTTAGCGACGAGGACTCCACGGTGCTCGACTACTTCGGTGAACGGGGCCTGGTGCCCGGCCGGAAGATACTCGTCAAAGAGGCGCGCGCCATAGATAGGGTCGTGACCGTCGAAGATGAGGAAGGTAAGTCCCACTCTTTCGGCGAGCCCCTGGCCCGCTGCGTCTTTGTGGAATCCGAGTCTTGAGAGGGTGGTCTTTTGGTTGGATCAGGCCCGGACTACGAGCACCGGACGGCGGGAGCGGTGCAGGGTTCGTTCCGCCGGGTCCCCCAGGAAAGGCAGGATTCTCGCGAGCGTCTTCCAGGCTCGTCCGGGTTCCCGGCCACCGGTGACGATCAAGCCGGCATCCAACTCCTCCGCGAGCCGCACGGCCTCCCGGTCTAACTTTCCTTCACGGTAATACGAATCGGCGACTTCGCCCCCGAGCTTCCCGACTACGCCTACCTGTTCATCCAGGGCGACGACCGCGCGCAGCTTGCGGTTTTCGAGCATTCCACCGACCTGATCCTTCGTGGCCATCCTCGCGTACGGCGGCTCGACGACCATCGACACGCTACGCAAGACATGCAACTCCGAGCCGGTATCCGTGGAGAGCTCGACCGCGGCCTCGACCGCGCCTTCGGCGCCCGGAGAGCCATCGGTGGCTAACAAGATTCTGGTTGGGAACATGCGGATCTCCTGTAAGGATGTGTACTGCCGTCAGATATTAATCCCGGCCAAAGCCGTTTCAAGACCGCGTTGTGAACACAACCTCACGAAATAGACGAGACGCCCGGCTCGCGGGACTTCAGCCTCCTTGCTTGCGCCGCCGCAAGCTCTCCCAACTCCCGTCGGCGAACCATCCACCGTCCACCGAAAGGGCGTGACCGTTGACGTAGCCGCTATGTTCCGGATCGGCCAGAAACGCCACGGCGGCGGCGATGTCCTCCGGCGCGGCGAACCGCCCCATCGGGACGCGGCCTTCGATATCCGCGTCGCGGTAGTTGCCGCCACCCTGGTCCCCGGCGTCCCGCTCCGTCTTCACCCAACCGGGACACACGGCGTTTACGCGGACGCCACGCCCTCCCCACTCCGCGGCCAGGGTACGCGTCAGGCCGATCAGGCCGTGCTTGCTAGCGTTATACGCCGCCCGGTCCGCAACCCCGAGCAACCCGGCGACCGAGCTAACGTTCACGATACTGCCGGATTCTTGCTCCAGCATCACCTTCCCAAACTCCCGGCACATCAAAAACGGCCCCGTCAGGTTCACCTCCAGCATCCGGCGCCAGTCGGAGAGCGTCGTCTCTTCGGCAGGAGTGATCGCCATCAGCCCCGCATTGTTTACGAGAACGTCTATCCGCCCGAAGTGGTCCATCACCTTCGCAACCATCTCACCAACGGCGGCTTCATCTGAAACATCGCCGACTACAGACAACGTTTCGGTTCCGTTTCGGCCCAGCTCTTCCAGAGTTTCACCGGGCTCGACGAGATCGTTGGCGGCCACGGAGTAGCCACGTTCGGCTAGCGTGAGGGCAACTTTGCGTCCGATGCCACGGGCGGCGCCGGTGACTAATGCTACGGGGTTTTCAGGACTCAACTATTCTCCTCTTCGCTTTTTGTAGCTTTCAGGTGAGCGACGGCGACCGGCCATCTCTGTTCTCCGGCCTCGACCAAAGGACGCAGATGGTCGGTAAAGAGCTTTCTCTCGTCCGGATCCAGAGCTTCCTCCATAGCCTCTCCAAACGGCGGCTGCTTGGGATTGCCGGAGGTTTTCAAGAGCGTGTCCCAAGGAATGGGTTCTTCGTTGAACGGGCTCCCGGTTTTTACACTGGCCTCGTAGGTAAGTCGTACTTCATCGAAACCGGCGGCGGCCAGGTTGAAGAGATCCCGCTCGTCGAAATTCAGCATTGGGTCCGTGTCCGGTGGTTGATGACGTTCGTATACGGCCCAAACTTTCTCAGCAAGCTCCCGGACCGGTTCCACATCGTAGCCCAGAAAGCGCCGTCGCGTCTCGTGCATTTTGAAGCTGTTGATCGGCTCGAATATAGAGACTCGTCCACCGGGCTTGAGAACCCGATGAAACTCTTCGAACGCCCGCCGCTTATCTTCGACGTAGATCAAAACTGACCGGGTTGTTACCACGTCAACCGAGCCATCTTCCAGCTCGGACAAGTCATCGGCCGACGCCCGGAGAAAGCTGCAGCGCTCCGTTACGTCGAGTTCCTCGGCGAGTTTCCGGCTGTGATCTAGCAAGTCCTGGGAGATGTCGGAGAATATTACTGCCCCACTTTCGCCGACCCATTCCAGCGCCCCGAACGCTATGAGCCCGTCCCCGGCGCCTACATCGAGCAAAATATCGCCTTCGTCCAACTCCGCATGCTCCAGAACCCGATTACGGACGTTTTGCAAAAAAGGAAGATTGCGCTGCTGCTGCTCGGCATCTCCGCCATGTCTACGCTCCAGTAGCCACTGTGCCCACCTATCCCTGACTGGCTCCGGCATAAGCTCCCCCAAGACGTACTTCCTGCAAGTGTGACGGTTATTCTACACAGGTCACCGACGCTTCAAGCTCTAGGTTTCCAGCCCTTGGCCCCACTCCGAAGCCTCTCCAGTTGCTCCCAGTGCTCTTCTATAGCCACCCGACCTTTCTTGGTGAGGCTCACGAACGTGTTGGGAGTTTTGCCGACGAAGCGCTTTTTGATCTTCACCAACCCGGCCTTCTCCAGCTTGGTCAGATGACTGGAAAGGTTGCCCTTCGTAAGTCCCGTAACGCGCTGCAGGAACAAGAAGTCCGCGCCTTCGGAGGCGGAGAGAGCGGTCATAATGGCGAGCCGGGCGGGCTCGTGGATCAGACGGTCAAGGCTAGCAAGCTCCTCGAACGGCTCAGCCATCGTCCTCCTCCGGCAAATGCTTCATAGTGCGCGCGAGCAACAAATGGTCGAAGATGCCACACACCACAAAGAGGGCCCCGAGAAACAGCATCACCCCGCCGGCCTCGTACGTCAAGCTAACGTTCGTAACGCCCAGCAGCGGAAGAAAACCCGCACCGACAAACAACACTCCAACAACGACGTAGTGCATCCTGAATTGTCGTTCGCGCCAGTGAACAGCCGTTACCGAAAGTCCTACTACCAGCCAGATCATGTGTATCGGCGGCTGAAACACTAGATTTATACTTCCAACCACAACTAGCACGACCATCAAAGTAGCCACGGCCATGACCTGCTTCCTGTTCAGAGAGAACGTCTGGACCCATCCAAACCGGCGCTCATAGTAGTCTCCGATAAAGAAGTAGAGCGGTACCGTGGCGAACAAAACTACGAACAACAGATAGAAAAACACTTCGTCTACAACGGTCCCGAGAGAAGGTAGGCCGGAGGGAAGCAGCGTAAGGACTC
>JBARZM010000301.1:0-1899 GCA_049650095.1 Rubrobacteraceae bacterium | reverse complement strand
AGGTCTTGGGATCCAGCGGGCAGTGGTGTTCGTAGTAGTCGACGGAGAAAGAGCCTTTTTCGGGATCGAACTTCAGTTTTAGGTCTCCGGCTTCGAGGATGGCGCGGTAGTGGTCGCCGAGGACGGGCAGGAGGACCTTGCCGCGTAGCTGGCCCCGGTTCGTAGGGTACCAGTCCACGTCGAAGAACCGGGCGTAGGGAGAGGCCGGCCCGTTCTCCAGCACGTCGAGCCACCACTTGTTATCCGAACCCACGCCCATGTGATTCGGCACCCAGTCTAGGAGGTGGCCCATGCCGTGCGCGTGCAAGGTCTCCACGAGGCGCGCATGATCTTCCGCAGTCCCGATCTCGGGGTTCAGGGCGTTGTGGTTCGTGATGTCGTAGCCGTGCGTGCTGCCGGGACGCGCCTGCATGTACGGCGAGGCGTACAGGTCGCTTATCCCGAGCTCCGCCAGATACGGTACCAGCTCCGTTGCATCGGCGAAGGTGAAATCTTCGTTTAGCTGGAGCCGGTAGGTGGCGCGCGGGACTCTCAATTGGTCTCTTCCAGATACCACGCTACAGACCACGCGGGAAGCTCTCGTGCTCCCTCCGCCACACCTTCGGTGGAGTAGAGTAATCCGCCGTCCGGCCGCTCGAACTCGGGCAGTGGGTCTTCGCCCAGGTTAGCCAACAAAGTGAGGATGGAGTAGTCGCCAAGCCTCCACTGAGCCCGCAGCCCATCTCCTCCTACGACCCATCCCATAGCTCTCTCGCCGGGCATGTTTTTGATACGCGGGATGATCTCCTCCCGACGCAAGCGGATCAACTCCTTATAAAACTCGATCCAGTTCCGGTGCTCGCCGGTTCCGTTCCAATCCAGGACCGACTTCTCGAAGGTCTCTCCCGCGCCGGGGTCCGGGATGCGGTCGCGGGTCTCCGGGTCAGCGAACTCGGGGAAGCTGGCGAACTCTGCCCGGCGCCCTTCGGTGACGAGCGGCGCGAGGTCCTCCTCGAAGTCGCAGAAGAATAGAAACGGCTCCTCCGCCGCCCATTCCTCGCCCATAAAGAGCATCGGAATCTGGGGCGAGAGCAGGTAGATAGCCGCCGCGGACCTCACGGCTTCAGGAGGCGCAAGGGCTGAGATCCTCTCCCCGAAAGCCCGGTTGCCGACCTGGTCGTGGTTCTGCAGAAAAGAAACGAAAGAAGTAGGCGGCAAATCGCGGCTGGGCTCCCCCCGCTTCTCCCCGTCCCGGTACAACGACGGCTCGCCCTGGTAGGCGAACCCTTCGCCCAGACACCGGACGAGGTGCCGCATCGGGGCGTCGGCGTAGCCCCCGTAATATCCGCTGGTCTCCCCCGTCAAGGCTACGTGGAGGGCGTTGTGGAAGTCGTCGTTCCACTGCGCCTGGTATAGACCGCTTCGCATGTAAGAAGCGGCGTTGGATTCGTTCTCCAGCACGAGGTGTACGTGCCGGTCGCGGCCGGGTCCTTGCTGCACACGCTCCGAAAGCTCCTCCAGGACGTGCTTCTCCGAGTCATCGTGGATAGCGTGGACGGCGTCGAGGCGCAGGCCGTCTATGTTGTACTCCTCGGTCCAGTACAGCGCGTTGTGGATGATGTACTCCCGCACCTGTTCGCCACCGTCGTCGTCGAAGTTGACCGCCGCGCCCCAGGGCGTCGAGTGCCAGTCGGTAAAGAACTGCGGCGCGTAGGAGTTGAGGTAGTTGCCCTCCGGCCCGAAGTGGTTGTACACCACGTCGAGGAAGACCATGAGACCTTTTTCGTGGGCCGTTTGCACGAGGTCTTTGAGGTCTTCCGGCGTCCCGTAGGAGCTGTCCGGGGCGTAGGGCAGCACGCCGTCGTAGCCCCAGTTACGCCTACCGGGGAAGTCTGAGAGCGGCATGAGCTCTATGGCCGT
>JBARZM010000300.1:0-5761 GCA_049650095.1 Rubrobacteraceae bacterium | reverse complement strand
CGTCCGGCGCTATTGGGACTAAGTCCATCCACGTCCTTCGCCGGGTCTATCCGGGAGATCAAATCCAGCGGATCTAGGCCATCCGGGAGCGGGAGCTGGATGAAGAACCCGGAGACTGCATCATCTTCGTTCAACTCTTCGACGAGCGCGACGAGTTCTCTTTGGGACACATCCTCCGGGAACCGATGGGCCTCGGACTCGATGCCGATCTCCTCCGAGTCGTTCTGCTTGTTCCGGACATAGGTAACAGAAGCGGCGTCTTCGCCGACCAGGATCACATCCAGCCGCACGGAGCGTCCTCTTTCTCCAAGCTCCGCGACCCCTTGGGCCACTTCGGACTTTATCTCGGCCGCCACGGCCTTGCCGTCGAGAATTTCGGCCACTTTAGAGCACCGCCAGTAGCTTCGGGGCGACTTGCTTTTTGCGGCTCATAACTCCCGGCAGGTCGATAACGCCGTCCTCGACCTGGGCGTCGAAGGCCCGTTCCACGAGCGCGCAGTCCCCGGTACACAGAAGCTCCGTGCCGCCCTCGATTATGTCAGTAACCATCAGGGCCGTGAAGAGGTACCCGCTGTCTTCGCGCTTTCTATCCAGGGCCTCTACGAGATCCTCCCGACGTTCGAGCAGGGCGGCGCCGACCGTTTCGACCTGGGAGATGCTCATCTTCTCGCCCGAAGAAGCCGCGTACTCCTTGGCGTCGCGGTCGACGATCTCCCCCGCCGTGAGGTCCGAGACGTCCGAGGAGACCTCGAACATCTCCATCCCGAACTCCTCGGCGTCGAGGTCGAGCAATTCTTCGAGATGTTTGACGACCACATGGTCCCGGTCGGTGGTGGTCGGTGAGTTGAGCACCACCGTATCCGAGAGGATCGCCGCGAGTAGCATCCTGGCGGTGGAGTCTTCCGGTTCGAGGCCGCTGGCCCGGTACCGCTCGATGATGAGTGTCGCCGTGGAGCCGACCGGGTCGAAGGTCGCGGGGATCGGGGTGGTGGTCTCGATATCGCCAACGTGGTGGTGGTCCAGGATCTCCACGACCTGGGCTTTCTCGACGCCGGCGACGCTCTGCCCAACCTCCGCGTGGTCCACGAGCAGTATCTTGCGGGGCTCGGGGTTCAAGAGGTCGGTGCGGGTCACGACCCCGACGGGCACGTTGTTTTCGTCCACCGCGATCGCCGCCCGGTAATGGACCTCCATGACCCGCTCCGTGATGTCCGTGATGAAGGTGTCGGGGGCGACCGTGAGAGGGTTTTCGCCCATCGCTTCCAGACACGGCACGGAGAGCTGTATCATCCGGCTGGTGACGTAAGAGTCGAGCGGCGAGAGCACGATCGTCGTGCCGTTCTCCTCCGCCATCTTCAAGACCTCTTCGTCCGGACGCTTGCCGTTCGAGACGACCAGCACCCCGGCGCCGAGCTCTATAGCCCGGCGCTGGCCTTTGGGACGGTCCCCGATAACCACTATATCGCCGGTCTGCATCGACTGTCCCATGGAGTCGACGCCCATCGAGATGACCCAGAGCTTTCCGGAGGTCTTCTTGTCTTCGCCCGCCAGAAGCTCGCCTTCCAGCACCTCCACTATCGAGGCCACCGAGACCGGGCTCTCCGCGAAGGTGGAGGTCTCCCTGGATTCCCGGATGTACATGCGGGCCAGCGTCCGCTCCGTTATTAGGCCGACGAGTGAGCCGTCATCGTCCACTATCGGGACCTGGCTTATGTTCTTCTTCGCCATCAAAAGGCCGACGTTCCGTAGCGGGTCCCGCTCTCCGGCCACCGCCACCTCGTCGCTCATGACGTCCTTCACCCGAAGCTTTATGTGGGATATGAGCTTCGGGGATTTCGCGCCGCTCTCCTCCAGCGCCCACGCGGTTTGGGCGTTCACCTCACCGAGCCGGGCCGGGGCGTAGGTGTTTTCCGGATCTATGAGGTTCTTCAACTCGGCGTACCCGATGGCCGAAGCTATGGTATCCGTATCCGGGTTTTTATGCCCCGTTACGTAGACGTGTGCCACGTCGCCTCCAATCTACACTGTGTGATCTGGCTCTCCGCCTTTTAGCGTTTGCCTGCTGCCGGCCGGAGGTCAATCCACGCAACACACCCTCCGCGCAACTGAATTGTAACCGAAACCAGAAGCCATAAGAGTAGCTGCCACCGGGCGGCCCGGGCTTTGTTCCCCCGGACCAGCGCGAATAACGCCTCAGGATTCACCGTCCGGCCCCTACCCGGATGACGACCGCGAACCAGGGAATTATATCCTCTAGTCGCGGGCGCCCGCTATCTCTCCTCTTTCGATTCGCCGTCCGGGCTGTAAAGCCGTACGACCTCCAATACTTCGAGGAGTAAGGCGCGGCTCATACGCTGTGCATAGGCCCGACGCTCCTTCTCGGAGAGCCGGCAGTGCTCCATTACCTCGGCCAAAACCGAGTGCGGGTTTTCCCGAGAAGAGGCGGCCACCGGATCTTCCCTCAAAGCCGCCGCCCGCCGCCTACCGACTCGACCGCGCGCGCTCCAGATCTCCCGCGAACTAGAAGCACCGCTCTCTGGCGCGACATTTCCCCTCCTCGGAGATCCGCTTTCCGTTAAACTGGAGCCCCCGGAGAGGTTCTTCCGCAACCACGTCCGGATCTATCCGGAGACTCTTTGCCATCTTCCACACTATTGTAGGGGTAGTTCTCGATTTGTCTACTAACAATTCAATATGTTTGTTTAATTTACAACACATTGTTCTACGTGGCGTATTGCCGTATTAGTGCGAGCATGAGGAAATCCGAAGAGCTGAGTACGTTCGGGCGGGTGCTAGCCAAGCTCATGGCCATACGCGATACCTTCGAGTGGCGGGAACTCTCCGAGAAGCTAAAGAGCGAGTTGGGCTATGAGATCAGCGGCGGGGCGATTTCGAACTATGCCCGCGACAGGCGCCAGCCGCCCCGCCACTTCTTTAACGCGGTACGCAAAGTGCTGCGCCTCAACGACGAGATGTGGTGGCTACTCCTTACCTCGTACTACAAGCCCGAGGATCTCACCGTGGAAGCAATGGCCCGCCAGGACCGCAAGTTCCTCAAGTGGCTCGTGGAGAGCGAGTTGCTGACCACCAGCCATCGGCCGCCAGCATCCAAACACGGCACGGTAGCGGCCGAGGAGCAAGGTACATACGAACACGAAGCTCAGGTGGAGGGGCGCCGCGGAAGCGGTGGCGACCTAAAGGCTAGGGATAGATAACCAGGGAGATCCTCCGCGAGGAGAAACTCTAGAACCGGACGTGTTCGGCCGCCCTCTCATCGCGGCTCTTCTACCCGCGAAAGAACGTCACCCCAGAGATCGCCGCCACCTTCGACCTTCGACCTTCGCGCCGTCCGGCCCGGCTCTCCGCTCAAGCCTTGCTCAGCGGGGCCAACCCCGGCACGAAGGTCTTCTGCTCCGTCCCGAACCTTACGACGACCTTGCCGGCTCCCGCTTCGACGACCTCTCCCTCGCCGAACCTGGCGTGCCGGACCCTCTCCCCCGCCCGGTATTCCTCAGAACCCGAAGATACGGCCCGCTCCGGCTCCCCCCGGCGCGGCAAGGCGCCGCCCCATCCCCCGCGGCCTCTGGCGGAAGCCCCACCGGAGCCGCCCGGCAACGTCCCGGACTTGAACTCATCCGGTATCTCGGAGAGAAAGCGCGAGGGCATCTGGTACTCCCGCTCGCCCCAGTTCGATCGGAGCTTGGCGTAGGAGAGCGTAAGCGACTTCATGGCGCGGGTGATCCCCACGTAGAACAATCGCCGCTCTTCCTCCAGGTTCTGTTCGTCCAGGGACCGGGCATGCGGGAAGGTCCCCTCTTCCATCCCGACAATGAAAGCGTGGCCGTACTCCAGGCCCTTGGCGTTGTGGAGCGTCATTAGCGTGGCGGTTCCCGCCGCGCCGACCTTGTCCACCTCGGAGTAGAGCATCTGCTCCTGCAAGAAGCCGTCCAGAGTCGGGGCCGGCTCGACCCGCTCGTACTCGCGGGCGGCGTTTATCAGCTCTTCGAGGTTCTCCAGCCGCGACTCGGCCTCTATCGTCCTCTCGGCTTCGAGCTCCCCTTTATAGCCCGACTCGGCCAGCACGGCCTCGATGATCTCCGTCGGCGGCACTTCCCGGGCGGCGACCCGCCAGCCCTCGAAAAGTTCCCGCACCGCCCGGCACGACTTCCGGGCCGCGGCCGTCACGTCCACCTCATCCACCTCGGAGAGCGTCTCGTAGAGCGAGATGCCGTTGCGGCGGGCGTAATCCTGCAATTTTGCGACGGATGTCGCGCCGAGACCCCGTTTGGGGGTGTTGATGATCCGCTCCAGGGCCCCCGAGTCGTCCGGGTTGGAGATCACCGCCAGGTAAGCCATGGCGTCCCGGATCTCCGCCCGCTCGTAGAACCTGACGCCGCCGACTATCTGGTAGGAGATCCCCTCTCGAACCAGCACGTCCTCCAAAGCCCGGCTCTGGGCGTTGGTCCGGTAGAAGACCGCGATATCGTCCAGGGAAACATCCGAGTCCACCAAACGCTCGATCTCCGAGACGATAAACCGGGCTTCCGCATACTCGTCCGAAGCCGTAAAGACCCGGATGCGCTCCCCTTCATCCCCCGCCGTCCAAAGCTCCTTGTACTTGCGCGAAGCATTGTTCGCCACCACCGCGTTCGCCGCGCCCAGGATAGTCTGGGTCGAGCGGTAGTTCTGCTCCAGCTTCACTACAATGGTCTCCGGATAGTCCCGCTCGAAGTCCAGGATGTTGCGTATATCCGCCCCACGCCATGAGTACACACTCTGATCGTCATCACCAACGACACATAAGTTACGATGCTTGGCGGCCAGGATGTTGACCAGCCGGTACTGGCCGTGGTTCGTATCCTGGTACTCGTCAACGTGGATGTATTTGAAGCGTTGCTGGTAGCGTTCACGGACTTCGGAGAAAAGCTCCAGGAGGGCGACGGTCTGCATTATGAGGTCGTCGAAATCCATCGCGTTGTTCTCGTAGAGCCGCTTCTGGTAGAGATCGTAGACCTCGGCGACGTTCTCGGCCATGTAGCCTTCGGTGTTTCGGAGGTAGTCGTCGGGGCTCATGAGGACGTTTTTGGCCGCGCTTATTTGGGACTGGAACGAGCGCGGATTGAAGCGTTTGGGGTCTTTGCCGAGCTCGATGATGCAGCGTTTGACGAGCCGGACTTGATCCCCGCCGTCGTAAATAGTGAATTCCCGCTTGTACCCGAGTTTCTCCGCGTGGACCCGTAGGATGCGGGCGCAGAAGGCGTGGAAGGTGGAGACCCACATCTTCCGCGATTCGGGCCCGACGAGGATCGCCACCCGCTCTTTCATCTCGCGGGCGGCTTTGTTGGTGAAGGTTATGGCGAGGATTTCATCGGAAGCCGCGAGCCCCTGTTCCAGGATGTAAGCGATCCGGTGCGTAAGCACCCGGGTTTTGCCGCTGCCAGCCCCGGCGAGGATTAGCAGCGGCCCATCAGTGTGCGATACGGCATCAGCCTGGGTGGGATTTAACGAATCTAGTAGCACTAGCGGGGAGTATAGCAGTAGCCGATACCGGTCTCCGGCCGGCTAGGAGGTTCGCTTGAATCGTCTTATCGATACCTCTATGTCCCTCTCTCCCTGCCGGGCCGTTGCGCCCCGCGTAGAGGCGGCAAAGCCTCTCGACTCCAGGATCTCCTGGAACCGTGGCGCATCCCTGCGACGAGGGTTTGAAACGAGAATCCCGCCTTCAGGGGCGAGCAAATCCGGCACAAGGGCCGCGAGCGCC
>JBARZM010000299.1:0-12813 GCA_049650095.1 Rubrobacteraceae bacterium | reverse complement strand
CGGCTTCGATATAGGGTTGGGGGGTATGATAAAAACATTAGAGTACGGAGCGCCGGAGGACAGACGACCGATGGAGAGAGGACGGTCAGTGCGGATAAAGGTCGAGCACGTTGCGAAGACGTACGTGACGCGGGGGTTGTGGCCGCTGGTCCGGCGCAACGAGGTGCTAACCGACGCTTCGATGGAGGTTGAAGCCGGGGAGATTTCGGCCATCGTCGGGGCGAACGGCTCGGGCAAGTCGACCTTGATGATGATCATAGCCGGCGTCCTGGAGCCTGACGCGGGCCGGGTCTACCGGAGCGGCGGCCTCGGCTACTGTCCGCAGCAGCCGGTGCTCTACGACCGGCTCACGGTGGACGAGACTTTCCGGCTGTTCGGGGTGGCGTACGGTATGGAAGATAAGGCTATCGCGCGGCGCAAGGGGGAGTTGATGGACGCCCTCGAGTTCGGGGGCTACCATGACTACCGCGTCGAATACCTCAGCGGCGGCAGCCGCCAGAAGCTCAACCTGGCGGTGGCGCTTCTGCACGACCCTGACGTGCTGCTGCTGGACGAGCCTTACTCGGGGTTCGACTACGAGACCTACCTGCGCTTCTGGGAAATAGCAAAAGGTCTCGCCGGAGGTGGCAAGAGCATCCTCATAGTCTCGCATTTCGTCGAGGAGCGGGGACGCTTCGACCGCATCTACCGGGTCCGCGACGGCAGGAGCGTGCGGGAGACCGGCAACGGTGGAGAGGATGCGTCGGAAGAGCCCACAGAGCTTGGGGATGATGACCGGCGTTAGCCGCGTCCGGCGCCTCTCCGTACCGCTTGGGATGTTCGTGCGGGAGTACTACCGCAACGTCTTGAACCTGGTTTTCCTGCTCACCATCCCCGTGGCGCTCATCCTGGCTTTCGGAGACGCGATGGGCCAGTTGGCGAGTGTCTTCGCGAGCTCGCTCGGCGAGGGTACGGGCGAGTCTCTGGGCGCGTTGTGGTCGGCGGCGTTTCTTAGCGGGATCACGGGTTTCTTCATGATGACCGACGCCCGGGCCGCGGACCGGCGGCTGGTGCGGGCCGGTTATGGGACGGTTGAGGTGGTGGCGCTGCGCTTCGCGACCGTCGCCATCCTGGGCGCGCTCGCCACCGGCGTAAGCTACGCCGTCCTGCTCACCCGGATCACCCCGGCAGACGGGTTCCAGACTCTGCTGGCGATGTACCTGGGAGCCCTGATCTACGGCGCCGTAGGCATCCTCATAGGCTCGCTCATCGCGGGCGAGCTGGAGGGGTCGTTCGCCCTGGTCTTCTTCTTCATGATGGACGCCTTCCTCGCCAGCCCGCTCTTCGGCGAGACCGCCGACGCGCTGCGGCTACTACCCACCTACTACCCGACGGAGCTCTTGCTGGCGCTGACCGCCGGAGAGCCGCACAAAGACCTGCACTGGCTCTACGTCATTCTCTATCTGCTCGTCGCGGGAACGTTGGCGGGGTTCGCCTTCTACCGGGCGGCGCGGGTGAGGAGCTAGGCCATGGTGCAGCAGGCGCTCACGGCCGCCACCCTGGGGGTCAAGCAACACCTCAGGAACGCGCTCTTCGTCGTGCTGCTCGTGCTGTTGCCGCCCGCCTTCATCACGCTCTCCTTTTTGGTGACGCCGGAGGTGCCCTTCGCGGTCACCGTACCCGAGGGCGGGCAAACGATCACCGAAAGGCTCAACATGGCCCGGCTGCACGGCGCCATCATGGTCCCGATAACCGTAACCCTCCTCTCGGGGCTGCTGGGGCTCTTCGTCATGCTCTCCAGCCGAGAGGCCGACCGCCGGCTGGTGGCAGCAGGCTACCCCGGGCCGCTCCTGCTGGCGGTGCGGCTCGCGATGGTCGCCGGTATGAGCGTCCTGATCACTTTGATCTCCGTGGGCGTGAGCCTCATCGACTTCCGGCCCGAGAAGCCCGGTCTCTTCCTGCTCGCCAACCTCATCGCCGCCCTGCACTACGGCTTCATAGGCGCCATCATCGGTACCTTCCTCTCCGCCCTGGGCGGCACCTATCTGGTATTCTTCATTCCGATGATAGACCTCGGCGTGGTCAACGACCCGATGTTTACGGGCGGTAACGTATCCGGGTGGGCCACGCTGCTCCCCGGCTACACGCCGATGAAGGTGCTCCTGGATGTCTCCTTCACCGGCGGGTTCGATACGGGTAGAGAGCTGGCGGTCGCGCTCGTCTATCTGGTAGTGCTGGCGGCTCTGGCAACGTTCGCCTTCTGGAGGGCTACGAGAGCCAGAGGATGATCCACGCACTCCTCAGGGTTGTCAGGAGGAGAAGCGAGATGGTCAACTCCTCGGTGCACGTTGAGCCCGTGTCCAGTTGCGAGTGGGTTACAATAAGAGAATAAGTCGTAGCCTCAAGCAAATCCGTCCGCAATAACGGGACAATTCCACGGGGGAGTGAAACAGGTCTTATGCGAGAAAGCGGAGGTTCGAGAATCAGTTGGATAATTGGCAAACCGGAAAATTCAGGAGGTTGATGAGTTGCGCAAGACCGTCGGTTTAGTCGCGAGCCTGGCTGTGGTAGTGGCCGGCCTGGCGCTCGTAGGGTTCTTTGTGGCCCAGAACTTCAACGGCGCTGTTACAGAAGGCGCCGCCAACGGCTCCAATAACAGGGCAACGACTGTAGAAGAGCCGGAAGTCAGCTCTGTCGCGGGGCCGGAGGACAATACACTCAGCCTGACCGTCCCCAAGATGCAACGGATAGACAGCGCCGCCATACCCACCGCTATGCCCGACGAGGAGGCCCTCAGGGTCAACGCCGCCGTACGCATCCCGGGCACCGGCCTCCCGTGGGAGCAGGAGACCAACGTCTACATCGCCGGCCACGAGCTCGGCTACCCCTTGACCCCCAGCTTCCGGGCCTTCTACGACCTCAAGAAGCTTACGAAGGGCGACGAGGTCTACCTGACCGACGCCGACGGCAACGAGTACACCTACGAGGTCTTCGAGGTCCTGATCGTCCAGCCCGACGACCTTTGGGTGCTGGATCCCCTGGAAGGTAGGAACGTAGTGAGCTTGCAGGGCTCGGAGACGCAAATGAAGGAGAATGGCATTACGCCGAAGCGCGTCGTCCGGGCGGAACTGGTGGACACGACCAACAGCTCGCTCACGGTGTCCTGACAAAAGCTTTCCCAACCCCCGAACGCCGCGCCGCCGGGACTCGTACGATCTGAAAGGTCCCGCCGTCCGGGACACTCTCACCCATGAGTCCGGAGAGGCCGCGGAGCCTCCGGGCGCCCGTAAAGGCGGATCCAAGTAAGGAAGCCCTTCGGCAATGGTCGAGAGAGGTCCCGGACCGGGAAGGGCGGACGAAGAAGGGAGCACGGAGGGACTCTTTCCCGGGTGGCGGGCGAAGCTCTCCGGTTTCCTCGCGGACACGCTGGAGAGCCTCCAGCGGTTGCGGCGCCGACAGCCGCAGGCAACCTTGGCCGTCCTGGCGCTGACGATCCTCTACCGGGCGCTGTACCCGAGGCTCGGGGTCCTGGCGCTCCTGGCAGCGGGCTGATCGGGCAACGACTGGCCCCGGGTGTTCTTCGGGCAGTTCCTCCTCTACCTTATCTTCGTCCCCGTGGCCCCCCGCGCCCGGTGGGGCCGGCGCGGCGGAGGTGGGCTTCGCCGCGCTCATGTAACCCCATGTAATCCCACATGCCGCCCAGGGCCATGCTCGGAGGGGTGTTGGCCCAGCGGGCGCTGAACAACTACTCGGAGCTGGTGGTCGGGGGCTTTATCGCCGGGCACGGTCAGCGTAGGGGCAATGACTGGCTACAGTCCTCAGGGTTTCCTCAGGTTCGCCTCAGGTGAGGTTCAGACGCCGAGGTTAAGGTGTCCGTGTAGAGAACTGGACGATCGAGCAGAGGGGGCTTCGGACGAGCCACAACAGCCGGCGGAGGCCATACGGCGGGCTGGTGGAGGCTCGAACGGTGGATCATCCCGCGCCTGCGGACGCCGTGGGAACGGCGCCCCGCGAGGAGGCGCCCCCCGGGCCCCGGTGCACACGCGGTAGGGCGTACGCTCCCTGGAAAGCGACTGATGGCATTGAGTGTGAACAAGTATTGGGGCACCGGGATCGCCAATACAGAGTAATACGGTATAGGTAACTAGCCGCGCCGCCGCAACTATACCGGCAAGTCGAGTACTTGCCGGGAGGAGGAATCGCCATGACACCTGACACCGGCATCATCATCGTCACGGGCTCGAACGGCCGGATCGGCGACGCGGTCATGCGACGGTTCGCCGGCCGCTTCGATCAGGTAGTCGGCTTCGACCGCAAGGCGCCCGGGCCGCCGCCGCCCGGCTGCGTGTACGTGCCCGTCGAGATCACTTCGGACGAGAGCGTGCTCGAAGGACTCGCGAATATCCGCGAGCACCACGGCTCCCACGTCGCCTCGGTGGTCCACCTGGCCGCCTACTACGATTTCCTGGGAAGGCCGAGCACGATGTACGACGAGATCACCGTCAGCGGTACCAAGCGTCTGCTGCGCGGGTTGCGCGACCTCGACTTCCAGGTCGAGCAGTTTATCTTCTCCAGCACGATGCTCGTGCATCGTCCGGCCGAGCCGGGCGAGTTCATCGGCGAGAACTGGCCGATAGAGCCGACCTGGGCGTATCCCGAATCGAAGGTCCGTACCGAGCAGGTCATCCGGGAGGAGCGGGGCGAGACCCCGGCCGTCCTGATGCGCATCTCGGGCATCTACGACGACCTGTGTCACTCGATCCCGCTGGCGCACCAGACCCAGCGCATCTACGAGCGGCAGTTCGCCAGCCACTTCTACTCGGGGAGTACCGCGCACGGCCAGGCGTTCTTGCACATGGACGACCTGGTGGACGCGATCGAGCGGGTGGTCGAGCGCCGGGCCGGGCTGCCTCCCGAGCTGCCGCTGGTCATCGGCGAGCCGGAGGCGCTGAGTTACGACGAGTTGCAACACACCCTCGCCCGCCTCATCCGCGGCAAGACGTGGGAGACGTTGAGTATCCCCGGTCAACTGGCGCCGCTGTCGAAGGTGGGAGCCTTCGTGCTGGAGAAGATCCCCGGCGGCGACCCGTTCCTCCGCCCCTGGATGATCGACCGCGCCAACGACCACTACGCGCTCGACATCACCCGCGCCCGCGAACTGCTTGGCTGGGAGCCGAAGCGCTCGCTGCGCGAGACGCTGCCGAAGATGGTCGCGGCGCTCAAGGCGGACCCGCTCGGCTGGTATCGCGAGAACGACCTGGAGCCGCCGGACCGGCTGGTGCAGGCAGCGAACGCCACCGGGACGGGCGGGGAGGACTCCCGTGACGGATAACCCCCGGCCCGGGCATGAGAATCATCCCCCGAACGGACGGGACGCCGGTCCCGCCGAGCACGGGACGGAGAGGGCGATGGGACTGGCGACGCCGGGGGCGCACTTCTTCGCCGCCGTCATCCTGGGCGTGTGGCTGATCAGCAGCCCGGCCTCGTTCGACTACCAGGACGCGGGGCTGGCCATCAGCGACGTCGTTAGCGGGACGCTCATCATCACCTTCGCCACCATTACCCTGACGCGCGGGTCGAGCTGGGCGCCGTGGGCGAACACGTTGGTCGGGATATGGCTGCTCTTCGCCCCGCTCGTCTTCGAGGCGCCCACGGCGGCCGCCTTCATCAACGACTGGTTGTCCGGCATACTCGTGATCTCCTTCGTGCTGCTCATGCCGGGGATGCCGGGCATGCGGATGCTGCCCGGTCCCGACGTGCCGCCCGGCTGGTCCTACAACCCCTCGACCTGGTCGCAGCGGGCGCCGATCATCGTCCTCGCCATCCTGAACTTCCTGCTGTCGCGCTACATGACCACCTTCCAGCTCGGCTACATCGACTCGATCTGGGACCCTTTCTTCTCGCCGGGCACCCGGGCGGTGCTCACCTCAGACGTCTCGCGCGCCTTCCCCGTCTCCGACGCTGGCCTGGGCGCGCTCTCCTACATCATCGAGGGCCTCATGGGCTTCATGGGCGACCGCGCGCGCTGGCGCACCATGCCCTGGATGGTCTGGATCTTCGGCATCCTCGTCGTGCCGCTGGGCGTCGTCAGCGTCGCCCTGATCATCCTGCAGCCGGTGGCGGTCGGCAACTGGTGCACCGTCTGCCTGATCATCGCGCTGTTCATGCTGATCATGGTCGCCCTCACCCTCGACGAGGTCGTGGCGACGACGCTCTTCCTCGTGCGCGCCAAGCGCGAGGGACAGTCGGCGTGGCGCGTGTTCTGGCTGGGTGGCACGCTAGAAGAGAGCACCGACGCCACCAGCCGCACGCGGCCCGACGTGGTCTCTCCCGCGGCGACGGTGTGGGGTACGGGGCTGCCCTGGAACCTGCTCGTCGGCACGGCGCTGGGCGTCTGGCTCATGGCCTCCCCCGCCGTACTCGGCATCACGGGTGGCGCGGCCAACAGCACCAGCATCGTCGGGGCGCTGGTGGCGACGGTCGCCCTGATCGCGCTGTCGGAGGTGGGCCGGTCAGCCCGCTTCGTCAACGTCCTCTTCGGCGCCTGGTTCGTGGTGATGCCGTTCATCCTGGACGGCTCCACCACGGCCTCGACCGTGAGCAGCGTCGCCGTCGGCGTCGCGCTTGTCGCGCTGAGCCTGCCGCGCGGGAAGATCCGCGAGACCTACGGGGAATTCGACCGCTATGTAGTCTGAGGTTGGGAGCGACGAGGCGTCGGAAAAAACCAATGAAAGGAGCAACGTTATGGCGAATAAATTGAATTCCGAGGTTGGGAGCGACCCTACGGCGAACAACCATAATGGAACCGCCGCGGCGAACTACCCCGGCGCGCACCAGATGGTCGGCCAGGGCCGCCTCGGGCTGGTTGGCCTGCTGTTCATCCAGGGCATCATCGGCTACGAATGGCTCTTCTCCGGGCTGGCCAAGCTCTTCAGCGGCTTCATCCCGGCGTTCGGCGAGGAGTTGTCCGCCGCCTCCCAGGACGCTCCCGACTGGTTCAAGAGCGTCCTCGACGCGGTGGTCGTCCCCGCCCCCACGTTCTGGGGCGTGGCGATCGCGTACGGCGAGTTGCTCCTCGGCATCGGCCTGATCGGGGCCGCTCTGCTCTGGGGGCTGCGCTTCGAGCGCATACCCTGGACCGCGCACTACGCGGTGCTGGCCGTCACCGCGCTGGCCGCTTTCTCCGGCGCTATTCTGGCCATCTCCCTCCACTTCATGAACGGCAACTTGCACCCGTGGTTCATCCCCAACGACGGCTTCGAAGAGGGTGTCGACTTCGACAGCGTGCTGCCGGCGATGCAGTTCGTGATCTTCGTCGTCAGCGTTCTCCTGATACAGCGCATGCGCCGCCAGCGACCCGCCGGCGGAGAGGGGAGCGCCGCTACCTCCGGAAAGGTGAGATGAAACAGCGGAACCGGGAAGAACAGGAGAAGGGACAGGCAGAAGGCGGCGGCCACTGGAAGCACTGGGGCCTGATGGCCCTGTGCTGCATACCAATGATCGCGCTGGTGGTGCTGATAGTCCTCGGGGTCTGGAATTTCTAGACCCGCGACCGGAAGGAGACCGTCGATGCAAAAGACAAGCAGGGTAAAGAACGTCGGGTCGGCCGAGCGATGGGTACGGATCATAGGGGGCGCCATCCTGGCGTTCATCGGGCTCGCCTACCTGCTGACCGCCCCGGGTTCGGTATTCGCCTGGGCGACCGGAGCGGTGTTTATCCTGCTGGGAGCGGACTTCGTCTTCACCGGCATCACCGGCTACTGCCCGCTGTACAACAGGCTGGGCTGGAGCACGGCGCGGCAAAACGGCGGGCCGGGAGAGACCGGGACCCACGGGAAGAGCGGGACATGACACGGACTGTAGCTCAGCCCATTCCCGCCGCGGATCCGGCGGCAACAGTCTCCCGCGCGATACTGGCGGACCTCTTCGGCCCGCCGGCCGAACGGACGTTCGCCGTGAGGCTCTGGGACGGTGCGGTGGAAGCGCCGGGAGCGGGCAACGAGCCTCCCTTCACCCTGGTGCTACGTCGTCCGGGGGCGCTCCGGCGCATGCTCCTGCCGCCCACGGAGCTCGCGCTCGGCGAAGCGTACCTGCGCGACGACTTCGATATCGAGGGGGACATGGAGGAGGCCGCGACGATCCTGCCCGGCGGAATCTCCGCGCGGCTCCGCTCTCCGGCGGTGCTGGCGCGTCTCGTGTCCCGGCTGCGCGCCCTGCCCGACGACGACCTGCCGGAGGACAACGGTAGCGGGACTGCTCGCTTCACCGGCAGGCGCCACTCCCGGAAACGGGACGCGGCGGCGGTTCGCTCCCACTACGACGCCGGAAACGACTTCTACGCGCTGTGGCTGGACCGGCGCATGGTCTACTCGTGTGCCTACTTCCCGACCGGCACGGAGGATATAGACGCGGCGCAGGAGGCCAAGCTGGATCTCATCTGTCGCAAGCTGCGTCTCAAGCCCGGCGAGAGCCTGCTGGACATCGGCTGCGGCTGGGGGAGCCTGGCGATCTACGCCGCCGAGAACTACGGTGTGCGGTCCACGGGGATCACGCTCAGCGAACCCCAGGCGGCCCTGGCCCGCCGCCGCATCAGCGAAGCCGGCCTGGACGACCGGTGCCGCGTCGAGGTGCGGGACTACCGGGACTTTCCGCAAGACATCACCTTCGACAAAGTGGTCAGCGTGGGCATGTTCGAGCACGTCGGACGCGCGAAGCTACCGGCCTACTTCGCCGAAGCCCACCGCTTGCTCCGTCCCGGCGGGCTCTTCTTGAACCACGGCATCGTCACCCTCTCTCGGCTCTCCGCTCCGGCGCGGGCGGTGGCGAGTGCGCTCGGTCCCAGGACCTCCTTCATCCAGCGCTACGTCTTCCCGGACGGGGAGTTGGTGACGCCGGCGGAGGTGTTGCGGTACGCCGAGGCCGCCGGGTTCGAGACGCGCGACCTGGAAAGTCTGCGCGAGCACTACGCCCTCACGGTCAGGCACTGGGTCCGGCGTCTGGAGTCCCGGCACGAAGAAGCGGCGCGGCTGGCCGGCGAGCAGACCTACCGGGTGTGGCGGCTGTACATGGCGGCGTGCGCGCGGGCGTTCGCCAAAGGTAGGATCGGGGTGGTCCAGACCCTCTTCAGCAAGGCGGATAAGAACGGTGTGTGCCAACTGCCGGCCACCCGGGCCGACCTCTACCGGGAGTGGCCGGCGGAACAGGGTGGTGCGCGATAACCGCTTTCCTGCGCTCCCGGACGGGTTTGCTACTCTTTGCTTCCCTCGCCGTCGCCGGCTACTTCCTCGTGGCGGAGCACAGGGTGCATCTCTCCGGCTACGTGCCGTACGCCTTGATCGGGCTGTTCGTCGTGTTTCACCTGTTCATGCACGCGGGGCACGGTGGGCACGCGGAGGAAGCCGATGAGAAGGACGTAAGCAGTGAGGGTGGGGAGCGATGAGTTCACCCGCCTACGGTCTCTGGCCGCTGGTCATCATCAACTCGGCGGTGTTCGTAATCTTCGCCTTCAGCTTTACTCGCCCGCGAACGAAGCGCGACTGGCGGTCGTTCGGCGCGTTCTCGGCCTTCCTGGTGGCGCTGTTCACGGAGATGTACGGCTTCCCGTTCACGATCTACCTGCTCTCCGGTTGGCTCGGGAGCCGCTATCCGGGAGCGAACCTGTACTCGCACGACAACGGACACCTCTGGGAGCTACTACTGGGCTTCGAGGGCAACCCGCACCTCAACCCGATACACATCCTGAGCCTCGTGGTGATCGGCGGCGGTTTCATCCTGCTCTCGGCGTCCTGGCGCGTGCTCTACGGGGCGCAGCGCGAACACCGGCTCGCCACCACCGGTCCATATGCCCACATGCGCCACCCCCAGTACGCCGGGTTCATCCTCATCATGGCCGGGTTCCTGTTGCAGTGGCCGACGCTGGTCACGCTGGTCATGTTCCCGGTGCTGGGCGTGATGTACGTGCGGCTGGCCCGGCGCGAGGAGCGGGAGGTGCGGGAAGAGTTCGGCGAGGAGTATGCCCGCTACGCGGCGAATACGCCAGCTTTCTTCCCACGCCCGGGGTCCGTCGGGAGAAAAGGACGCGGGAGGAGTGTGGATACCGGAGAATGAAAGCATCGAGAGGAAGGATGAAGTCGTGAACAGGAGCGGTCGCGGACTCCCGATGACGCCCGGAGGACCGGGCACGCGAGGTCCCGAAGCGACGCCACGCGGCCAAGTACCGCGGGATCCGGCCGATCACTACCGGGAGGTCGGGAGTCGTACTACTTTTCCCTACTCTCCCGACGAACGAACGCATCGGACCCTTTCATCCCTTCGACCCCGTGGAGAGCCTCCGTAGCGGGGCTTCGCGCTGTAGCGTTCCGTGGAGTCGATAGGCAAAGACGCGTCAGGAAACGACGGCGTGGAAAGGAAAATCGATGGGCGAAGAACGGATTTCGGTGATCGAGAGGATACTGCAGAGGGTCGAGGAGCATCACGAGGAGTGGCGCCGGCAGGACACCGCCCGCAAGGCGGAGGCCGAGGCCCAGAGGCAAACGCTGTGGGAGGAAGCGAGGGAAAGAGAGAAGCTTCTCGCCGAGGCCGTGGCCGAGGAGGAGGGACGGCGCGGGTCGGAGGGAGAGATCGCCGGGGAGCGCGGGGTCGTCTTCGTGGCCCACTCCGGGGATGCCGGCGAGTCCCTCGAAGAGTTCGCGCGCGAAGGGGACCCTCTGGTGAAGGTTGTGCCCGGCAGGGGCTTTGGCGGTGACGGTACGGGCATGAAGGGCTCCTGGCTGGTGTTCGGGACCCGGGAGTGAGCGCGGTCCACATCCGGCTTTCAGCTATACGGCCGGAACATCGCCGGGAGAAATAAGGAGGTCTACCTCCATGAGTTGGGCTCCAACCTCGAACGGACGCCGGTGCCCGCCGACCGGGCCCTGAACCTCTTTACCCGGCCCGATACCTCCCGGCTTTTCGATGATGGAGAGCTACGGCCGGAGAAGCGTTGACTCCCCGCGGGGCCGCCTTCGGGGGTCCGTTGCGCGATGGATCGTGGACCTCGTGGGCGCTTGCGGGAAGCGTACAGAGGGTACACTCCGCCCTGGTAGAAGACGCGACGAGAGAGGAATCTTTGATGATCGGACAACAACGCATCCCGGTGAGGGTCCACGCAACCGACGACCACGTCGTGGTGGCCGCGCCGATGCCGGGGCTCCAACCCGGTGACATCTCTGTCTCCATCGAAGGGGCCAACGTAAAAATTTGGGGCGAAGAGCGGGGACCGCGCCAGCACGAGCGCGAGTTGCTCCTCGCGGAATGGACCGTGGGACCGTACGAGCGCGAGGTCGAACTGCCCGGAGCCGTCGACGGCCCTCTCGCCAACGCGACCTACGACAACGGCGTCTTCGTCCTCTCGATGCCGAAAGCGGTGCGGGGCCGGCAAACTGTTCCGGCGGAGTTCGGGCTGGAGCGGGTAGGAGAGGCGCGCGGCGAGCGGGTGGGCCACGCGGGCCGGGAGAACCGCCCGCACACCACGGAGGAGCACCTCCAGGATAAGGGAGAGCGCCCGTGAACGACGGCCGTGTTACGCTCAGGCTGCGCCCAGAGAGCCTTCAGCCCCGTATGCAAGACTTTTGGGCGTAATAGCACCGGGTAGGCTACACTCTGGTGGACGTTTTAGGGTACGAGGGTAGGGTATACAATAGGTTCCGAAAGCCCGGTAGTCAGAGAGTCGACGGAAAGGAACTGGCATGGAGAAGGAACGTTCCGGCGGGACGGCCCCCGCGGAGTTGATAGTAGAGAAAGAGTACTCCGACGAGCGGTTCGTGGACATGATGGCCGCCCACCACCAGGCGGCTATAGAGATGGCGAAGGTCGCCCGGGAGAACGGGGAGCACGAGGAGGTCCGGCAACTGGCGGAGGAGATGATCTCCGCCCAGCAAAACGAGGTGGAAGAACTGAGCTCCATAAAGGAGAAGAATTTCGGTTCCTCCGAGGTCGCGACCACGCCGAACCCGGCGGAGCGGACCACGTTCGCGATGTTGACGCCGGACGAGCTCGCCGGGCAGCAACCGTTCGACCGGGCGTTCATAGACTCGAACATCCCGCACCACGCCTCGGCCATAGAGATGGCGAGCGTGGCCCTCATGCAGAGCGAGGACCCCGAGATAAAGCGTCTCGGCCGGCAGATCGTGGACACCCAGTCGCAAGAGGTGGGCAAGATGATCGGCTGGCGCCAGGAATGGTACCCGGAGGGCTGACGACGGCCCCCGCCAAAGCGGCCGGGGCGCTGGAGGACGGATGATTCAGCACCGCTGCTTTAGGTGTGAGCCGTGGACAATCCACGAGACCGAGCTGGACCTCTCCGTGCTCGCCCAGAGCGAGTCGATCTTCGCCCTCTCCAACGGGCACATCGGGTTGCGGGCGAACCTGGAGGAGGGCGAGCCCCACGGCCTGCCGGGCACGTACCTCAACAGCTTCTACGAGACGCGCCCGCTTCCCTACCCCGAGGGCGGCTACGGCTACCCGGAGGCGGGGCAGGCGCTGGTCAACGTCACCAACGGCAAGGTCATCCGCCTGCTCGTGGACGACGAGCCGTTCGACGTCCGCTACGGGCGGCTGCGCCACCACGAGCGCATCCTCGACCTCCGCGCCGGGACCCTGCTGCGGCGGGTCGAGTGGGTATCTCCGGCCGGGCAGGCGGTGCGCATCTCCTCGACGCGGCTCGTCTCGTTCGCCCAGCGCGCGGTCGCCGCCATCCTGTACGAGGTCGAGCCGCTCGACACCCCGGCGAGGCTGGTGGCGCAGTCGGAGCTGGTGGCCAACGAGCCGTTGCCGGCCGCCGAAGGGGGAGACCCC
>JBARZM010000298.1:0-11543 GCA_049650095.1 Rubrobacteraceae bacterium | reverse complement strand
TTCTCCGGTCTTGAACTTCGCCGCCGCCCGCACGTAGCCGGACCTCTGGCCGATAAGGTGGATTATCTCCCGGTCCAATGTATCCATGGCTTCGCGGACATCTTCCATGCCGGTGCAGTCTTCGGGTGGCATCATGCTCTTCAGCTTAGCATTGGAGCCGCGGCGGTGAAGCAATGTTTGAGGACCCTCAAAGTCTAATCCTCGGCAGCAACCGCACAAAGCTCTATCCGATCTTCGTCCAGTACGCGGAAGGCGATTCTCAGCTTGGGCACTGTGCTCTGGCCGCCGCCTTGTGTCCGATAGCTCTGGGCTATTCTGTAAGGCGGTCTCCCAGGCACCTCGTCAAACATCTCCGCATTACGGCTTATGGCGAAAGCGAGACCGTCCAAAGCGGAAGCCGCTCGTGGGTAACGTTGTGTTAGGTGCTGGCGTTGCTTGTTGAATAGGACACTCTCTACCAGCGTACGGTAAATTTCGTTATCCTAGTCCCGCGTGCTGTCGAAGTGCTCGAACTCATCTAGCATCTCGTGCGCGGCGGCGACGTCGACCTCTGTGAGTGGAGTATCGTCTACGAAAGCTGCCTCGTAAGGGATGCGCTCGAAGTCGGCTACCGACTCCCATGCCCGGCCGTGCGACAGTTCACTCACCCGCCGTCCACTGAGGTCTGCCAATGCCTCTATCACGCCATCTACTAGGGCAATATCCCGGGCTTTGAAGAGGTCCAGGTTGGCCTCTCTGCGAGGTATTAGTCGGTGAGTCTGGTATGGACTGTATCCTTGCTTGGTTAGGAAGGCTTCGTCTTCAGCCTCCATTTGCGAGCGTACCGTTGTTGCGGCAGTTGGTACCGGTCCGTAAGGCAGCTTGTTGTAGGAGATACCGGTGATCGACTCTCCATACTTGGCGAAGGAGAAAAAATCCGCGTAGAAGAGGACCTTGTTGAGCTTCGTTACTCCAAAGCTACCATCGTTTTGGCATCGCTCGGACACAAAGAGTATCAACTCACGCAGCTTCTCCCGCGACTCCGGGTCGTCGGACCCATAAGTTAGGTTTTGTGGCCCGAATCTCCGTGGCGCGTCCACTACAGACTCCTTCTTGTACGCTTCTTTGCTAATTGTACTTCAAACAGCGACACTCTAAAGCCCTACTTTAATCTCTCCTTCCAAACCCCGCTACGCTCCGACCCCTCCTCGATCACGAACCACGAAGTCCACTGCCCCTTACTTTGGACAGATTTTTATCGAGGCTTCTCCGGCGTTCAGAGTCTCGTTCAGATCGGTGTTGCGGTGGAGGTAGCCCAAAGCCAGGGTTTGGTCGCTTACCGGTAGCGGGGCGACGCTGGTTATCTTGCCGACTTGTTTGTTGTTTTGGTGGATCGGGGCGCCGGGTCTTGGGGGTTCGCCTTCTACAACGAGGCGGTGCAGCGAGCGGTTGGGGTGGCCGCGGTAGTGCATCCGGGCGACGGTCTCCTGGCCGGGGTAGCAGCCTTTGGAGAAGCTGACGGCCCGGTCGAGGATTCCGGCCTCGGCGGGGAAGTTTTCGGGTGTTATGTCCGGGCCGAAGCGGGGGGTTCCGGTTTCGACTCGGATGGTATCGTAAGCGTGGAGCCCTGCTTCCACGGCGCCCTTGCCGGTCAGGGTGTGACGGACCTTGAGTAGGTCTTCCGCCGGCCCGACCAGATCGTACCCGGCGACCGGATGCCGGACCCCGACGGCTATAACAGCGGTGTTGCCTACGTCCACGGCGCGGGCCTCATGTTCTTCCAACTCCGGGCAACCGAGCAGCTCCGCGGCCTGCGGACCGTAGAGTCCGAGGGCCGACCAGGGAGGCCCGGAGCCGGAGAGGTCTTCCACGGTAACCCGGGAGAAGGGCGCGTAACGGCCCAGAATGGCCCGCGCCGCGTCCGTCCCTTTGGGTTCGGTGAGGACCAGCACCGCGCCGTCGGCCTTGAGCACGCGGAGGTCGGCCTGTACGCGGCCCTTCGGGTCCAGTAGGGTGGCGTACACACCCCGCTGGTCTTCTTTCGGCACATCGTTGGTCAGGATGGCGTTTAGCATCCCGGTCGGGTCTTTGCCCGAGAGCCGCAGGATGCGCCGGCCCGTCTCGACCAGGGCCGCGCCGTGCCCGAACGCGGAGTATTCGGCGAGCGGGTCCCCGTAATGGTTGGGGACTGGGTTTTCGATGGAGTGGGTATACTCCGTCCCGGTCGCGCCGGAGGGCTGAAGCGTTTGGTTTCTAGTTTCTTCCATGTGCTTATTCTATGTTATGAATCGTTCGGACGAGGAGGTCTGAGGCTTGACGAAAGCGGTAATACTCGACGTTGATGGGACGCTGATGGACACCAACTACCTGCACGTCGAGGCGTGGGCTTGGGCGCTGGAAGAGGTCGGGTACCGGGCGCCGCGGGTCGAGATACACCCGAAGATCGGCAAAGGTTCGGAACTCCTTATCTCCGAGCTCGTGGGCGACGACGAGGAGGCTGCGGAGAAGGTGAGTGGTTTGCACTCCGAGCACTACGAAGAGTTGCAGAAGCGCGCCTACCCACTCCCCGGGGCGAAAGAGCTCATAGACTCGCTCTCGAAGCTGGACTACGGGGTCTGGCTCGCCACCAGCGCCAAGCCGGACGAGCTAGAACGCGCACTGGACATGCTGGAGGCTGAGGACAAGATCTCCGGGATCGTCAACTCCAGCGACGTGGAGGACTCCAAGCCCGCCCCGGATATTTTCGAGCTGGCTTTGGAGAAATCTGGTGTCGAGGCCCAGGAAGCGGTGGCCGTGGGCGATGCGATCTGGGACGTCGAGTCGGCGAAGGCCGCCGGCATCCGGTGCGTGGGGGTGCTGACCGGGGGCGCGTTCAGCAAGGAAGACCTCAAAGAGGCCGGCGCGATAGAAGTCTACAAGGACTGCGCCGAACTACTCGAATCCGGCTTTCCGGAATGGGTCAGGTAGGACCCGGACAGCCGATGCCCGGGGACGCGGAAATCTTCGTTTCCATGTAATAAAATCGGGCCGTAGCTGAAAAAGGGTCGGGACAAACCCTTGCACCGTGGCAAACGGCGTACGGTTTGCTGGCCCGGAACAAGAAAGGCGGGCGCTCTAAATGGCCCAAGGAACGGTTAAGTGGTTCAACGACGAGAAGGGCTACGGCTTTATCTCTCCGGACGACGGTGGCGAGGACCTCTTCGTACACTACACCGGCATATCCGGTAGCGGGTTCAAATCCCTCGACGAGGGCGCCAAGGTCTCCTACGAGGCGACCCAGGGCAAGAAAGGTCCCCAGGCGGAGAACGTAACCACCGAGTAGTCTTCACCTGAAGAAAGACCTTGAGGGCCGGTTGTGTTCCGGCCCTCTTTCTTGCCGCTATTCTTTTTGGTCTTGGAAGGCGCTTTTGGCGTCTGAGTAAACTCGCGGCAAGGAGTATCCGGTTTCGCGGGAGATCCGGGCCGCGTCCTCGTATTCCGGGGAGACGACGAAGTCTTCCCCGTCGAGGCTGCCGACTTTCACCCGGCATTTTCCGTAGAAAAGGTCTACCTGGACCAACCGACGATCCGCCACCGTGCGACCGACCCGGTGGTTCCGGACTCCCAGGGCTCCGGTTTCACGCATCAGAAGCCGGGCGAAGTCCTCTAGTTCTCCCGCCCGGACCAGGGCGCAGATTTTGTAAGCCCCGCGGCCGCGCTTCATCGTTATCGGCTCCAGCCACGCGTCGGGAGCCCCGGCCTCCAGGAGCCGCCCTACCGCGGACCCGAGCAACTCTCCCGGGGCGTCGTCCACGTTCGCCTCCAGGAGCTCTAGCTCTCCTTCCGGACCCTCCAGCTCCCCGACCACGGCGCGCAGCAGGTTCGGCGCGCTTTGAAAGCGCGTGCTTCCTGCCCCGTAGCCGATGCCGGTTACGGTCATTGGGGGGGCTGCTTCGGTGAACCCGCCGCCGGTAAAGGCGCGCATCAGGGCGGCGCCGGTCGGGGTGGTCATTTCGTGCGGTTCCTCCGTCCAGCGCACCTGGCAACCTTTCAGTAACTCTAGCGTTGCGGGGCCGGGCACTGGTAGGGGACCGTGGGCGGCCTGGACGACGCCGTTTCCCATCGGCAACGGTCCGCAGCTAATGGTTTCTATATTGAGGAGGTCCAGGGCCACGCAACTGCCCACCACGTCTACTATCGAGTCCACCGCGCCTACTTCGTGGAAGGTAACTTCTTCCGGGGGGCGACCGTGGACCGCGCCTTCGGCCACCGCCAACAGCCGGAACGCCTCCACGGACCTCTCCGAGACCCGGGAAGGCAGGCCGGCATCCTGGATAAGACGCCGGATGTCCCGGAACGTGCGGTGGGCGTGTTCCTCGGGATAAGAGACCCGCGCCCGGAGCGCCCCAACGCCGCTTACCTGAGCTTCTTCGGTCTCCAGCGAGAAGGGAACGCCCATGCTTTCGAGGGCTCCGGATATTCGTTGGGTTGGGGCGCCGGCCGCGACCAGGCTTGCGAGCGTCATGTCCCCGGCGGCCCCGCCTACGGGTTGAAAGTGAACGTGGACCAGGTTTTTGCCTACCCGTCCCGGCCGTTGGTCGCTTTGCGGGCTACCATCAGCACCGCCGTGACCAGAACGGCCAGTATGATCAGTGGCCGGGGGTCACGCTTTACGCCTTCGGTCAGGGGCGAGGGGTCCCGCTTCTGGCCCGCCTCCTGGGCGAGCCCGACCTGGGCCTTTGCCGAGTTCAAAAGACCTTTGCCGAAGCCGATCGCGGCGTCCTTTATCCGGTTTTTCGCCTTTTTACCCACGGCCTGGGGATTAACGTGCTGTTTGAGGTCCCTCACGTCCGGCGCCATGCGGCTCCGGATCTCGAACATCTCTCTTTCCATGCGCTCCGGTATCTCGCTCATGACTTGAACTGCCCCTTTATCCAGTTGACGTTCTGCTGGAACGTCCTGATGGTGTGGTGTGGTTTGGGGTCCAGGCTACGGAGAATACCGGCGCCGGCCCCGGCGAGTATCCCGCCGATCAAGAGCAATATAACGGTCGTAATCCCCGCAGCGGCCCACAGCGGAAAGCCCGCCGCTTCCATGATGTACATCCCGCTCAAAAAGAAGAAAACCAGGAATAGCAGCAGAAATACCGCACCGGTGACGATCAAACCCACAGCCACCCCGGCCTGTTTGCCTACGGGCGCGAGCTCCGCCTTCGCCAACTCGACCTGCCGGTTGACGAGCTCCTGAACCTGCGGCCGGAGAACATCGACTATCTCTTTTACGCTCCGGTCCGAGGGCTCCGGTCCATCCCTCAACTCCTGGGCGAATTCCGCGACCCGTTCTCGTTGTTCTGTCACCGACGCTCCTTTCTTGCCTGCCTGATAGACTTCATTCTGACATCCTGCAAACGCTCCGTGTCTGAATACCCCGAAACTTACCTGAATAATCCTACAAATTCCGCCCGGCTGCCACGGATATACCCGCTGGCGCGTCCGCCGCGCGTCCAGGTCAAGTTCGCCGAACTTTTCGTACCCAAGATAACATAAAGCACACTGCTCTTCCTTCTACTGTAAGATAGATGAGGGTTGACCAGGGCTCTGTATCGTCCCCAACCTCCAAACGAGGAGATGAAAGCTTTTGATGCTACATAGGGCGCTCGGCATTTCCAAAGATAGCGTCGTCGCGTTCGCCGGCGCGGGCGGGAAATCCAGCGCCATCGCCGCCGTCGCGGACGGGTTGACCCGCGAGGGGATGACCGTGATCGTCGCGCCCACGACCAAGATGTTTCTCGACGAGGCCTCCGGCATCGGGCCGATAGTAACCTCTGAAGACGTCGCCGGGCTGGAAGAAGAAGTGCGGCGGGCCCTGTCCGATCCTGGGGCTGGTGCGATCGTAGCCGGGAGTGGGCTGATTTCGAAGGACCGCGTGGCCGGGTTGGACCCCGCCTGGTTCCCGGCCCTGCGGAAGTTGGCGGGCGTTACCCTGGTCGAATCCGACGGTTCCCGCCGGCGCCCTCTCAAAGGAACCGCCGATCACGAACCCCTGCTGCCAGACTCGGCGACGCTGGTCATAGCGGTCGGCAACATAACGTCCCTCGGTAAGCCCCTGAACGACGAACACGTCCATCGTCCCGAAGTTTTCTCCGAACTCACCGGGGTGGCCCTGGACCAAACCGTTACCGCGAAGGCCTTCGCCGCGGCCCTCGCCCGGGGTTCGCTGCGAAGCGTCCCGGAACACGCCGGGCGGGCGGCGCTCGTAACCGGTGTACAACCCGGCCCACCAATGGCCGCCGCCGCCGTCGTCACCCGGGAGCTCTGGCGTCTGGGGGTAAAGAAAGTAGTCCTCTCCTCCCTTCCCGCCGAAAAGCCCGGCAAAGTGTGGATGCCCTGAACTACCCGTAGTCCGTAGGTTACTCCCGAACTTGACCCCCGGCCGGATAGTTTGTATACTTGTGCTGCTTTTATAAAACAAAGTTGGGAGACAAGATATGGCGGCGCCATGGTTAAAGGTGGACACGGGTAGTGGGGTGCCGATCTACGTGCAGATCGTGGACCAGGTCCGGCATGCCGCCGGGGTGGGAAGCCTAGAGGCCGGGGACCGGCTGCCAACGGTTCGGGCGCTGGCGAAAGAGCTTGCCATCGCCCCCAACACGGTCGTCAAAGCGTACAGCGAGTTGCAGAGGTCCGGGATGATAGAGAGCCGCCCCGGCGTGGGAACGGTAATCTCCGAGGGCGTGGCGGACGTGGCCCGGGAGGATAAGCTGGAGGCGTTCAACGGGCGATTGTCCGAGCTCGTGCGCGACGCGGTGGGCCTGGGCATTACCGAGGACGAGTTGTGGGAGCGTTTCGACGCCGAGTTCGAGCGCGTTCACTCGCGGTAGCACTCGCGGTAGCACTCGCGGTAGGATGCGGCTGGAAGAAATTTCGTAGCCGGTAGACTCTCTGTGTAGTGGTCGGAGAACGCAACACCAATGCTGATGGACGTTTCGCGCCGAGTCCTACGGGGCCGCTGCACGTAGGAAACCTGCGGACGGCGCTGCTGGCGTGGCTGTTTGCCCGCTCCGCCGGGGCGCGGTTCCTGGTGCGGATGGAGGATCTGGACCGTTCGAGGGTGCGGCCGGGCGTGGAGGAAGCGCAACTCGCGGACCTACAGGCGTTGGGCCTCGAATGGGACGGGCCGGTGGTGCGTCAGTCCGAACGCGCGGGATTGTACGAGGAGGCCATCTCGCGGCTCGATGGCGACGGGTTGCTCTACCCGTGCTATTGCACGCGGGCGGAGATCCGGGCCGCCGTCTCCGCGCCGCATGGTATCTCCGCCGCCGACCGCTATCCCGGCACCTGCCGGAAACTGACGAAAGCCGAACGCGCGGCCCGGGAGGCCGCCGGACGACCGCCCGCCTTGCGGGTTCGGGGGGAAGGGAGCCGGATAGCTTTCGAGGACCTCCTGCTCGGGGCCCACGAGTACGAGGTGGACGATTTCGTGGTCCGGCGAAACGACGGCACGCCTTCCTACCAGCTCGCCGTGGTCGTGGACGACGCGAACCAGGGAGTTGGCGAGGTCGTGCGGGGCGCGGACCTGATCTACTCGACCCCCCGGCAGCTCTTGCTCGCCCGGTGGCTCGGCATAGAAGCCCCGGGATACGTCCACGCGCCGCTCGTGATCGGCCCCGACGGACAGCGGCTCGCGAAACGTCACGGCGCGGTGACGCTCGCCGACCGCGCGGCGCTTGGCGAAGGAGCCGGTGAAGTTCGCGGCTGGATGGTCTCCTCACTCGGCCTCGCCGAACCCGGAGAGACACCTTCTCCGGAGGAGTTACTGGAGCGCTTCGATCCCGGCTACCTGCCGACAGAGCCAGCGGTATGGCCCTAGTGGCAGAGGGATACCCTTACATAATGTGGTAACTTTTCCATGCGCCGCAGGGACGGCGCCCCGAAAGGTTCCGGCGAGAGGAGGGCCGATGGAAACAGCCCAGAAGTTCGAAGGCCTCATACAACGCGTCCAAGAAAATTTCGCGGAGAGGATCGTCGCCCTCCGACGCGACATTCACCGGGAGCCCGAGCTCGGGTTCGGTACCGAGAAGACGGCCCAAAAAGTCCTCGACGCGCTCGACGGGCTCCCCCTGGATATACAGACCGGCGTGGCCGAGAACGGCATCGTCGCCACCCTCGCCGGTGGGGGAGACGGTCCTACGGTCGGCCTCCGGGCGGATATGGACGCGTTGCCGATCCACGAGGAGACGGGATTAGAGTTCGCCTCCGGGACGGACGGCAAGATGCACGCCTGCGGCCACGACGGTCACACGAGCATGCTGGTCGGCGCGGCCCACGCCCTTTGTGGAATGCGAGAGCGACTGAACGGCACGGTCAAGTTTATCTTTCAGCCCGCCGAGGAAGGCGGGGGCGGCGGCCGGGTCATGGTCGAGGAAGGCGTCGCCGACGGGCTGGACTCCATATTCGCGCTACATCTCTGGCCGGGGCTGCCATTCGGCACGGCGGCCACGAAGCCCGGTCCGATCATGGCCGCCGCCGATGCTTTCGAGATGGAGGTGAAAGGCAAAGGCGGACACGGCGCCATGCCGCACCTGACCGCCGACGCGGTGGCGATCTCCGCCCAGGTCATAACGGCGCTTCAGATGATCGTCGCCCGGGAGGTGGACCCGGTCGAACCCGCGGTGCTTACGGTTGGGGAAATCGAAGCCGGCTCGGCTTTCAACATTATCCCGGAGACTGCCCGACTCAAAGGCACGGTCCGTACCCTCAACGCGGATTTGCGCCAGACCATGCCCCAGAGGATCGAAGAACTGGCCCGGGGCGTGGCCCAGGGGATGCGGGGCGACGCGGAGTTAGACTACACTTTCTCCTACCCCGTAACCGTCAACGACGCCGACAGCGCTCGGCGGGCGCTCGGCGTGATCGGGGGTCTCTTCGGAGAGGACCATGCCCTGGAACTCCCGAACCCCTCGATGGGCGGCGAGGACTTCGCCTTCTTCCTTGAGAAGCTGCCGGGGGCCTTCGTCTGGCTCGGCGTCGGGGAAGACGTGTCCGGACTCCACACGCCGACCTTCGCTTTTGACGAAGAGATCCTGCCCCGCGGGGCAGCCTTGCTTACCGCGCTCGCACTCGAATCCCTCTCCGAATGATTCCCATGAGATGCCCAAGACCTTGACACGTGAATTTATGTGCAGTATAAACATAGCTAGTTCGGTACCCATATTTCTTATTTCCTCCTTTCCCTTTCCCCACCTATCACCCTTATAAGGAAGGGTACCGGACTTCTTTTTCTACTTTCGCGGGGCGGTTGTCGCAGGCCCTAGCTTTGAGGCGGGTTGGTGAAAAGTTCGTAGGTCTCGACGGGGCCGGTAAGCAGCAGCAGGATCAAGACCAGGGCCGTAAGTGGGATCAGGGCCGCGGCGGCGGCTTTTTTCCAGGTTAGGTTCAAGGTCCATCTAAGACCCACGGTGGCCGCGTAGGAGCCGTAGAGTAGGGCGAGGAAGGGGCCGTAGGGTATCCAGAGCACTATGCCTATGCCTGACGCGTAGCTGACCGCCCGGAAAGCAGGCCCGAATCTGGCTCGTGAAGGGGCGCCATCCAAAACCACCAGGGCGAGCGCCGCGAGGCCTGCGACCAACAGCGGACCAAGCACCAGCGCGACCACGAGCCCGAGCAGCGGCGCGTACAGCAAGGCGTACTCGAACTCCCGGGTCCAGGCCGCCTGCAGGACGGCTTCCAGCACCAGGTTTAGGTAGAGAACCAGCGTCGCGAAGAGGCCGGGCCGGAAGAACCCCCCATCGGGGTCCAGTTCCCTGAAAAACCTTCCGGGGGAGAGCCACACGCCGCGCAGCGCGCCCCAGAAGTCTTCCCGGGAATAATAGCCGGGCCTATCCGCGCGGTTCATCGTCCGCTTTCAACTACCTTCGCGGAGATTTGGTCTCCACTCGGGGGATGGGACGAAAGTGCCAGTCCGCGCGTTACGGGCCCGTGCGGCCATAGACGTCTTCGAGACGGAAGATGTCGTTCTCGTCGAACTCCCCGAAAGAGACCTCCAGAATCCGGACCGGCTCTTCGCCGACGCAGGAGAGCCGGTGTACCGTGCCGCGGGGAATAAAGAGCTTCTCCTCGACGCCGGGGTGGACTACGCTATCGTCGAGTTCCACCTTCGCGCCAGGGTCCAGCACGACCCAGAGCTCGTCGCGCTGGTCGTGGTACTGGCGGGAAAGGACGCCACCGGGTGAGACCGTGATGATCTTGACCGTACACGGTAGGTTGTGGGTGTACTGTTCGAAGCGTCCCCACGGTTTATCTACTTTTATGGAAGGCGGCTTGTAGTCCATGGCCAACGCTCCTATCTCTTGCCGGGAGCGTCAGTTTAGAACATACGCCCCGGCTTTTTCACGGGGGGAACAAAAGCCGAAAGGCGGGCAGGTTGTGCGGACCCTTCGGTTGTGGCAACCTGAAGCCCGTCCACCGGATAAGGAGGCCCGCGTGCCCAAGCTAGAAGTAGAAGGTGTAGGAGAGTTCGATGTCGAGGACGGCAAGCGGCTGGTCCTGGCGATAGAGCAGGACGCCGGGGTAGACATCCTGCATCGTTGCGGGGCCTACGCCAAATGCACCACCTGCCGCATCGAGTACCTCGAAGGCGAGCCGGAGAAGATGACCCAGGCCGAGCTAGAGGTGCTGGAGAGCCGGGATCTACTCGGCGAGGTGCGGCTCTCGTGCCAGGCCGTCTGCGACCGCGAGATGACGGTGCGCCCGCTCATGACGGTGAGTTCTACCGGGTTAGATGGTCCCGGTGCGGAACCGGAACCAGAGATCACACCCGAGCCCGAGTGGGTCGATAAGCCGTCCTGAGTCCCGGGGAATTGGGTGCGGCGTATTTCTCAGTGCTTAAGTAGTTATGCTTGTGCCAACCCTGTAGTATGATTTTGTTTGGGGGAGATGCTGGCAGGTTCGCGATAGAGTTACGGGGTGACAGGTGGCGAAGGTACGGCAGCGGGCGCGGAAAGCTGTAGACGAGGCCCAGGAAGATCAGTTCGGGGAATTCGAGGTAAATTCGGCAGACTTCCTCTCGGCGCGGGAGCGCGGCGGGACGGCGGGGACCCAGATCGAGCAGCAGACAGCCTCGCTCTCCGAAGCCTCGGAGATCCTCAACCGCAGTTTCCCCACACAGAACAATTCGGGGGAGTTCGTCAACGTTATTTCGCCGGTAGTCATCCCGAACCGGCAGTCGCTTTTCTGGCGGTTGTTGCCGATAGGTTTGTTGTTGGTGTTCGTCGTGGTTGGCATCGTGGCTATGGTGTCGCTGGGCGCGATACCGGTGGTCGGGGACCTGGGGTTGATGGTGTTCGGGCCGCACTTCTGGCTGCTCTTGATCGCTCTGGCCGTCTTCGTGTGGTGGCGCCAGAGCGTGGTGATGGTCCCCGACGGCAGCCAGGCGGTAATCACCCGCTTCGGCAAGCTGGAGGAGGTCGTGGACGCCGGACGCACCCTCCTCTTCAACCCCTGGAAACAGGTCAGCTACCTCGTCAACACGGCGAAAGAGTACCCGTACAACGCCCCGATAAGAGAGGCTCCTACGGCGGGCCGGGT
>JBARZM010000297.1:0-1648 GCA_049650095.1 Rubrobacteraceae bacterium | reverse complement strand
TTCAGCACGAGCGGGGAGGCGACGTTGTAGGGCAGGTTGGCGACCATCTTGTTCGGCGCCGGCTCCAGGGCTGCGTAGTCGAAGGAAAGGGCGTCGGCCTCCCACACCCGGACGTTGCTGTATACCTCGATGGAGTGCCGAAGTCCGGGTAGAACGTCGGGGTCTAGTTCGACCGCGTGGACGAGTTGCGCCTTCTCGGCCAGAAACCCGGTAAGGAACCCGCGTCCGGGGCCGACCTCCAGCACCACGTCTTCCTCCGTCACGCCCGAGGCCACGATGCGGGCGGTGTTCGGGTCTTTGAGGAAGTGCTGGCCGAGCCGTTTCTTCGGAAAAGACAACTCTATATTTCTTAAATTTCGAGCGGCAACCCGAACAGGTTACGGGCGTTGCGGGCGGTCAGGGTTTCGAGTTCCCCGTCTTCTATACCGAGCCGCTCGGCGACGAAGCGGGCCGTGTGGACCACGTTCTCGGGGACGTTCGGCTTTCCGCGCAGGGGCTGGGGGCTCAGGTACGGGGCGTCCGTCTCCACCAGGAGGTGGTCCTCGTCGATCAGACGCAGCACCTTGGCCGTGTCGTTGTTTTTGTAGGTGATGTTGCCGGCGATGCCGATGTAGTAGCCGCGCTCTTTGGCCTCCCGGATTTCGGAGTCCCCGCCCTCGAAACAGTGCAGGACCACGGGGACCCGGGCGTTACCCAGGGCCGCCATCGTGTCACCGAAAGCCTGCCGGGAGTGGATCACCAGCGGCAGCCGCGTGTCGTTTGCCAGGTCGATCACATCCTCGAACAAAGCCCGTTGGACGTCTTCAGACCACTCGTTCCTATAGTAGTCGAGCCCAACCTCCCCGAGCGCCACGATACCCGGGGCCTCCGAGAGTTCCGCCAGGGCTTCGAGGTCTTTCGCCGTGTAAGTGCCGGCGTTGTGCGGGTGTATGCCCGCCACGGAGTAGACGTTTGGCAAAGCCGCCGCGAGCTCCGCGCCCCGCCGCGAGTCCTCCACGTCGGTCCCGATGTTCACCACGGCCCCCACACCGGCCTCGGCCGCCTGTTTGACGGCTTCTTCCGGTTCTATCCCGAGCCGCAACAGATGGGTATGCGAATCTACGAGCATGCTATCTACCTCTCCCACGCCAACACGTTTGAAAAACGCATCGTAGATTATAGCCCTCTACGAATTTTTGCGTACCAGATGGTCGTAGATCTCTTTCCGCGGTTGGCCTGATTCCCGGGACGCCCGGGCCGCCGCTTTGGAGGTACTCTCGCCCTGCGACAGATATCCTCGCGCTTTCTCGACGGCCTCCTCGAAGCCCATCTCTTCCGCCGCCGCGCCGCCCTGAACGACCAGCACGATCTCACCCCGAACCCCATCCGCGTAGCGCTCGGCGGCCGCCGCCGCGCTGCCACGGAACACTTCTTCGTGCAGTTTGGTTAGCTCCCGGCAGACCGCCACGGGCGCCTCCGGCGGAAGCTCGCCGAGGGTCTTGACCAACCGGTGCGGCGACTCGAACAAGATGAAGGTAGAGGGCTCGTGAGAGATGCGGGCCATAAGCTTCGTCCGCTCCTTGCCTTTGCGGGCCGGGAACCCGGCGAACACGAACGTATCCGCCGGCAGGCCGGATGCCACCAGCGCCGTAACCAGCGCGGACGGACC
>JBARZM010000296.1:0-2594 GCA_049650095.1 Rubrobacteraceae bacterium | reverse complement strand
ATGCTCGGCAACGGCCTATCCTCCTCGCCGAGCAACACCCCACAACCTTACGATAAGGCCCGTTTTCCCCACGTAACGACTTACGACAACGTCTCCGTGCAGCACCGGCTCGTGACGGAGGTATTCGGAATCGAGAAGCTCGCGCTGGTAACCGGCTGGTCCATGGGCGCGCAGCAGACTTTTCAGTGGGGGGTCTCTTATCCCGAGATGGTCGAGCGGATACTGCCGTTCTGCGGCTCCGCGAAGACTTCTCCGCACAACTTCGTCTTCCTCGAAGGGGTAAAGGCCGCCCTCACCGCCGACGCGGCCTACAAGGGCGGCTGGTACGAAGATCCCCCGACAACGGGCCTGCGGGCGATGGCCCGGGTCTACGCGGGATGGGGTTTCTCTCAGGCGTTCTACCGGGAGCGGCTCTACGAGGGCGAAGGCTACTCTTCACTCGAAGACTTCCTCGTCGCCTTCTGGGAAGGTTTCTTCCTGCCAAAGGACGCGAACAACCTCTTGGCCATGCTGTGGACCTGGCAGAACGGCGACATAAGCATGACCCCCGGTTTCGACGGGAACTTAGAAGCCGCGCTCGGCGCGATCCAGGCGAAAGCTATAGTGATGCCGGGCCAGACCGACCTGTACTTCCCGCCGGAGGACAACGAGTACGAAGCTTCTCACATGCCCAACGCCGAGTTCCGGCCTATACCCTCGATCTGGGGCCACTTCGCGGGCGGCGGCCTCAACCCGACCGACACCAAGTTCATAGACGACGCCCTCAAGGAGTTGCTCGCCTCGTAGCATGAGGTTCTCACTTTCTGACCTCCCGGATGGGAAGCTCCGGCATGGGCGCGAACTGCGAGCGAATGACTGAGCTTCGTAAGGATCTGAATACGGAACTGGGCGAATAGATCGTATTACGCTAGTCGCGTCGGCGGGCTTTGAGCACTGCGTCGTGGGTGTGGCCTCCGGGATTGATAGTGGGGCGTTCGACGGACGCTTCGACGATGATCTCCCACTCATCCGGGTCGAGCAACGCGGCGACTTCGGATGCGGTGAAGCATAACTCGGCCATCTCGCGTAGGGTCTCGGGCTGGAGGTCCGAGGGGTGGTGGCCGACGATCAGCAGCGTTCCGCCCGGCGACACGGAGGCGGCGAGTCGACGAAAGAGTGATTCGCGGGGTTCTTTTGGCAGGTGCAGGAACTGGGAGGTGACCAGGTCGTAGGAATCCGGCTCGGGGCCTTTCCAGATCATGAGGTCTTCGTGGAGCCAGTTGATGCGCCGCGCGACGTCGACGCCGGCTTCCGCGGCGTGCGAGGCGCCGCGCTCCAGCGCTACTGTGGACACGTCTAGCGCCGTGACCCACCAGCCTCGCTCAGCCAACCAGATGGCTTCCGCACCCTCGCCACTGCCGACATCGAGCGCCGTTCCGCCGCCCAGCCCTGATACGTGGCCGACCAGGTGGGGGTTGGGCTTGCCGCTCCACAAGTGGTTTCGGGAGCGGTATCGCTCATCCCAGAACTCCTGAGTAAACTTCTCCGTCATTAGAGCCTCCCTACGGTACTGGACGACATGTGATCCCGGTGGGCGGCGACGGCGTTGCGCGTGTCCTCGGCGATGAGGTCGGCATTGATGTGGGCTCCGGCCTGAGCGCCGGCATTGGCAGCGGCGGCGACCTGACCAAATGGGTCTGCGACGTTGCCTGCGACCCACACTCCTGGAACGATGGTGGTTCCGGTGGCGTCGGCGGGGACGTAGCTGCCGAGAACGTGACCGGAGATCTCCCGGTCGGTTGTCTCCAATCCCAGAGCACTCAGCACCTCCGCACGGGCAACGAAGCGCGGTGCGACCACAACAGCCTGGCGTGGGACAAATTCGCCGGAGCTCAGCCGTACGCCGGCGAGCCGGTCATCGTGGACTTCGAGGGCCGATACCTCGCCGTCAACGACTGTGATGCCTCGGGCGTTCAGTTGTTCGGCTTGCTCCTCGGACAGGGTGGGCGAAGTGTGCCGAAAAAGCACCACGTCGGCGCTCAACTGCCGGAACAACTGCGCCTGATGTGCGGCCATTGGACCGGTGCCAAGGATGCCGATTTGCTGATCTCGGACCTCCCACCCGTGGCAGTACGGACAGTGCAGCACGTCGCGCCCCCAAAGCTGCCGGACCCCCGGAACGTCCGGCAGCTCGTCGACGAGGCCCGTGGTTACCAGCAGCCGCCGGGCGCCGATCCGACTTCCTTCCTCCAAATCCACGGTGAAGCCGCCATCGACAGACTCAGCCGAGACGACGCGACCATCGAGCATCTGCACTCCGTAACTGCGGACCTCTTCCCGTCCGGTCTCCAGAAGTTCGGCAGGGCTGATACCGTCCCGGCTCATAAACCCATGCACGGCGGCGGCCGGAGCGTTGCGCGGCTCGTCCGCGTCGATGACCAGCACGGATCGCCGGGATCGCCCAAGCATCAGCGCGCCGCTTAGGCCGGCGGCTCCACCTCCGACTACCACGACATCGTACATTGCGCGATCTTGCTCTTCCATTATGCTCGCTCCCGTCCTTTCTCTTATGCGTTTGGGACGATGCTCCGACGTGAAGTTACCCAGGGTATGCA
>JBARZM010000295.1:0-1690 GCA_049650095.1 Rubrobacteraceae bacterium | reverse complement strand
GCATAGAGACCGAGGTACAAGAGGGCAAGAGCGAAGCGAACCACCACTACGTAGAACTCGTGGCCGACGTAGACGACGAGTCCCCGTTCCAGTACAGGATCGAACCGCAAGAAGCCCGGATGCCCGTGTACGGTGACAGCTCCATGCGCGAAGGCGACTACTACTACCGGCTCGGCGTACACCTGCTCGAAGGCGGCCAGGGCTACGACGTAATGGGCTTCACCCACAGCCAGCTAATAGACGACGTCCTCGACCAATACGAGCAACACGTAGAATTCGTCCGCCTCAACACAAAAGCCACGTGGTAAACAGATCGTACTGGAATGAGTTCTTCAACGATTGAAATGTCCTTCGCCCGCGCCAAGGACGTGAGGGTTGCCGGCGACGTGCTCACCGTTGAATTGTCCGATGGGCGCTCGATCTCCGCGCCGCTCGCCTGGTATCCGCGGCTCATGCACGGTACGCCAAAAGAACGGACTCTCTGGCGCCTGATCGGTGGCGGCACCGGAATCCACTGGCCCGAGTTGGATGAGGACATCAGCGTGGAGAACTTGCTGGCGGGACGAGCATCTGGCGAAAGCCAGCGTTCCCTCAAACGGTGGCTGGAGCGGCGCACGTCCTCCAGCTCTTGATAGCATCCTTCAGGCGTAGCTGGAGAGCGATACGGTATCATTGAGGAGATATTAGAAGCTGCGGCTTTCGAGGGTGATAGCTATGCAGAAAGAACAAACAATAAACCGAGATTCCGAAGTTCTGGGCGGTACACTAGTATTCGCCGGCACTCGGGTTCCGGTCCAGACCCTCATCGACTACCTCACGGGCGGCGAAAGTCTCGACGACTTCCTGGAAGGTTTCCCAAGCGTGAGCCGCGAGCAATCAGAGTCGTTCTTGCAGATCGCGCTCAAGTCCGCCTCGAAAGGGTGACGAAATTACCGCATTCCCATGATGCGATAGTGGATGTACGCAAGCTCCGCGACTACTGTCTGAGTCTGCATCATCCGCGCGGCAGGAACAAAGCCAGGGTATTCTCGTCTGTACTTGGCTTAACCGCCGAAGATGCCGAAGAGCTGCGGAATGCGCTGCTATCAGCCGCCCTCTCAGAAAAAGCCCGCATTGGCGAAAGCGATCAGTACGGAGATAGGTACATGCTAGACTTCGAGATGAAGACAGACGCCGGAACGGCCACGATCCGCAGCGGATGGATCGTTCGTAGCGAAGAGGAGTTCCCAAGGTTCACTAGCTGTTGGGTACTCTAGGAGAGAGATGAAAGAAATCATAGACATATTGGACGTGGTGGCCCTGACCGAAGACCTGCCGGAGCGCGGCCTGTATAGGGGACAGGTCGGCACGGTCGTGGAATCGCTGGCACCAGACGTCTTCGAGGTAGAGTTTTCGGATGATGAAGGCTGGGCATATGCCTCACTCGCCCTGAAAGCTAGCCAACTCCTCGTGCTTCACTACGAGCCTGTGGAAGCCAGTTAGCTTTCAACCTCATGGCAACTGGCCAACTGCTCTACACTATAAATATGGCGTAAGCTTAGGATGGAGCACCCAACACCAAGAAGGTGACGTAGCCGTAGCCGGGACGGTATCATTAGAGAAACACCTTTTTAGCGAGGCGGTTAAATGGCGCAGACCGACAACAACGAGGCAATAAAACAGGCTCTGAAAGAGGCGTTGACCGAGACGC
>JBARZM010000294.1:0-13696 GCA_049650095.1 Rubrobacteraceae bacterium | reverse complement strand
GCGTTGGATTGCTTATCTTCGCTGCGGCGGGATGCGGATCTGTCGGAGGGGGGCAGGAGGTTGGAGGGAAAGTCCGGGTGTCGGCCACCATCACCGTTTTGCAGGATCTGGTAGAGCAGGTCGGAGGAGATAGGGTGGAGGTATCAACCATAGTGCCGGTTGGAGGGTCTCCCGAGACTTTCCAGCCGAGCCCCTCGGACGCGCGGAAGATATCGGAGTCCCGGGTGGTATTTCAGAATGGGGCGGGGCTCGAAGGATGGCTGGACGACCTGATGCAGAGCGCGGGGGGTGAGGACGTGAGGGGCGTGGAACTCGCCCGGGGGCTAGAGGTCGTGGATGGCAACCCGCACCTATGGCTGGACGTGTCGAACGCCGAACGCTACGTAGAGAAAATCCGGGATGCGCTGATAGAGGCGGACCCGGAAGGGGCCGACACGTACAGGACAAACGCCAAAGAGTATCTGGCGGGGTTGGAGAAATTGGACAGCGACATAAAAGAACAGGCCCGGAACATACCGAAAGAGCGCCGGAAGCTCGTCACGTTTCACGATGCTTTCCCCTACTTCGCGAGGGCTTACGGCTTCGACATGGTTGGAGTGATACTTCAGAACCCCGATGCGGAGCCCTCCGGCCGCAAGGTGGCGGATCTGGTGAAGCGGGTCGAAGACGAGGCGGTACCGGCGGTATTCACCGAGCCCCAGTTCAACGCGAAGCTCGCGGAAACTATAGCCGTCGAGGCGGACGTCGAAGTCTACGAACTCTACACCGACACGCTCCAGAAAAAGGAATCGGCAGGCTCATACGAAGCCCTGATGCGCACGAACATAGACCGGATCGAGGAGGGCTTGGATGGCCGTTGATCATGCCCTAAAGATTCGGGATTTAAGCGTCAAGTACAATGGGCGATCAGCCCTGGAGGATGCGACGCTCGCGGTTCCCCGGGGTGCGATGCTCGGCATCGTCGGGCCGAACGGCGGCGGAAAGAGCACGCTCATCAAGGCCGTGCTCGGGCTCGTTCCGGCCGGGAAAGGCGCCGTCGAGATCCTGGGACGTCCCGTGGATCGCCGGGTGCGGAGGAAGGTCGGGTACGTGCCCCAGCGCGAGGACGTGGACTGGAGCTTTCCCGTTAGTGCTTACGACGTGGTGATGATGGGCCGCGTCCCGTCGCTAGGCTTTCTACGGCGTCCGGCGGAGAAAGACCGGGCGCTCGTTTGGGAGTCGCTCCGGACCGTCGGGATGGAAGGTTACGCGGAGAACCAGATCGGGGAACTCTCCGGCGGCCAGCAGCAGCGGGTATTCCTGGCCCGGGCCCTGGCCCAGGAGGCCGAGCTGCTCTTGCTTGACGAGCCCGTCTCCGGGGTGGACGCGCCGTCGCAGCACGAGATATTCGACTTGTTGCGACGTTTGCAGGGCGAAGGGAAAACCGTGATCGTCACCACCCACGACCTCTCCTGCGTCGCCGAAAGGTTCGATCTCGCCCTGCTCCTGAACCGCCGGGTCGTCGCGCTCGGCCCGCCCGAGGAGGTCTTTACCCGGGAACTTTTGAACGAGACCTACGAGAGCCACCTAATGCTGCTCGATATCGAGGGACGAACGGTGGCCGTGGAAGAGGGGAGAAATGGTCCTGGTGGTTGAGTACCTCTTGGAGCCGCTCTCCTTCGGGTTCATGCAGCGGGGCCTGCTCGCCTCGGTGCTCGTGGCGATAATCTGCGGAATTTTGGGTAGCTTCGTGGTGCTCAAGGGGCTGGCGTTTATTGGGGACGGGCTGGCCCACGCCAGCTTCGGCGGCGTCGCGCTGGCTTTCGTTCTCGGGGCAAATATCTATCTCGGGGCTTTCGTCGTCGCCATCGGGACCGCACTCGGTATCGGGGCGATCAGCCGCCGGGGCCGGGTTAGCTCCGATACGGCTATAGGGGTGTTCTTTTCAGGTACTTTCGCGCTGGGCATCCTTATAATAAGCCGCGTGGAGAGCTACACGACGGACCTCTTCGGCTACCTTTTCGGCGACGTTCTCTCGATAACCATGGGTGATTTGTGGACTATTGGCGTTATGGCATTGGTGGTGCTGGCGTCGATCGGGGCATTCTACCGCCAACTCTTGTTCGTGGCCTTCGACCCGACGGTAGCCGCCGCTTCCGGCATCCCGGCCCGGTCCTTCGAGTACCTGCTGCTGATTCTGCTTGGGGCGACGATAGTAACCGCCATACAGGCGGTCGGAATCATCCTGGTCGTCGCGCTGTTGGTAACTCCGTCGGCGACGGCCAATCTCCTGACCCGGAGGTTCCATTACATGATCCTGGCCGGGGCGGCCATCGGAAGCCTCTCGGCGCTGGTCGGGATCTACCTCTCTTACTACCTGGACGTGGCTTCCGGGGCGGCGATCATCCTGGTCGCCACCGCGATCTTCCTGGCCGTTTTCTCGGCCCAGTCACTCCGGGACCGCCTGAAAACGAAGAGCCCGGGAAAGCCGCCTCAGAGCGAGACGGGATAGAAGAGCCAAAAGGCGAGCAGCGCCAACTCCACCACGAGCACGAGCACTACGGGCCGCAACGCGCTCAACTTCCGCGAGTAGACCGTCGGGGCCATCAGCCACCCGAACACGAAACCGCCGACGAGACCCCCCATGTGGGCCGTGTTGCTGATGTTGCCTATCGAGAGCCCCAGCCAGACGTTGATACCCAGCAGGATGAGGAGCTGCCGGATCAGGGGGTTCTGCCAGGAGAAAGTCCCTTGCCGCAATGAGTACCCGAGAACGCTCCCGAGCAGCCCGAATATCGCGCCCGAAGCCCCAACCGCGGGCCCGCTGAAGTCGCCGAAGTACAGCAAGGCTATGCCGCCCGATAGACCGCCCAAGAGGTAGAGGACGAGGAAGCGCCAGTGTCCGAATGCGCTCTCCGCAAGGGTTCCCAGGAAGTACAGGGCGACCATGTTAAAAGCGATATGGGCGAACCCCGATTGCAGGAACATGCTCGTTAGTAGCCGCCACGCCTCGCCTTGGGCCACGTACTGCGGCACCAGCCACCCGGCCTCCAGGATTGTTCCCGGCTGGTTTACCAGCGCCACGTTCCAGGGGATATTCTGCCGGGTCACACCCAGGGCGACGATGCCGAGGTATACCAGCACATTCGCGGTGATGAGGCTAAATGTTACCGGCAGGCGGGCGTAACTCTGCAAAAGTCGAGTCTCTAGCGGCCTTTGATCTCGCGGGCGGCGTCTCCAACCTGCACCTGGGACAAATCCTTTAGCGGCTCCCCGAACATGGACTCGAGATCCGGCTCGTCTTCGGGGCCGCCGGTTCCGAAGCCCTGGATACGAACGTCTTCACCGAACATCTGGCCGAACATGCGCTGCAAGTTCTGCTGCATGTCTCCGAGGTCCACGGCCCCAAATGGCGACTCCGCCCCCGTGTTCTTGAGCCGGGCCACGGAGAGGCGGTCCTTGACTTCCGTGATCTCCGCCCGGGCCTTTACGTCCTCTACCGTGCCCAAAGTCTCGCCGGTGTCCGGGTCCCAGACCTCTTCACCTTCGGGGGAGAATATCTCGAAGATCATCCCCTGGCGGACGCCGTCACCCCGGCCCCGGTTTATTACGACCTCGTTGTTGCCGAGTATCTTCGCTACCTTGCCTTCTACCGCCATGCGGGCTCCTTTCTTGCCAACCATCGGCTGGCCGGTGTTTTGGCCGATCAACCCTTCAAAGGATTATAACGCTCACAGCGCGCGTGTCGGACAACGGCTAGAATCTTCGCCATGACTGAACGAAACAACAAGATAGGACGACATCTTCCCACTTCGGGAGGCCTGAAGAAAACCCTGGAAAAGGCCGGAGAGCTGGGCTGCGAGACGGTGCAGGTTTTCGTCTCCAACCCGCAAGGATGGGCAGTTCCTAAATCCCGTCCGGATGCCGAAGCGTTCGCCGAGGGGGCCCGGGAGATGGGCCTTTCTCCGGTGGTAGTACACGCGAAATACCTCATAAACCTGGCCTCTCAAAACGAGGAACAGCGCGACCGCTCCGTCGAGGCCCTGGCCCACGAACTGGTGGCCGCCGGTTCGATAGGCGCGGACCTGGTGGTCGTCCACTCCGGGAGTCACGGTGGCGACGGCGAGAAGATCGGCCTGGAGCGTCTCGTCGAGGGCTTCGGGAAAGCCCGGGAGAGGGCCGGAGAGATAGCAGGGAGTGGGCAGAAGGTCGCGGAGCCGGTGCTAGAGAACTCAGTCGGGGCCGGGACCCAGCTCTGCTCGGAATTCGGCGCGTTGGCGGAGGTTTCCCGGCGGGCGGGGGTAAAAGTTTGCGTAGACACGGCCCACGCCTTCGTGGCGGGCTACGATCTCTCGACGCCCGAAGGCGCAGGTGAGGTCGCCGAAGAGTTGAGGACCGAACTTGGCTCTGGCGTCGCCTTGGTCCACTTGAACGACGCCCGCAACGAGTTTGGAAGCCACCGGGACGGACACCGGAGGATAGGCGAGGGGCACGTGCCGCAGGAGTGTTGGACGAGCTTCTTCGGTGGTTTGCCGGGCATCCCGGTGGTGATGGAGACGCCGTTTGGGACCCCGGAAGTCGACGCCGAACAGATACGTTTGGTCAAGGATCTCACGGGCGGGTTGCCAAACTCGTCGGGTTGAATATAGAATCTAGGTCATGGAACCCCTGGATATTCGTCCGGCGCAACAGAGTGGAGACCTTCTCAAGGCCATCGGGGAAACCCTGCGGGCCGAACGGACCGAGCGGGGACTGACCCTGCGCGAGGTGTCCGAGGGCGCCCACGTCTCCGTTTCTTACCTGGCGGAGATCGAACGCGGCGAGAAAGACCCTTCGTCCCGGGTCCTCGAAAGCATCGCCGGAGGGCTGGACATGGAGACTAACGTACTGCTAATCCGCATCGCCACCGCCCTGGAGCCCGTCCAAACGCCGGTCGTCTCCGTCGCCGCGTAGAAGCCTTTCAGTTTTTTAGTCTTTCAAGCCCCCAAGAAATAGGCCAGTATCACCATGAGCGAGTTGTACCCGGCGTGGGCCAGAAAGCTGGCGGTCGTGTTTATGTAACGTCGCAACAGCCCGAGGCCGACGGCGAGCACGAAGATGTAGCCGATCAGTAGCGAGGGGCCGTACTGGACGTGCATCGAGGCGAAGAGGATCGAGGTCAGCGTGATGCCCAGTACCGGCTGCACGGCGCCCCGGAAAAGGGTTTCCTCCCCGAGGCCGGCGCCGACCCCTATCAGCAGCGCAAATAAGATTACCGATACGGGGCTCATCCCCTGCGGGTTGAAGAGGTCGTTGGATAGGGTGCCGACTGTCTCGTAGAGGTTCGGCTGCAGGGCGGAGAAGAGGCTGTCGGCGCCGAAGGAGAGGGCTATGGCTACCGGTATGAACAAGGCCACCACGCCGAGCTGCTTGGGTGTGATGGGACCGTAACCCAGACGGGCCAAAGTGCGGCCTATGGAACGCCGCGTAAATATCCCCACACCGAGCAGCGCGACCACCAGGAACGGTAGCTGGCTGGTAAGGATCGCACCCAGCGAGATACGTCCGCTGGGAAACAGCGCGCTTACGTCCGGGACCTGGGTGAAGACCAGAAGGCTGACCACGTTGTTTGCCAGGACGACGGTAAACAACCAGAGCGCGAGAAATACCGGCGGGTCCGCCCACCAGGAGTCGACGGCCCCACGGCTGAACACTTTCCGGAGCGGCGGTACGCATAAACCAAGCCCGATAACCCCGACCAGTAAGGCCGCGACCCCCGCCGAGCCGATGAGTAGTTGTTCGGGGACGCCGCCGGCCCGGTTCGCGGCCACGAAGAACAGCCCAATGCTCGTCGCGGCCCCGAGCAGCGCCACCAGAAGCGAGAGCGCGAGCAAGACCACGAGCAAGGTTACCTCCGCGCCCCGGCTCTTGCGGGCCTGCTGGGCTATCAGGCCAAGTCCCCCCACGAACAGGGTTGCGAAAACGTAGAGTATTACAGCCGACATCTAAATCTAAACCTCTCCAGAACCGGATACAGACTCGCCCGAAGGCCTATCCAAAGGTTAGCACACAAAAATCCCGGCCCATGCGGGTGATTTGGGCCGGGTAATCAGATGGGCTCGAAGGGGGAAAGGAAAAGCCCACTGAGAACAATATAACCGGGCCGGATAACAGCGAGGCTACTCTAAGGTAACAGTTTGATAACAATTGGCGCGCCCTGGGCTACGGGTCGCGGTTCTCTCCGCTTTCGATCCCTTCGAGTATCGGGCCTAGAACCCGGTCACGTTCGGCTTCGTATTTTTCGAGGCTTTCTGACTCCCGCGCTATCTCGGCGATGCGGGCGGTTAGTCCGGTCCCGCCTTTGGCCGCCAGGATGCGCCATCCAAGCAACCGGTACGAACGACCGAGGAGCGGGTCTTCCTGGCCCTCTTCGAGCAATTCCTCCAGCCTGGCGTGCAAGGTTTCGGCTTCCGGGAGGGAGAGGGTGAGGTCTATCCGGATCTCTTCGCCGGGAGAGTTCAGCGCCGTTTCTCCAGGTATATGCGGTCCTGGGTGATGATGAGCTGGAGGTCCTCGGCCGGGTTTCGGAGGTAATCTCGCCACTCTTTATCGAATACTTCGGAGTTGTGGGCGTCGGTCTTGAGGATGATGCCGCCAGCTTCCTCATCCAGCACCACCGGATGCTCGGAGATCTGGCCGCGGCGGATGGGATCCCGACGGTAGATGGAGTTGCGTGACCGGAAGCTCTGCACGCTGGAAGAGGTGGTGTTGAGCTCCTGGGCGATCCAACCGTCACCCCGGCCTTCTTCTACCCAACGACGGATTTTGGTGGCGTGCGGCTTTAACGCTACCCTACGGTTGACCACTGGCCCCGCTCCTTCACCCACGCTTTAAGTTTTCAAGTCTATATGTACCACTTCCTGTTACCCGACGCTAGAGGTAACAGGGTTCATCCGTCGAAAAGCCCTGGCGACCCAACCTGTTCGTTCAGCCCATTACCCGGCTGACCATCCACAACACGAGTAGCCCCCGGGCGCTCCAGCAGACGGTCCGTATCCAGTTCGAGGCGAGCAGGAACCTGTGGGAGGCGGCGTTAAAACCTTCTCCGAGCGCCGTGTGACGCGGCACCTGCAGGAGCGCGGTAGAGACCCAAATGGCGGCCAGGAGCACGAACCCGGCCCAGGCCGCCGTCGCCGGGATGGCCGCCGGCCGGACAAAGAGAAGTACTGTCGTGGTGGCGGCTTCGAGGAGCATCGGGGGGCCTACTACCAGGCTTGTGAGCCGGGAGTGGGCTTCGGCGTAGCCCACGAACCTGTCTTCGCCCACGCTGCCGAACAAAGGATAGTGGACGACCTGGACGAACCAGATCAGCCCGACCATGAACAGCGTCGCCCCGACGTGCGCGAGGAGTAGGAGATCCACTACGCCGACAGGCCTCTACCCCTCGCGGCCCAGAAGCCGGTCGGCGACCGAGAGGCCCGAGAGGGCGGCGCCTTCCACCTTCGGCTGCCCGAAAGCGTCCCCGCAGAAGAGCAAGGGCGGGTCTTGTGACGCCGAAAGATGCGGCTCCGGATGGGAGCTCGTGACCCAACTGTAGCGCCAGCGGGCGATGGAGGAGCCCACTACTTCGGGGGCGAGGTTCGCGCCGAGGTATTGTCCGGCGAAGCCCAGCAGGGCTTCGGTTACTTCTTCGTCCGGGGCTTCGTAGTTTTCCCGGCTCCAGCCGGGGCCGGCGTGGATGGTTAGGGCGGGAGTTTCGGAGATACCTTTGGGTTGGTTGTCGCCGATCCAATCCAGGGGCTCGGCTTTGATCTGCATTCCACCGGGTTCGGGGACGAGGCCATCTTGTCTGGCGACCGCCATCAACGCGACGCAGGGATCGTAGGAAATCTCTTTTAGTTGCTCCCGAATCTCGTCCGGCAGCCGGTAGTCGCCGGACTCGGCGAGCGCGAGCGACTGCGGCGCCGGGGCGGTGAGCACCAGGGCATCGGCGTTGTAGGATTCGGTCTCCGTGACGACCTCCCAGCCCGCTTCCCGGGTGTTTATCCCCACTACCCGGTCGCCGGTCCGTACGTCGAGATTTCGCGCCAGGTGCTTCGGGATAGAGGTCATGCCTTCGGCGCCCCGGTAGCGGGGATGGCCGTCTTCCGAGCTTTGGCCCTCGGCGTCGGCGAAGCCCCGGGTCCATTCCTGTGCCGCGCCGGCTTCGATCCAACCTTCGACCAGGTTCTGGAAGCGGCCGCCCCGGACGGTGAAGAATTGCGTGCCGTGATCTAAGGTGCCGTCTCCGACGCGGCGGGTAGCCATGCGACCGCCGACGCCCCGCCCCTTGTCCAGAACTTTGACCTCCCATCCCGCGTCTTGAAGTTCCCGGGCGGCGAGCAGGCCGGAGATGCCCGCGCCGACGATTATGCAAGAGTCTGGTTTGCCGTTCGTCATCTGCATCAACCTTTCTTCGGCTGGCGACGGGGGAGAGGACGGAGGGTCGAGAGGCCGCCGTCCACGCCGAAGGTCTGGCCGGTGATCCAGTTCTGTGCCGGGTCGAGGAGCCAGGAGATCATGGCCGCAACGTCCCCAGGCTCTCCGAGCCGGCCAAGAGGATGGAGGTCCACCGAGGCCTGACGGGCCGTCTCGCTCGCGGTGACTTTCTCGGTCATCGGTGTCTGGGTGAGGCCGGGGGCGACGATGTTGAACCGCAGCCCGCGTCCGACGTAGGAGGCCGCCGCCGCGAGACCGAGGCCGGTCACCGCGCCCTTGGCGGCGGCTATGGCCTCGTGGTTCGCGAGGCCGACGCGGGCGGCCACGGAGGAGAGCAAAACAACCGATCCCCCCTCCGGCATGTGCTTCGCGGCGGCTTTTACGGCGCCGAAAGCGGTGTTCAGGTTGAGGGCCATCGTCTCGGAAAGTTCCTCGTCACTGGTCAGGTGCGCGGGCTTCATCATAAAGGAACCGACACAGTTGGCGACGCCGTCTATGCGCCCAAGCTCCCCGACAGCCTCCTCGAAGAGCCGGTCTACCTCGGAGGTCTTCGTGGCGTCCAGGGAGATGGGGTGGGCGTCGATTTCGTCCGCCAAATCCTTCAGCTTCTCTTCGTCCCGGCCGCCGAGCACGAGCCGGGCGCCGCTTCCCGAAAGGCGCCGGCAGAGTTCGGACCCGATGCCGCCGGTCGCGCCGAGCACCACGTAGGCCGGTTGAGAATTTCCGTTATCCATTTGGGACGCCTTTCTCTAGTTTTCTAGTCGGTGCATCTCTGACGCCCGTTGTACGGTCTGGAAGTGGATGTCGACAGTGTGTTCTATCTCAGGCGCGTAACCCCCGGCCATCGTGGCGACTACCGGGACACCGCGTTCGCGGCAGGTTTCGAGGACTATGCGGTCGCGTTCGGCGAGGCCTTTCTTGCTAACCGACAGCCGCCCCAGCTTGTCGCCCACGAACGGATCCGCGCCGGCCAGGTAGATCGCCAAATCCGGCCGGGACGTTTCGAGCGCTTTTTCGAGCCCCATCTCAAGCGCGTCGAGGAACTCGCCATCGTCCGCGCTGTCCGGGAGGGGGAGATCCAGGTCGCTCTCTTCTTTGTGGAACGGAAAATTCTTGTCGCCGTGGATGGAGAGCGTAAAGACCGAAGGGTCGTCGGATAGTATTTCCGCCGTTCCGTTACCCTGATGAACGTCGGTGTCCAGGATGACCACCCGCTCCACGAGCCTATCTGCCTGCAGCGTCCGGGCGGCGATGACGCTGTCGTTGAATACACAGTAGCCCTCGCCCCGGTCGGAGAGGGCGTGGTGGGTGCCGCCGGCGAGGTTCGCCGCGAGGCCTTCTTCGAGGGCCGCCCGGCAGGCGTCGAGGGTCCCGCCGGAGGCCCGCCGGGACCGCTCCACCATCTTCTCGGTCCAGGGAAAGCCGATGCGGCGCATCTCCTTCGCGGAGATAGAACCCTCCACGACTTTGCTCAGGTAGGCTGGGGTGTGGGCCCGCAGGATCTCCTCGTCCGTAACGGGCCGGGGTATGCGCAACTCGCCCAGTCCAGCCTCGGAAACCCGCTCGCGCAGCATGGAGTACTTGACCATCGGGAACCGGTGCCCATCGGGTAGCGGCAAAACGAAGTGGTCGCTGTAGAAAATCTTCATTCCGTTTGGCCTGCGGGCTGCATCGCCAAAATGTAGTACATCGGCCGGTCTTGCGTAAGGAGAGCTTTCGCAAAACGCGGCGGGCCGCTATGGTAGCATCCGGTTTTTACGGGCATCTTGGGAGCGGGAGATTCCTTGCAAGAAAAACTCTTTACAGAAGGCGCGGGGCGGGTCGAGCCGCCGGAGCCGGGGCTATACCTGGGCACTTCCGGGTGGTCGTACGCCGACTGGGAGGGGAGCGTTTACCCGGAAGGTTTGCCCGCCGCCGCCCGGCTCGCCGAGTACGTAAAGCGCTACGCGACGGTAGAGATAGACTCGACCTTCTACGGTACGCCGCGCCGGTCAACCGTCCAGAAGTGGCGGGAGATCGTACCGGACGGGTTCCTCTTCGCCGCCAAGTTTCCGCAGGAGATTACCCACGAGAAAACCCTCGTCGACTGCGCCGGGCTCGCCGAGAACTTCGTCCGCACGATGGAGCTCCTCGGAGACCGGCTCGGGCCGCTACTACTGCAGTTGCCGCCCTCGTTCACGGTAGAGGGGATGGACTCGCTGGAACGTTTTCTGGAGGAATTGCCGGAAGGACGTTACGCGGTAGAGGTCCGGCACCGGAGTTGGGTCGGCTCCGGCTTGCCGGCTCTGCTGCGGGAGCACGGCGCGGCCCTGACGCTCGTGGACTACCCGAGAATGCCCCGGATGGAAGAGGCGACGACGGGTTTCTCGTACGTCCGGTGGCTCGGAAACCGGCGGGAATTTCCCGAAGGTCACACGCACGCCAAGAAAGACCGGCACGAGGACCTCGCGTGGTGGTCAGGCCTGGTAGATAGGTTCATCTCGGAGGGGCGTACCGTATTCGCCTACGCCAACAACCACTACCAGAACCACTCGCCCTCGACGCTGGAGCAGTTTTTGGAAGTTCGGGGCGGCTAGTGGCGATTCCGGTCGTTTTCAGCACGGGTTCTCTCTATCCTTTTGGGTTGGATCGGGTTTACGCGATGGCCGCCGAGGCGGGCTATGACGGCGTTGAGATCATGATGGACGAGCGTTGGGACACCCACCAGGCCGATTACCTGAACGGGCTGGCCGGAGAGTACGAAGTCCCGATCCGGGCCCTGCACCCGCCGCTCTTCCGGGGCGCCTGGAACCTGGAACCGGCGGAGACCCTCGTGCGGGTCGCGGCCCTCGCGCCGAAGGTCGGGGCCGACGTGGTGGTGGCCCATCCGCCGGCCGACGGCATAAGGCTCCAGGCGTGGAGCGAGCGAAACCTGGCCGATGCCCGCGAGAATGGTGTCACCGTCGCCGTCGAGAACATGCCCCGGGACCGGGCCCAAGGTCTCATCTTCGGCTGGGACCGGCAGTATTGCTACCGGCCGGAGACGCTTCTGAACCTCGGGGCTGTTACCATCGACACCAGCCATCTCGCGGCGAGCGGCGTCGGCATCCTGTACGCACTCGAGATACTCGGGGAACAGGTCCGCCACATACATCTCTCCGACTCGAAGCTCACCGGCCGCGACGAGCACCGGGTACCGGGCAAAGGCAAGCTGCCGCTCAAAGAATTCCTATCCACGCTCGCCGCGATCGACTACCCGGGGGTCGTCAGCCTGGAGCTAAAACCCTGGCCCCTCGGCGTCCCGAAGATGGGGACCGTGCTGGAGAGGATGCGCGAGGCGCTGGAGTACACGCGAGAGGGGCTCGGCGGATAGCAACGGAGAGTTTGGGAAATTTGCTGATCTCGCAAACATTAGGAGCCTTCCAGGTTACCAACCTGGTAGACCTGAGACCTCCGTTTTCGAAAACTGAAAGGGCTAACACTCACCCTCCTCAACGCGTGATTTTGCGCCACTATCAATCGTAGTCCAGAATGGCGGGCAGCGTCTCCGGCTGCTGAAGTCCATCGACGGTAAACTTGTGACGGATGAGGGGTACGGCACGAACGGTCGAGCAGCGTAACGAGGACGTCACGGACGTCGGGCCGGAGTTGAAGGAGACTTCGAGTTCCTGGCTGAGGGAGCGTCCGTGGCTCGTTGATGTGGTCTTGGCCCTGGCCGTTTTCGCCTACAACTACACCCTACTGGGCCTACCCGGCTACGTCCCAGACGGGTTGCTGCCCGGCACAGGTGTCGCCGTCGCGGTCGGCTTGTGCGCGCCGTATGTCCTTCGCCGGCGCTATCCGCTCATCGTGTTTGGGATCATCTTTCTAACGTCCTGGTTGCAGTTGGCGCTGGGCTTGGGCATCTACGCGGCCGATATCATGTTGGCGTTTGCTATCTACAACGTCGCCGCGCGTTTTCGCTGGCCGATTTCAGCGTCGGCGGCTGCCGCGGGGGTGCTCTGGGTGCTGCTCGCGGTGGCGCCACAGATGGACAGCGGTCTGAGCCTGCCGTTTGTCGTGGCCGTCGTGGCCTGGACGTGGGGCACGACGGTCCGCGTCCGCCGGGACTACGTGGACGGGTTGAAGGAGCGCGCACGCCAGCTGGAGCGGGAGAAAGAGCGTCAGGCGCGGATCGTGGCCGCCGAGGAGCGGGCCCGGATCGCCCGCGAGATCCATGACATCGTCTCGCACAGCCTGGGCGTGGTGGTGGTGATGGCGGAGGGTGCATCCTTGAAGGTGCGCACCGAACCGGAACGCGCCGAGAAGGCGATGGTGACGGTGCGCGATACCGGCCGGAACGCGCTGGCGGAGATGCGCCGGATGCTCGACGTCCTGCGGGACGGGGAGCCGGGGTCGCACGCACCGCAGCCGGGCATCGCGCAACTGTGGCCGTTGATCGAGGAGTCGAAAGCCTCCGGGCTCCCCGTAGAGATGATAGTGCAGGGAGAACCCGTCGAGGTGCCTGCCGGCGTGGATCTCGTGGTGTATCGGGTGGTGCAGGAAGCGTTGACCAATGCGAGGAAGCATGCCGGTCCGTCGCTCGGTAAGGTCGCGGTGCGGTTGCGCTACGAGGGCGACTCGTTGGAGGTGCGGGTCACCGACGACGGGCAGGGCTCGGGTGCCCGTCCCGGCAGCGAGGCGGGTGGCGGTCGTGGACTGGTAGGGATGCGCGAACGGGTCGCTGCTTACGGCGGGAAGCTTCGGACCGGTCCCCGGCCGGGCGGAGGGTTCGAGGTAGCGGCGACGTTGCCGATCGGAGGTGGAGAATGACGATACGCATAGTGCTGGTCGATGACCAGGAGATGATCCGGGTGGGCTTCCGGATGATCCTGGAGTCCCGCCCGGAGATCGAGGTCGTCGGCGAGGCTGACGATGGCGATACTGCGCTGAAGCTGCTGGAGACGGTGCAGGCGGATGTCGTGCTCATGGACGTTCGGATGCCGCGGATGAGCGGGGTGGAGGCGACGCGCCGGATCCGCGCCGGGGACGGTCCACGGGTGCTGATCCTGACCACCTTCGACCTCGACGAATATGTCTACGAAGCGCTTCAGGCCGGTGCGAGCGGGTTCCTCCTCAAGGACACGCCCGTGAACGATCTGGTCTCGGCGATCACGCACGTATACCTCGGTGATGCCGTCGTCGCCCCCAGCACCACGCGCCGGCTCCTGGACCACTTCGCGAGCAACCTGCCCGCCGGGCGTGAACCGCGCCCCGTTCCGGACGGACACCGCCTCGAGGA
>JBARZM010000293.1:0-11525 GCA_049650095.1 Rubrobacteraceae bacterium | reverse complement strand
CTCCAGATGCTCCGGCTCGGAGAAGCGCTTCTCGCCGACAACCGGGAGCACGTCGAAGCGTGTCGAATAACGGGAGAATGCTGAGAATAGCGATATCCTGGCATTCGGTAGTCTGGCATTCGGTAGTCTGGCATTTGGTAGTCTGGCCCGTACGCAGCATGGGGCTCGTGGCTATCTTGCTCACCGTGGTCCCCCTGGCGCTGGCATTTTTCGAGCAGGGGCCCATCAAGTGGCTACGTGGCGCCGTATCCTACGTACAGGTCGCCTCGGGCGTACTTCTAGAGCGTTTCGCCGCGGTAAAGCCTCGGACGAATGCGGCCCCGCGGCCTCTACACCGCGATTACCTATTTCGATCCTGGTGGCTGATAGCATTAGACGATATACGGGATCCGACACCTTACAGGGGAGTTGAACGTGAAGTTCGAACAGAAACGAGCCGGCGCCGTGCAGAGGAACCTTCCGAGGGGCGCGACCGAGCCTACGTGAGCTCCCTACGCGCCGTCGGGCGGTTCGTCCGACCTGGAGCGGGATCTGGAGACCGCATCTCCATCCCTGGGAAGCACGATAACCCGGCGCAGGATGCTGGGCCTCACCGGCGGCGCCCTGGCCGTCGCGTTGATCGCCGGGTGCGCCCCGGGAGGTTCCGGCGGCGCGGGCACTACATCGCCCTCCGGCCAAACGGTCGGCGTCACCGGCCAGCAGGCAAAGGGTGTTCGGGGGGTGGTCTTCAATACCGGCTCGCAAGACGTAACCCTCTTCGATCCGGCCTCCAACGAAGTCACCGGTAGCCGCCCGACCAACGCCGTCGTGCGCTGGCTCTCCAACGAGCAGCGCTACTGGGACGGAGAGCGCATCTGGACCTACGACTTCCCCGAAGATGAGGTCCGGGCCATCGCCATCGACCCGGAAAGCTTCGAGATCACACGCCAGGTACCCGTGGGCGGCGGGGCTCCGGGGCACAGCTTCGTGCTCACCCCGGACAGCAAACGTGGTTTCGTCAACGCCGCGGGCTCGGACTTCCTGGCGGTCGTGGACCCGAGGGCAGGCGAGGTGACCGGGCGTATCGAAACGGGCGCCTACCCGTGAGACTGCGACCTCCTGCCGGACGGTTCGTCCGGCTTCATCCCCGAAAGAGACCAGGATACGGTGGCGATGTTCGACACCGAAAAACTGGAGATCACGGGTCGGGCAGAGTTCCCCGAAGGCTCGCGGCCCTGGATGCTCCGCGTCTCACCCGACGGAAAGGTCGTCTACGTGCAGACCGCCTCGGGGTCCAACGTGGTGCTCGACGCCCGGACGCTCGAAAAGCTCTATACGGAGGAGATCGGCGGCCAGCCCGTGACCACCGCCTGGTCGCCCGACGGCCGCTACAACTTCGTTACCCACTTCGGTGACAGTTGGATCGCGGTCCTCGAACCCGAAAGCGGCAAGCTCATAAAGAAACTGGAGGTCGGCGGCAACGCCGCGAACGTTTCCTTCCGCCCGGACAGCGCCTTCGGCTACGTGGCGGTAACCGGGCAGAACGAGGTGGCCGTCGTGGATATGGAATCGCTCGAAGTCGAGAAGAGCCTGAAAGCCGGCAGGGAGCCGATGGGCCTGATCGTGCTCTAGCGACGACCCGCTCTAATATCTCCGATACCGACGGAGACCGGCAGGGCAACGATAAACGCCCTGCCGGTCCGTTTTCAACCTGGTATGCGGGCGACGGCTTCCTCGATCTCCGCCTCGGGGTGTTCGAGGTCCTGGAGGTTTCCGGCCAGGTACTGCTCGTAGGCGGCGAGATCGAAGTGGCCGTGGCCGCAGAGGTTGAAGAGGATGGTCTTCTTCTCCCCCGCTTCCTTCGCCTCCAGAGCCAGGTCCATCGTCGCCTTGATCGCGTGCGTGACCTCCGGGGCCGGGACTATGCCCTCGGTCCGGGCGAAGGTCAGGCCGGCCTCGAAGGTCTGGTTCTGGGGATAGGCGCGGGCCTCGACGAGCCCTTCGTGTACCAGGGCGGAGACTATCGGGGACTCACCGTGGTATCGCAGTCCGCCGGCGTGGATGCCCGGCGGGACGAACGAGTGTCCGAGGGTGTACATCTTCATCATCGGCGTCATCCCGGCGGTGTCCCCGAAGTCGTAGGTGAAGCTGCCCTTCGTTAGCGTGGGGCACGAGGTGGGCTCCACGGCCACGAAGCGCGTATTTCGCCCGTTCACCAGGTTCTCCCGCAGGAACGGAAACGCGACGCCGCCGAAGTTGGAGCCGCCGCCCGCGCAGCCGACCACGACGTCCGGGTACTCTCCGGCGAGCTCCATCTGCTCTATAGCCTCCTGCCCGATCACGGTCTGGTGCAACAAGACGTGATTGAGGACGCTGCCCAGGGAGTACTTGGCGTCCTCGCTGGATACGGCGTCTTCTACGGCCTCGGAGATGGCGATGCCGAGGGAACCGGGAGAGTCGGGGTCTCCTTCGAGTATGTCGCGGCCCGCCCGGGTAAGCTCCGTGGGGCTCGCGTAGACCTCGGCGCCGTAGGTCTCCATCATGATCCGGCGGTACGGCTTCTGGTTGTAGCTGACGCGGACCATGTAGACCGTGCAGTCGAGGTCCATCACCCCGCAGGCGAAGGCCAGGGAGGAACCCCACTGCCCCGCGCCGGTCTCGGTGGTCAGGCGCCGCACGCCCTCTTCGCGGTTGTAGTAGGCCTGGGGGACGGCGGTATTCGGCTTGTGGCTGCCGGCGGGCGAGACGCCCTCGTACTTGTAGTAGATGTGGGCGGGAGTATCCAGGAGTTTCTCCAGCCGGCGGGCGCGAAAGAGCGGCGTCGGTCGCCAGAGGCTGTAGATTTCGCGCACCTCTTCGGGGATCGGGACGCAAGGTTCGGCCGTGACTTCCTGGCGGATGACCTCCTCCGGGAAGATAGGGGCGAACGCCTCGGGGCCGACCGGCTCGCGCGTCTGGGGATTGAGCGGCGGCTCCAGGTCGAAGGGCAGGTCCGGGACGAGGTTGTACCAGCTCTCGGGCAGACTCTTCTCGTCTAGCAGAAACTTCGTGGGCTCCATCCGTTACTCCACCTCTCAAGGATAGTTTTCGGAGGAGCTTAGCCGGGTCCGAGACGACTTGTCAACGCCGGGTAGTGGCGAACGTCTCGTACGCGGCGGCCGATATCTCCTGAATGGCGGCGCGGGCCGTTCCCTCACCGATGCCGGCCGTGAGGACCACGATGACGTAGCGGCGGTCTTTCCCCCCGGGACCTTTGTAGAGTACGATCCCGGCGTCGCTGAAGCTGCCGTCGTAGCTGCCGATCTTGTGCGCCACCCGCACGTCCGGAGGTAGGCCGGCCGGTATGCGGTCCTCGAAGTCCGTGTCGGTCATCGAGGCGAGCATCTCCTCGGAGAGCTCGGGCGAGGTAAAGGAAGGGTCGGCTATCTTTTGCAACATCAGCGACACGTCGCCGGCCGTCGTGGTGTTGGGGATCCAATAGTTCGTGTCGCGGGCGCCGATGTTCCGGAGGTCGGCCTGTATCTCGTCTATGCCAAGGTAACGGGTCAGCATGGCCCAGGCCGTGTTGTCGCTCTGGTTCATCAGATAGTAGGCGCTCTCGCGCAGGGTAAGGGTCGAGCCAACGGCCCGGTTGTGCAGCACGCCGGTGCCGTAACTCTGCACGTCCGAGGAGTATATGGAGATTTCATCATCCAGATCCAACTCTCCAGCCGCCACCGACTCGTACAGCGAGAGCAGGGCAGGCAGTTTGCCGATGCTCGCGGCGAAGAAAGTTTCGTCCGTCCCGAGAGAAACCCCTTTGCCGGTGTCCGGATCGTACGTTCTTACCCCGTAGGTTCCCCCATAGTAAGCCGCTATCTCTTCTATACGTGCCTTGAGGGCGTCAGGGTCTCCAGAAAGCCCGGAGTTCGCCGGTTCGCCAGCCGCCGGGGCGCCAGAGGCGGACTCAAGAGTCGCGGGTTTGGGAGGAGGTTTCGGCGGCGCGACGGTTGGCGTCGCGACCGCCGAAACCGGTGTCTTCTCCATTGACTCAAGCGCCAGGCTCGCACCCGCGATCCCTACAAACAACGCCACGAGGAGGGAGTAACCCAACTTTCTGCGCCTGAGCCGGGTCTTTCTCCGCGCCTCGCGGCGGGCCAGCCTGTGGTCCTGGTCTTTCGCGGAGGAGGTCCGAAAATCGAGGGCGACATCGCCAAACGGTTCACGGTTCGCCGGAGTAGGGTCGCCCCGTCCTATCGATTTGCGTTTGGCCAATATTGCATCCCCCCACGTACCTGCAACCCTCGATTTGACGGTCTCCCGGCCTGTACCGGAACGAACGTATACTAAGAGCTTACCTGAACCCCGGGGTTAAATAAAAGTGAGCGCGGGGTAAAACTTTCGTTAAAATGCCCGGATACGCTTTGGAGTATCGGATACGAAAGCTATCTTCTTTCTTCGAGAAGTCGGTCGATAGCGGAACAAAGAGATAGGAGAACTCGTGAGGTGGTCGTGAACTGGCTCATTACCGGCGGCTGTGGCTTTTTGGGCACCGCCTTGATCCGGCAGCTCGTGAAAGAGGGCGGGCACGCCGTGCGCGTCGTGGACAACCTGGCCGTGGGAACCCGGGAAGACCTGGGGACCGCCGGACGGTTCACCGAGTCTCCGGCCAAGGACATCGGCCCGATGTCGGAGGATGGCCCGTCCGTCGAGCTCGTGGTCGGCGACATAATGGACGAAGAGTTGGCGTTGCGGGCAGTCGAGGGGGCGAACGTGATCGTCCACCTCGCGGCGAATACCGGGGTTGCGCCTTCGGTGGAGGACCCGCGGGCCGACTGCCTGACGAACGTGGTCGGTACGTTCAACTACCTGGAAGCGGCCCGGGCGCACGGGACGGAGAGGTTCGTCTTCGCCTCGAGCGGGGCGGCGGTCGGGGAAGTGGACCCGCCGATGCACGAGGAGATACCGCCGCACCCGGTCTCTCCCTACGCGACGAGCAAGCTTGCCGGAGAAGGCTACTGCTCGTCCTACTTCCGGACCTTTGGCGTGGAGACCGTCGCCCTGCGCTTCGGCAACGTCTATGGTCCAGGCTCGACCCACAAAAATAGCGCGGTCGCCAGGTTTACCAAGCGGGCGATGGGCGGCGAAGCGTTGGAGATCTACGGCGACGGCGCCCAGACCCGGGATTTCATCTACATCGACGACCTGGTGCGGGCCATCCGGCAGGCGGCGGCCGTCGAAGGCTTGGGCGGCGAGACGTTCCAGATCGCCACGAGCTCCGAGACTTCGGTGCAGGAGCTTATAGAGGAGCTACTGCCGGTTTTGGCGACCGCCGGCGTGAAAGACGTCGAGGTCCGCCACTCGGCCCCGCGCCAGGGCGACGTCCGCCGCAACTACGCGGATACCTCGAAGGCCGCCCGGCTTCTCGGCTGGCAGGCGGAGGTAAACCTTCCGGAGGGCTTGAGGCGCACGGTTGCCTGGTTCGCGGAGGGCGACGCTTAGGAAATGAGCAGATCCTGGTCTACCCGGAACAGGGTGTAGCCCTCGGTCTCTTTCACCGGCTCGAAGCCCGGCAAGTCCCTCAACTGCTGTTCGAACGCGGGGTTGGAGGGGATCAGGACGTAGTCGACCCCGTATTGCCGGAGTATTCGGTATCCTTCGTTTAGGGTGACGCCCGAGTAGAAACTCTGCACGTCCCGGACGCGGGGCGGGGCTTCTATCGGTTCGTCGAGGCGTTGCTCTAGCTCCTGGAGGTTGTCCAGTACGGCGTATCCCCGGAGGCTTACCACGTTGGCCGAGGCCGAGTAGGCCGGTATGATCGTGTTGTCCGCGTCCGGCGCCAATACCACGCTCGGGGTAGTAATGTTCTTTTGCATCCAGGTGAAGATTTGGTCTTGGGAACTCTCCGCGTCCCGATCAAAGCCGTAGCCCGCCTGGTATAAGTTCATTCCGGTCACCAACACTATCCCGACTACCAAAACCGTCAGAACGGCGGCCAGGGGCGCGAGCCGGAGAGACCCGCGCAATGTACCGGGGCTGCTATCCGGCCTGTTTTGGGGGCTGCCGAAACGGTGCAGGGCGTAAGATATTGTTTCCCAGGCCATCCAGCCGAGGGTCAGCAGGGCCGCCAGTGGGATGGGCCACGAGAGCCGCCAGAGTTGTCCGGGGATGATGATCTCGTTTCCAACGAACGTGGCGACGGGCGGTACGTAGACAAGAAAGGCGGTGAAGACCAGTACCCCGAAGAGCAGCGGGGCGGCGGGACCTCTTTTGATCCGGAAGGCCAGAAACGGGAGTCCCAGCAAGTATGCGGCGGCTATGGCGGGGTTCAGGATCACGTACGGGTGCATGATGTAGGAGCCGTCGCCTAGCTCCAGTATGTGCTTCCATTCCGGCCGGACGAACACCATGTTGGCGAGCACGCGGGGGTCGGTGGAGTTTATGTCGGCGGAGTACAAGAGCGCGGCGAACGAACCGCCCGTCAGAAAGAGTACCGCCGGAATAAGGAGGATCGTGGAGATAGCCGCCGCAAGGGCCACCATCCCGGTCCAGGCGGCCCACCGGCGGAGGTTGGCCGCCATGTAGGCCAGCCCGAAACCCGCCAGCGTCACGGCGAGCACCGCCAACGCTATCGGGTGTACCGCGACCACGGACCAGCCGACGAGCGTGAACAACGCCAGGTGACGAATCCGGCGGCGCTCCAGAAAGAGCGTCGCGGCGATCAGCGCAACGGGCAAAAAGATAAACCGGGCGGCGAACTTGTCCTCGGCCACGCGGGCGACGAACTCACCGCCGAAGGACCGGACCGAAGGGCTCATAAACACGAGAAAGAACAGGGCGTAGAGGCACGCCGTGAGGAGGGCGGCGGCCTCGTTTTTGAGGAGCGTCCGGGCCAGGGCGTAGAACGCCAGGAGGGTGATTAGGACGAGCGTCGGGGCCAGGTAGTCGAGCACCAGGTTTATCGGGTCTATGCCGGAGACACGGGCCAGGGCCGCCTGCTGGAGCAGCCAGCCGTTGATCTGCGCCCGGGAAAGCCCGCCCAGGGCTTCACCGAAGTACGGTTCGCGGAGGGCGAGCCCATCCGCCACCATAAACTCTCGCACCCAGGCTATGTACACCCACAGGTCGTCGTAGACATTCGGCCTGGTCGCCCGGGAGATCAAAGCCAACGCCACCCCGGCCACCGCGAACGGTATCCAGAGCAATACCGGATACCCGGCCCGGCCTTCTCGCCCGGACTCCGGGTGCTCCGGTGGATCCGGCGACGGTCGTACCGCGCTTGCGACGACCCTCAGAAGAACCACCGCCCCGGCAAGCGCCACGGCCGCGCCCGAGAGCCAGAGGTACGCCTCGATGCTCCGGTGCAGGATGAGCATCGGCACCCCGAGGAGCGCGAAGAGGCTGGAACTAACCACGAAAGCCACGGGCAGCGTCGCGGCGCCCGAGAGTCGTCCACCGAGAAACCAGCGCGAAGAAACCAGACCCGGCAACATGAATAGGACCATAACGGCCACAAACCGGGCGACGGGCGCCGGCTCGGTCAGTCCTCTCAAAGGTCCCAGCAAAAGCGCGGCGACGGCGACCGCGAGTAGGACCCAAAGGTCTGTCACCCGGATACGGTGCAAAAGGCTACCGGACTCCTTCGGGGCGCCGGGCGATCAGGTAAAGGACGGCCTGCGCCACGACGGCGGCCCCGGCCCCGAGGGCCAGCGAGAGGGAGACCCTCTCCAGCACGTCCGTCTGCAGCGCCGCGAGGCTCACCACGGATGAGACCAGGCCCACGGCCCAGCCGAGGGCCGCCAGCCGCGCCTGATTTCGGGCGAACAGCGCCTGGTTGAGGACCTCTGCGAGCAGGTAGAAAGCCGCCAGCAGCGCCAGCGTAGCCAGCATCTCCCGGCTCGCGTCGAAGTCTCGCCCGGCGAATATCTTCAGGCCCCACTCTCCGAGCAGCCACGCGCCGGCCACCATCGCGGCCCCGATAAAGCCCACTATAGCCAGGGTTCGGCCTATAAAGCGTCCGAAAGGTCTTTGGCCTCCGGTGGACAGTATGCGGCTCGCGTGGGGCAAGAGCGCGCCGATCGCGGGGCTCATGACGTACTGGGGTATCCGGGTGAGGATGAGCGCCGCGCCGAACAGCCCTACCTGGGCGGGGGTGCCGCCCAGGGCGCTCACGAGGATGGGGCCGCCGTTCATCAACGTCTGGGCGAAGCCCACACAGATCAGGACCGGCCCGGCGAACCTGAAGGCGCTGATGGCCGAGAAAGGCTCGCCGGGCTCTTCGGAAATCTCCACGGGCGCGGGCCGGACGGCTAGAACCCCGATCACGGGCGCGAGCAAGATGGCGACTACGGGACCAAACACGCCCGCCCCGAGGGCCAACAGGCCGGCGGCGATCAGCAACCGTCCCGAGGACTCCGCCAGTATCTGCGCCCCGAGTCGGGTCGACTGATGATGACCGTTGAAGATGCCCCGACGGAAATACTCCGGGGCGTAGACGAGCACGGTCACGATAAACGCCGCCGTCAACCACGGATCTCCGAAAAGCCTCGTAAGCCACGGGCTAGCGAGCAACGCCCCGGCGAGGAATACCCCGGCCAGGCCCACCTGCCAGCGTCTCACCGACCGGAGTACCGGCCGCCAGTCCTGACCCCGCGAGTTCCGCTCGGCCACGTATCGCCCGAGGGTCTGGGTTCCGCCGGTCCACAAGACCTGGACCACCAAAAAGACGGCGGCCCAGAGGAGCGCGAGCGGCGCATAGCCCGCCTTCCCCAGGGTATGGGCCGCGAGGCTCTGAAAACCGAAAGTCAGTGCGCCGGAGGCGGCGAAAGACAGGGCGATGTAGAGGCTTCCAACCCCCGCCCCCTGGGAACCGCCACCGATGCCAAGCCTCTTCACGGCCGGATGTCAGGGCTCCCGGGAGAAGTTCACCGAAGCCACGTGCGGATTATCACCCGGAATACCCCGAAAGGATAGGCCAGCCGTTTTGGTTTCTTGCTCTCGCCCTCGGACCGGCGCATCATGGTGACCGGCACTTCCTTGAAGCGGAGCTTGTTGCGGAGGGCTTCGAGGATAATCTCCGTGGCGTTAAAGCGGTCCTCCCGCAGGTCGAGCTTGTGGAGTTCGGAGACCCGGATCGCCCGGAACCCGTTGGTGCAGTCGGAGATGCTGATGCCGGAGAGGATCGAGATCATCTTCGAGAAAAACACCACGCCGATGTGCCGGACGCTCCCGGCTTCTTCGTAGAAGCCGTGGAACCGGGAACCCAGCACGAAATCCGCCTCGCCGGCGATTATGGGCTCTATGAGCCGTTCTATCTCTTCGGGCTTGTACTGGCCGTCGGCGTCGAGGTTGATGACGATGTCGGACTCTTCGAGTTGCGCTATCTCGAAGCCCGTCCGGAGGGCGTCGCCCTGCCCCCGGTTGACAACGAGCGTCGCCACGGGGAAGCCTTCCTCCCGGGCGATCTTCTCCGTCGCGTCCCGCGAACCGTCGTCGACCACCACCGTCTTGACCCCGTAGCCCACCAGCTCCGTCGGCACCCGGTTCAGGACGTCTCGTATACCACCCTCTTCGTTGTAGGCCGGGACTATGATCAGGATCTCCTGTGACTTCTTTCGTCCGGCCTCTTCCGGTTTGATGTAACGGTCCACGTACTGCCGGATGGCCAGGGAAGTGACGATCTCTCCGTTGCGTTGTTGGGCGATCCGGACCTGGCCCATCAGGTACAGGAACAGGCCGAAGAGCAGCAAGACCGCGAAAGACAGCAGCGCGAACGCCCGGTTCTCCAGGCCGAACAGCCATCCCAGGATGTCTCCCGTCCGGGGAAACACCGAGACCACGGCCACCCCGAAAGCTATAAGAAAGGTGACCAGGAGGTCGAACCGGCGGCCCTCTTCGCGCCGGTACTTGAAGATCCCATAGGCCGCCAGCAGCCCCGCGACGAGAACTCCCACGAAGCGTACCTGGTCTAGCGTCATCCTATCTCCCTTTTCGAGAATTCATCACCGTAAACACAACTCATGCGAATATCATAACGACGGGGATTATACAGTAAGTACGGCCGGACGCGGCGTCGTGGAGAACCTTGCCCCACCGAACCGCGAAACCCCTGGTAAGCTAGTGCGATGCGCCGTATAAGGGATGCGAAAAGCGAAAGTGGTCTATGATCTGATCCGGGCCCTGCCCGTGGTTTTACTGGTTTGTTTCGTGCCTGGCTATTTCTGGAGCAGGCTTCTCTGCGCCGCCGAAGACCAGGCCGTACGCATAACCTACTCGGTGGCCCTCTCGGTTACATTGGTCCCGGCCCTGGCGCTGGCCCAGATCCGGGTACTCGACACGGGCCTTTCGTTCGCCGTCGCCGCCTCTTCCGTGCTGGTCGTGTTCGTTGCGGGCTTCGCCGCCTACATGGTGCTCGGGCCGGCCAAGACCAGCGGCGAGCCTCTTCTACCGCGCCCCGCCCCGCCGGGCCCGTCCACGCTGGTTCTGCTAGGACTGGCGTTCGTGTTCGCCCTGGTAGGACACGTCCTCTGGCTGCCCGTATGGCTGGTCTGGGCCGGCGCCTCGCTGCTGGTACTCTCCGGGGCCGCCACCCACTTGCTCGGCAAGGCCGGGCCTGAGCCGGATGATACCGGCGAGGCCCATGGGATAGCCCGGGGGGCATCCTACGGCGCGGTGGCGCGTTACACGCTCTTGGCCGGGGTGTTGTTGCTGGTGCTCGCCAGGGGTTATCTCGGGCCCGTCATTCAGGATTGGCCGTACCTCAGGGGGGACGACCAGTACCAGCACACGGTAATGACGGAGATGATGATCTCCGAGGGCTCGACCGCCGCGTTCATGCTCTATCCGCCCGGCATACACCTGATGATGGCCGAGGTCTCGCATCTGTCCGGTTTGGAGCCGTTGGATATATTCGCCGTTCTAATTCCCGCGCTGCTCGTGCCACCGGCCCTGGCCCTCTACGCGCTCGCCCGCCGAATCTGGGGTTGGGAGTATGGCGTCGCCGCCGCGCTCTTCTACGGCGTTCTCGCCGGCGGGCCCTACTGGTACCTGGAACACGGGCGTTACCCGAACATCATCGCCGCGCAGTTCCTGATGGTGCTGACCTTATCCACCCTATTCCGGATGTACGAATCCCCCTCCTGGAGGTCCGGGGTTCTGCTGGCGCTACTCGGCTCTTCGGTGGTCCTCTACCATCAGGTGGGGAGCCTGTACCTGGCGCTGCTGCTGGGCATAACGGTGCTCCTGTTCCTGCCCCACGCGCTCCTCAGGGAACGGGGCCGGGGCATCGCCCTGATATCGTGGCTAGTCCCCCTGGGCTTGCTCTCCGCTTTCTATGCCTGGGAGACTTACGACTTGCCCCAGGTGACCGGCAACCTGCTAGGCGGCCAGGAGTCGGGACGGGGCGGCGAGGCCGTTTCGATGGCGATAGGAACCAAAGCCCCGGAATCTCTCTCCAGCCTCATAGAGATGACCTCCCAACCAGTACTCCTGCTCGGCCTGCTAGGCGCGCTCCTGCTGCTCTTCAGCCCCGGTAGGATGCCCGGGGCGCTGAGGGCGACGAATGCCAC
>JBARZM010000292.1:0-3307 GCA_049650095.1 Rubrobacteraceae bacterium | reverse complement strand
TGCCTTCAAGGTAGACGTTCGCCAGGATCGCTGGGCCGCCGTGTCCGGGGCCGGCCAGGTAGATGGCGTCCACGTTCCGCTCCCGGATCAGGCGGTTGAGGTGGACGTAGATCAGGCTGAGACCCGGGGAGGTTCCCCAGTGCCCGAGCAGGCGCGGCTTGATGTGCGAAGGCTCCAACGGCTCGCGCAGCAACGGGTTGTCCTTCAGGTAGATCTGGCCGATGGTCAGGTAGTTGGCGGCCCGCCAGTAGCGGTTCATCTTCTCCAGCAGCTCCAGCGAAAGCGGTCCCTCCACCGGCCCTTCTTGTACTTGTGGGGGCGTGCCTCTACCATCCTCGATAGCGCTGGAGGTGTTTACGTCGAAACGGTACATACTCTATTCCTTTCTCTTATATTTCCTGAGGGAAGCTTGGCTGTGACAACGCCATATACAAGCCTTACGCACGATGAGCCATCAGCCATTAGCACTCAGCCATCAGCAAAAACAAAAAGCTGACCGCTGAAAGCTGAGGGCTGAAAGCTGAGGGCTGAAAGCTGAGGGCTGACGGCTGAGACCACGGTCGCTAACCACCGCGCACGACCATTACGGAGCAGTGGGCGTGATGTACGATGGAGTCGGAGACGCTCCCGAGCAGCGCCCGGCGCACGCCCCCGAGCCCGCGACTGCCGGTGAAGACCAGTCCCGCCCCCAGTTCCTCGGCGAGGCGTAAGATCTCCTGCGAGGGTAGGCCGAAGGCGACGTGACCCTCTAAGACGGGGCCACCGTCGTCCCGGATACGGTCGGCCCGCTGCTCGACGAAGTCCCGGGCGTTGCGCTCCAGCTCTTCTATGTTCCTGGTGACGAGCTCCCCTGCCTCCGGCATGTAGGCGATCGGGACCGCCCATCCCTCCGGCCCCGGAGAGGGTAGCTGGACGACGTGGAGGAGGTGCAGCTCCGAGCCGGCGGCCCTCGCCACCTCCGCGGCCATCTCGAGCGCGCGCTCACCGCTTCCGGAGCCGTCGGCCGCCACGAGCATCCTCTCCGGCAGCGCTGCTCCTTCTCCCTCGCACCGCGTCACCAGCACCGGGCAGTGGGCGTGCCGGACCACGCTGGTGGAGACGCTTCCCAGGAGCGCCCGCTTCAAGGGACCCAGGCCCCGGCTCCCGATCGCGACGAGGCCCGCGCCGGTCTCCTCGGCGAGCTCGACTATCTCCGAGTCCGGGCGCCCCGTCCTGACGTGGACCTCCGCGACCTTGCCGCCCGCTCTCTCGATCTCTTGCATCGTATCCTCGAGCTCTTGGCGGGCTTCCCGCTTCGCCGCCTCGAACGCTTCGCGCCCCGCCTGCTCGAACACGTCGTCCCGGGTCTGGAGCCCCAGACCGGCCCACCCCGGGGGCATGTAGAGCTCGGACGAGCCCTCCACGGCGCGGACGGCATGCACCTCCGACCCGAGCGCATTGGAGAGCCCCGCCGCGAGCTTCGCCGCGTACTCCGCCTGTCGGGACCCATCATCTGCCAGCAATATCCGGTCCGGGAAAGTCTCCACGTCCTCTACGCCTCCTTCTTTTCCATCGCCATCACGTCAGTTGCTCCTTCTAGCGCCGTAGTTGCTCCGTACCCAGCAGCAGCCGGACGGCGTCACCGGCTATGACCTCTTCCTCTTTTACCGGGATGACGTAAACGCGCACCCGGGAGTCAGCGGCGCCGATCCCGGCTTCCTTACCCGTCGCCTCTTCATTGGCTCTCTCATCCAGGACCAACCCGCACCACTCCATGCCGGCGAGGATGCGGGACCTGACCTCCGGCGCGTGTTCGCCGATGCCGCCGCCGAAGACCACGGCGTCCGCGCCGCCGAGAGCCGCGAGGTACGCTCCCACCTGCTACCGGGCCCGGTAGCAGAACATCCCGACCGCCAGCGCCGCGCGTTCGTCGCCCCGCCTCTGTGCCTCCAGTAGCTCCCGCATGTCCCCCGAGACGCCGGAGACGCCGCGGAGTCCCGAGCGGTGGTTCAGCCACCCCTCGACCTCCTCCACATTCACGCCCTCCCGGTGAGCCAGGAACCCGGCGAGGGATGGGTCCACATCCCCGGAGCGGGTACCCATCATGAGACCTTCGAGCGGCGTGAGGCCCATCGAGGTGTCCACCGAGCGTCCGCCGTCCACGGCCGCGGCCGAGCAGCCGTTCCCGAGCTGGAGGGTGACGAGCCTGGTCCGCTCCGGGGGCGTATCGACGACCTCCGCGTAACGCCTGGCCATGTAGCGGTGGGCGAGGCCGTGGAAGCCGTAGCGCCGGATGCCGTGTCTTTCGGCCAGTTCCGGCGGGATGGCGTAGAGGGAGGCTCTCTCCGGCATCGTCCGGTGGAAGGCGGTGTCGAAGGTCGCGACCATGGGGACGTTGGAGCCGAGAGCCTCCCGGGCGGCCCGGATGGCGGCGAGCGAGGGACCGTTGTGCAGGGGCGCGAGCTCCATGAGCTCCTCGATGGCCGCGACCGACTCTTCGTTCAGGAGCGCGGGCTCGGAGAAACGTGTCCCGCCGTGGACGACCCGGTGGCCGACCGCCCCTATCCCGTCGAACGTGAGGAGGCCGGTGGAGCTGAGCCAGCGGACGACCTCCTCGACCGCCTCGCGGTGGTCCGCGACGCCGGAACGCTTCCGGAAGACCTTGCCGGTCTCCGTGGAGAAATCCAAGCTGCCCCGCTCCCCGATCCTGTCCGCCTTGCCGCCGGCCAGGTTCGTCAGGCGCCCGCCGTCCGCCTCGAAGAGCCCGAACTTCAGCGTCGAGCTGCCGCAGTTGAGCGCCAAGACCTTCACGGGCGCGCCACCGCCCGCGGGAAGCACTTTGGCGTCTCCCGATCCACACTCTGCACACCTACGTACACGGTCTCACGCACGACTCACTCCGGTAATCCAGTAGAAATCCTCCCGGCTCGCCTCTCCACCGCGTCGTTTCGAGGTTCTTCGAGTTGGAGCGTAGCAGTCTCCGCTGAATGGCTGTGCGCCCACCCGAGCCTCAGACGGCGGGGAACTGCGAATGGTTCGCCGCCAGTAAAAGTGCCGCGCGACAGCGAGGGCCGTCGTCGCCATGCGCCGCCGCGGTCCTACGTCTGGCTAGTTTTCCTGGTGCCCGAGCGGGCCAGGACGAGGCCGCCCGCCGCCAGCACGCCGAAGACCGCCACGAGCAGGATGCTCTGGCCCAACGGCCGCGTCTCTATCACCGGTTCCGCCCCCATCTCGCCGGCGCCCTCCCCGCCGCCGCTGGCGGCGCCGGAGACCGTGATCTGGGTCGTCGCGCTCTCGTCGCCGGTTGCCTCGACCTGGTAGGTGCCGG
>JBARZM010000291.1:0-8419 GCA_049650095.1 Rubrobacteraceae bacterium | reverse complement strand
GCACCTGGCGGGGTTCTCGACCTCAAAGGTCTTGCCGGAGGCGGATGGAATGTGTTCCCCACCAACGAACATATGGTATAGTGGCGCCTCGCTCATACCTCTCTGAGGTGGGGGTAGCGTTAAAGGACTCTTCTTGGGCGCTTGGTCTACCGGTGGTTATCGTGGGTGGCATCTACGGCGGCGTATTTACCCCTACAGAAGCCGCGGCGGTGGCCGCCGTCTACGCGATTGGGGTGGAGGTCTTCGTATACCGGCAGGTTACGCCGAGAAAACTATTTGACATCTCTATAAGCTCGTCTGGCGTAATCGGCATGCTCTTGATTCTGATAGCGGTCGGTTCGGTGATGACCTGGATCATGACAACCGCCCAGATACCGCAGCAGATATCCGCGTTGCTTGTGGGAACCTCTCCGGTTATCATCCTGCTCACCATAAATGTGATCTTCTTGGTTACCGGCATGCTCATAGACCCGAACGCGGCGATAATAGTCCTCACGCCGTTGATCTTCCCCGCGGCGCAGTTGGCCGGCATAGACCCGGTCCACTTGGGTATCGTGATCGTACTCAACCTGGCCATCGGTATGGTCACGCCTCCTTTCGGGCTCAACATCTTCGTCGCTACCTCGACATTCGACGCCAGCTACTGGGACATAGTCAAGAGTCTCCTGCCATTTATCGGGTTGTCGCTGATAGTGCTCCTGATAGTGACCTATATCTCGGGAACCGTTACCTGGTTGCCCGGTGTTTGGAGCTAAACCTCAACTGCCACGTCTTACAAGGAGGATCGAAGCTTGAAGTTTGATCTTGAAATTACCGGAGCGCAGGTCGTTTCTCCAAACGGCATCCATCCCGCGACCATAGCCGTAGACGAGGGCAAGATAGTGGGAATACTAGCAAGCCCCACCGGCAACGCGGTTCGGACTATCGAAGCCGATGGTCTATACGCCCTGCCCGGTATGGTAGACCAGCACGTCCATTTCATGGATCCGGGAGATACGGCGAGGGAAGACTTTATTCAGGGCTCTTCGGCCGCTGCAGTTGGCGGTGTTACCACCGTCGTCGAGCATACGCACAGCAATCCGGTACTCACCGCCGAGGATCTCGTAGAGAAGAGGAAGCACCTCGCAGACCGGTCGGTCGTCGACTTCGGGCTTATGGCCCACGTTTTCCCGGACACCATCGAACACGTACCGGACCTGTGGCTAGAGGGCACGGCGATGTTCAAGGCCTTCACCTGCACGACCCACGGTGTTCCGGGCCTCCTCCCCGACGACGTGCTGCGCCTGTTCCGCGCTCTCTCAGAGCATGACGCGTGCGCCTTGGTGCACTGCGAGGACGAGTTTATAACAGATGACAATGAGGAGCGGCTGCGAGCGGCCCTGCGAGAAGATTATGGAATCATCCCCGAGTGGCGTTCTGTAGAGGCGGAGTTGGTGGCGGTCAACACGATCGCGCTGCTCGCCAGGCTGACAGGGGCCGGCGTGACCGTCGCTCATGCGAGCCAGCCCGAGGTCGTAAATCTCGTGAACCGGGAGCGCGAGCGCGGCGCGAGGCTCTCCATAGAGAGTTGTCCCCAGTACTTCTACCTCGATGCCGACGAGGTGAGGAAACATGGCCCAACCCGTAAGTTCACACCACCGGCCCGTGACGTCCCCGCCGGAGACCTCATGTGGGAGCGTCTCGCGCGAGGCGAGATAGATGTTATCTCCACGGATCACGCGCCTTCCACGATGGACCAAAAGTTCGGCAGTGATATATGGGATTGCCCTTTCGGTCTGCCGGGTGTGGAGACAACGTTCACCATGCTCCTGAACGCCGCAGCGGAGGGCAGGATCTCTCTGGAGAGGATCGTACAAGCGTACAGTGAAACGCCTGCACGCTTGCTCGGGCTGTATCCTCATAAAGGCTCGCTACGCGTCGGTTCTGACGCGGATATCGTTCTCGTGGATCCCGAAGAAGAGCACATCCTCAAGAACGAGGACATCGTGTCCAAGGCCGGATGGACGCCTTTCGACGGATGCAGGGTGAAAGGACGACCGGTGATGACCTTTCTTCGAGGCGATCTGGTCGCCGCGTACGGCGAGATCGTTGTTGACCCCGGGATAGGCCACTATGTGACCCGGCGATGATCTGCCCGTAACCAACGGATTTTATAGTTGCCAACCGTGCCTAGCTCGAACAACTTACGTTTCGTACCTCGGTTTTGTCTCGTTGTGGTACTAGTTATGGTATAGAACAGACAAAGTCTGGACAAAGGAAGAGGTCGGTTTGCGTTTATGCTGCAAATCGGCCTCTTTTAGAAGCGCGCTCGGCAGGACTCGAACCTGCGACCTTCTGATTCGTAGCAAGCGTTTCCACCGATCAGTAGACCCTCATTGGATCCCGTTTGGCCCCTATCTACGGGCTTTGCGATTGGGAGCAGAGTAATTAGATCCCTAAGAATCCCCATGGATCCACACCAATAAGTGGTAGTAGAGTTGACTCGAAACCGTCAGATAGGAAAGAAGACGGAGAAGCAATTCGAGAGAATAGCACCTCGGTTGCCCAGACACTACGCTAGCGGGCGTGGGATTCTCTACAACGTAAGAGAGATCGACGAATGGCTCATGAACTGTTATGGAGCCCCACTGCCAGCTACTCGTAAAGCGGTCACTCCTCGTCATACTCAGGCGGGCTTTGCTCTTTCGACTCAGACTCAGGATTGGAACGATCTCCAGAGACCTTCAGAATGTTGCAAAGATCTTTTTACGTGTAATATTGTATAAAGATGTCTAAGTTCGTAATAGACGCGGATGGCCTGATCAAGCTGGGCAAAGCGAGGATTCTGGGAGCGTTGGTCGAGAGTCATGAGGTGCTGATACCGGAAGCTGTCTACGAGGAGGCCGTGGTTAGCGGTAAGCGGGAACTCTACGAGGACGCCTTTGAATTAGAGAGACTTCTTGGAGATGAAGGGCTTCCAATCACTCGATCGAGTCTTGAGCCGCAGGCAGACCGGATGCTTGAAGGCGTCACGTCTTTGGGTGGTGGGGAGAGGAACACTTTGCACCTGTACTTCACTGAAAAGGCAGATGCGGTACTGAGCGATGACAGGGTATTCTTGAACTTCCTGGGCAGGAATTCGGTTCCATTCGTGGCTCCAGTCAACGTGGTCGTGACGCTAACCGGATCCGGTCGGCTGAGCTTCGAAGACGGATCTAAAGCGCTGGACAGGTTGAGCGTGTATGTGCGTTCGGAGGTGCTTGAGAGAGCCAGGATAGAATTGGAAGACATGAGGAAAGAGAGTGAGGAAGATAGTGGCTAGCAAACCTTATCCTTTGCGGATACCAGAGAGTTTACTTTCCCTGGTGGACTCAAAGGCCAGTGAGGACAGGACCGATAGGTCCACGGCGTTGAGGCAGCTCCTCTACACGGGGGCGGAAGACTACGTGATCGAACTCCTAAAGCGCGAGAGAATAAGCGCCTCCCGTGCCGCGGAGTTGCTAGACGTCAGCTTATACAGGATGCACGAGCTGATGCGTGAGAGCGGGGTAGAGGTAGACGCTGGACTGGAAGGCTACGAAAGCCGTCAGGAGACGGCCGACCGACTTCTCGGTTGAGCGCCTTGCAGGGCAGAGGAAATCGGCCTGCGATCAGCGCTGCTGGGGCGTGGGTTTGACTCGCTTGCGCGATTCTTTCTGACTTTCGATGAAGAGACTCGGCATGCTGGAAGGTGAAGTCACTCATTGAACCGTTGCTGCCGTCCCGGAGAGTTCGGATAGGCAGGTCTCTACACGACCATAGCCAGTTGCTGGGTGGCATCTTGTGGGTGGCGAGGACCGACTGCTCGTGACGGGAGATGTTCGAGGAGTACAATGCACCACCGCTTACAGACTATGGAGGGCTTGGAAAGAGCGGGGGTTTTGGGAACGTATCCTCCGTGCGACGGAACGAGAATAGATGCCCGGATCGGCGACCAAACCTCGCAAGTGATACTGTTGGGGAACTTATCAGAAGTGGGGACGGTAAGTTAAGGATCCGCTACCACACTGTACATTCTTTTACATCCGGCCCATCGTCGCGTCTCCTATAGTTGCGTAGAACGTGGTGGAAAACCAGCGGAAGGCCGATGGATACGGAGAGTGTACGACTCCGCCGACACCAAGACATTGCCCTTTACCTTGCTCGGCTCGAAGCTACGTCCGCCGCTGCTTAGGGAGGGGTTGGTGTTTCGTCCGTGGCTCTTGGATCTTTTGCGAACGGGTTCCAGGCGAAGACTGACGTTGCTTAGTGCCCCGACCGGATACGGCAAGACCACGTTGCTTGCTCAGTGGCGGGAATCCGAGGAATAAACCCGTCAGTTCGCCTGGATTTCTCTTGGCGAGAGCGACAGAGACTCTATGCGGCTTGCCGCATACGTGGTGGAGGCCGTGGATAGTATAGAACCCGGCTTCGGTGAAAGTTTTCGAGGGCTGCTGCGGAACCCTGGGGCGGACTTCACCGGCGTAGTGTTGCCAAGACTTGTCAGCGCTCTCGCGGAGATCCCGCGAGAAGTGGTTCTCGTGTTCGAGGACTACCACCTACTTGGGAGAAGCTCGACAAACAACCCCGCGACGTATTTGCTGGAGCATCTGCCCGAGAACGTGCAACTCGTGATCTCCACGCAAACCGAACCACGGATACCCGTCGGGCGGCTGCGGGCCTCCGGGGAGTTGGTCGAGGTTCGGGCGGCGGACCTCTGCTTCGGCCAAGACTCGGCCCGTATCCTGCTGCGGATGGCCGTGGGGATCGAGCTCAGCGACGCAAATCTGAAGTCCCTCCTGGATCGCACAGAGGGCTGGCCGGCGGGGATCTACCTGGCCGCGCTGGCACTTAGGCGATCTTCGGACCCGAGCCAAGACATCCAGAACTTCTCCGGCAGCGCCCGTCACGTGGCCGACTACCTTACGGAGGAGGTACTAGAGCGCCAGCTACCGAAGGCGAGACGTTTTCTGCTCAGGACTTCCATCCTTGACAGGTTCAACGCTTCGCTCTGCGGCGCGGTGGCGGATGAGAACGACGCCGACGAACTTCTGGGTTGGCTGGATCGCTCCAACCTTTTCCTCATACCGCTCGATGACCGGCGCGAGTGGTACCGCTACCATCACCTATTCGCCGATCTGCTTCAGCTAGAGCTCAAAAACACCGAGCCCGATGTCGTTCCGGAACTCCACAAGCGCGCCGCCGCCTGGTATCAGGATGCCGGAGACGTCGAGGCCGCCGTAAGGCACACGCTCGACTCCGGCGATTACCGCAGGGCTGGAGAGTTGATCGTTCGTCACTGGCTAACACTCCTGCACGAGGGACGAACGGGCACCCTACGATCCTGGATCTCCTCGATGCCCGAGGCAGCGATTGCAAGATACCCGCCGCTCGCGCTCGTCAGCGCCTGGCTCTCGGCGTTCGAGGGAGACTTTTCCTCACTAGGGCGCTGGATCTCCGTCGCGGAGAACGGGAGCCACGACGGGCCACTGCCCGACGGGACAGCTTCGTTGGAATCTGGGGTCGCCGTGCTCCGTGCCAGCTACCCCTTCGACGGCATCCGGCAGGGTTGCGAGGCGGGTCAGCGGGCGCTGGAGCTTGAACCCGCACTCGATTCACCGTGGGCTTCGCTGGTCCGCGCGGCGCTCGGATACAGCCTGTACTGGGCCGGGGAACCCGAGGAATCGCGGCGTATGCTGGAGGAATGCCTGCGCCTGGCCCGCGTTTCGCCGACGCTACCAGCCACCTCGATCATCGCCACGGGCTACCTGTCGCTTGTCGAGGCCGAAGCCGGAAACACAGTTCGGGCCGAGCGACTCGCACGCGAAACCCTGGATCAGACATCGGACAACGGCTTCGACGAAACTCACCTCGCCGGCACGCCGCGCGTGACACTTGGCCTGGTACTGGCCTCAGAGGGGCGTCGCAAAGAAGCCGAAGCGGAATTCGAGCACGGCATCGAGCTCGTACGGCACATAGGCAAGAACACCGCACACCCGCACGCCCTGCTCGCTTACGCGCCGACGCGGCTGGACTTGGGTGACCGTGCCGGGGCGCGTTCCCTCTTCGAGGAGGCTCGCGCGCTGGTAGAGGAGTACCAAGACCCCGGTCTCCGCCTGCTCTCTATGCTGGATCGGACCGGGCGCAAGCTGCGCCTCAACCGTCGGCGGGCCGAGCCGGGACAGGATCTGAGCGAGGTCGAGCCGGAAGTCCTGGATCTCCTGGCCCGCGACCTGCGGCGGCAGAAGATAGCGGACTTCCTCTACCTCTCCTTGAACACGGTCAAGAGCCACCTGCGCTCCATCTACCGCAAGCTCGGAGTCCCTTCGCGCGAGGAAGCCGTCGAACGTGCCCGTAAGCTAGGGTATCTACAATAGATGGCTCTCGCCTCACCCGGGTGACACTGGGGTGATCGTTTTTCGGGGGTGATCACAGGCGACGCCGTCAGCGGCATGATGTCAGGGTAGTGATGACCGGCGGTCCCAGCGTAACCTGACATAGGAGCATTGGCGATAAACAACCTGGACCACATGCGCGGCGCAGTGTTCTTTGATGGGCCAGAGGTTCGTCAGCGACTCAGCAGGTTCTGGATACTGATCACGCTTTCTTCGATCATCGCCACCGCCGGCGTCGTGGCTGACTCCGCGGCGACGGTGATCGGCGCCATGATCGTCGCGCCCCTGATGACCCCGGTCCTCGGTACGGTCCTCTCGGTCGTGCTCGCCGACCGGACTAACCTGATCCGCTCTCTACTCCTCGTCGCGGGTGGCGCCCTCACCGCGATCGCCATCGGGTGGCTGGTCGGTTTGATCGTCGTCAACGACGTCGTCGCTGAGACGAACTCTCAGGTAGCCGGGCGCGTCAACCCGCGGCTCATCGACCTACTCGCGGCACTCGCCACCGGCGCCGTAGGATCGGTCGCCCTGGTGCGCCGCGATATATCCGACACGTTACCGGGCGTCGCCATCGCTATCTCGCTCGTGCCTCCGCTATCCGTGGTCGGTCTAACCTTCGAGTCCGGTGAGCCGGGCCAGTCTCTCGGGGCTCTCCTCCTCTTCCTGACGAACGTCGCCGCGATCCTCGGGAGCGGAACGGTGGTGATGGCGATCTACGGCGCCCATCGTCTGGTCACCCCCACGGCCAGTCCCGAGTTGCGGACCGTCAACCGCCGTAACGCGGTCATTGCCATCGCCGCGATGATAGTTGCCGTCGGTGTCCCGTTGACCGCGACATCCGTCACTATCGCCCGCGACACCTCGCGCGAAGCCCGGACATTAGAGGCCGCGCGTTCGTTTGGTGAGGCGGTCGGATGGACCACGGAAGACGCCACCACCCGCAACGGCGTGGTGGTCGTTCAAATGGAGGGCCCGCTTCCGCTGCCCGAAACAAACCGGCTGCGAGAAGAGCTAGCAGAGCGAGGCGTCGAACCTTCGGGGGTGCGTGTCGAACTCGTTCCTGCTCGGGTCGTTACCTTCAACTAACCGGGTAGCACCGGCCCGGAACGCATCTGGTCTATGCTGCCTGGCGCGGGTGACACGAGGGTGAAAACGTCTCGCGGGTGATTACAGACGACGTCTCACGCGAGATGATTTTACCGTCATGAAAGGCGTTACGGGACGTTCGCGTATGACCGGCTCTGGACAGCTTCAAAGACACTACCGAATCTCGCTCCGGGGAGAGTTGAGTCGGCGCTTCGAGGCCGAGTTCGAGGGAATGACCCTGGAGAGCGGCGACGGCAAGACCTTACTGCGAGGAGGGGTGGACCAATCCCAGCTCCATGGCATCCTGGAGCGTATCCACGACTTTAACCTTGAGATCATCGAGGTCGAAGAAATTGCCGAAAACCCTGAACGAATGACAACCAAGGAAAACGAGGAGATGAACAAATGAGCCAGACACAAGGACAATCAGCACCAGCGCCTTTGCCTGGTAACTGGTGGGCACTAGCCCTGCGAGGGGTCGCCGCCGGGTTTCGTTCCGTGGACGGGAGGCGGCGGGCGTTGCTCCTGGCAGAGGGCATACTCGGGGTCGTCGCGGGCCTGATCGCGCTAGCCTGGCCCGGCATTACCGCCATCGTGCTGCTCTACATAATCTCGTTCTGGGCCATCCTCGGCGGACTGTTACGGATAGTAACGGCCATTTTTCTGAGGCGCGAGATCGAAAACGAGTGGGCCATGGCCGCAAGCGGTGTGCTCTCCGTCTTGCTCGGCGTAATCCTTGGCGTCCTGCCGGGGGTTGGCCTGCTGTCCCTGGCCTGGCTCATAGGCGTCTTCGCTCTCGGGGTGGGGGCCACCCTGATCTGGCTGGCCTTCAAGGTGCGGGGACGGAACTCCGGCGGCGCGAGGGTAGCCTGAATACCTCCGGCGGAACATACATTGGCGAAGGAGGCCCGAGATAGCTTCCGAACGGTCCATACCGAAAC
>JBARZM010000290.1:0-5856 GCA_049650095.1 Rubrobacteraceae bacterium | reverse complement strand
GTGCGCGAGAAGGGCATTATCGTGCTCTCGTTGAACATGCCCGGAAGCGTTACTAAAGCCGCAGACCTCGTGGTCAGCGACCCGGTTCAGTGCGGCGTGATGGCCGTGATGGCGGTCTCCAAATCGGCCCGCTTCGATATAAATCGTCAGCGGGGACGTTACTATTAGCGCGCTTTCAGCGGATGCTTTTAGCGGTCGCTTTTAGGTCTTTTTGTAGGGACTGTGGCTGGCGTAGCCGGCCAGGGCTTGGGCCACGTACCGTCTTTCTTCGGCGATGTAGCGCTCTATGGCCTGTTTGAAGGCGGGGTGCCGTATCTCGTGCGCGCTGTAGGTTAGGGTCGGCAGAAAGCCCCGGGCCAGCTTGTGTTCGCCTTGGGCGCCGGCCTCGAAGAGCGCGAGGCCGCGCTCGATGGCGAACTCTATGGCCTGGTAGTAGCAAAGCTCGAAGTGGAGGTTGCGCCGCTCCTCGGCGGCTCCCCAGTAGCGGCCGTAGAGCGAGCCGCCTTTGAAGAAGTTGAGCGCGCCCGCGACCGGACGCCCCGTGGCGGCGTCGCGCGCGAGCACGAGCAAGGTCCGGTCCTTCATGGTCTGGAATACCTCTTCGAAGAACTCCCTGGTCATGTACGGGAATCCCCACTTCCGGTCGAACGTGCCGAGGTAGAAGCGGTACATCGTCTCCGCGTGGGCGGGGGTGAGGTCGTCGCCGGTGAGGCGTTCGATCTCCAGGTTCTCATCCGCGAGTTGGCGGCGTTCCCGGGAAATTTGACGCCGCCGCTTGCTTTCGAGCGCTCCCAGATAATCTGCGAACGAGTCGTAGTCGCGGTTTCGCCAGTGGAACTGGAACGAATGTCGCACCGCGAACCCGCTCTCCTCGAACGCCCCAAGCTCCCGTTCCGGCACGAAGAGCGCGTGGGAGGAACTGACGCCGCGCTCCGCCCCGAGATCCCGCGCCGCGTCCAGCAGCGAACGGCTCACCGCCGGGCGCTCTCCGTCCACGCCCGGTCCCATCAAGAGCTTCGGTCCCGTGGCGGGCGTGAACGGGACGGCGGCCACGAGCTTCGGGTAGTAGGAGAGGCCGTTCTCGTGGTAGGCGTTGGCCCATTCCCAGTCGAAGATAAACTCCCCGTAACTGTCCGTCTTGAGGTACACGGGGAGCGCGCCCGCCGGGGCTTCCGCTTCTCCCCCGACGAGGTAGACCGGCAACCACCCGGTGCCCGCGCCCACGCTGCCGGACCTCTCGAGCGCCCGCAGAAACTCGAAATCGAAGAACGGAAAATCCGGCGGCTCCAGCGCCCGCCAAGCCTCCTCACCGACGTGCTCCACGCCACGAAACCTGGCTACCCGCAACGCGTTACCCGTATCTCCCCGGCCCCGGCGTGAGACGCTGGACGTCGGGTTATTATCGTCATGCTTGCGCCCTAAAAACCGTAAGTATCTCCTGTACATTCTTGGGGATTACGTTAGATATTCTACTACCGGCGGGATCCGCGCGAAGACCGTAGTTTAGCGGGGGCGGGGGATTCTATCGAGGCGGGCCTTGATCCAGGCCGCCCGGGCGTTCTCCGCGTCTATCCGGGCTTGGCGGTCGTCCCGGGTAAGGTCTTTCAGAGGTTTGTACCAGACCTCCTCTCCGCGACGAAGCTCTACGAAACCTTCCTCGGCCAGCCGCTGATCCTCCCGGGCTATTCGTTCCAGCTCCTCCTCGGACTCACCTGGTAGCGCCCGGCCCAAGGCCCGGCCCAACTGCCCGCCCTGGCGTTGTTCCAGCTCCAGGCGCTCCGTAGCCATGTACCGCTCCCAAAACTCCTGGTACTTATCCTCAGGTCTCTCGTCCATGAACGTCTTTGGATATCCTTCGTCAGGATCTTGTTCGGTCCACGGTATTGTACGATTATTTCGGTGCGGTGGTCGCGTCGATCGTGGCGCCGCTGTAGAATTAATCGGCGCCTCCTGCGCGAGCGCAGGCAAGTTTTGGGGTTGTGGTTGTTCGGGTGGCCGAAAGCCACCGGCCGCTGGTAAGGAGAGACCTTGACGGAAAATTCTTTCACGCACCTCGTAGTCGTCGGGTCTTCCGCCGGCGGGATCGGGGCGCTCTCCGGGCTCGTCGCCAACCTTCCGGAAGGCTTCGCCGCCCCGGTGGTGGTCGCCCAGCACCTGGACCCGAGCCGCGAGAGCCATCTGCGGGAAATCCTCTCGCGCCGGAGTCCGCTGCCGGTAAAGACCGTTACCGAGCACGAATCTCTAGAGGCCGGGGTGATCTTCGTGGTCCCGGCCAACCGGCACGTGAACATAACCGACTCGGAGATAAGTTTCAGCCCGGAGTCATCCTCCGAACGCTCCATGCCCTCCATAAACCTACTCATGCGGAGCGCGGCGGAGGTCTTCGGCGAAAACCTCATCGCCGTGGTGCTCACCGGAACCGGCTCGGACGGCACCGACGGCGCCCGGGCCGTCAGCCAGGCCGGGGGCACGGTCGTCATACAAAACCCGGAGACCGCCGAGTTCGGGGAGATGCCGCGCTCGCTGGCTTCCAGCACCGTGGACATCGTCGCCGAACTAGAGAGGATCGGGCCGGTCCTCCAGAACCTGCTCTCGGGCGTCCCGATGCCCGAGGAGAGTCCCGATGACGAAGAGGACGAGTTGGACCTTTTCCTGGAAGACTTGTACCAGTTTCGGGGGGTGGACTTCAGGAGTTACAAGCGGCCCACGATCATGCGGCGCCTGGGCCGCCGCATGGCCGCGAACGATTGCGAGAGCATCGCGGAATATTCCGCATATTTGGAGGAAAACCCGGAGGAGTACCGGCATCTCGTAAGCGCGTTTCTTATCAAAGTAACCGAGTTCTTCCGCGACCCGGCGCTCTTCGAGCACCTCCGGGAGGAGGTGCTGCCGCAGCTCATAGAAGAGGCCCGCGAAAAGGACAATCAGCTCAGGATCTGGTCCGCTGGGTGCGCCACGGGCGAGGAGGCTTATTCGCTGGCGATCCTGGTCTCCGAGACGCTGGGCCGGGAGGCGGGGCTCTTTAACGTGCGGATCTTCGCCACGGACATCGACGAAGAGGCTATAAGGTTCGCCCGGAGCGGCATCTATCCCCCCTCCGCCCTGGAGGGCCTCACCGAAGACCAGATCGAACGCTACTTCGTGGAAGAGAACGGCGCCTACCAGGTAAAAAAGCAGGTGCGGGGCATGATCATTTTCGGGGAGCACGACCTGGCCCGGCGCTCGCCGTTCCCCCAGATAGACCTGGTTATGAGCCGTAACGTCCTGATCTACTTCTCCAACGACCTCCAGCGCCGGGCCCTACAACTTTTCGCCTACTCTCTGCGGGACGAGGGCTACCTGGTGATGGGCAAGGCCGAATCACCTTCGCTCCTCAATGAATTCTTCACGCCCCTGGACCGGGACAGCAAGGTCTACCGCCGCCGGGGGGCGCGCTTTCTGATGCCGCCCACCCTGCCGGCGAGCCCCGCGCCAAAGTCACACCCGGGCACGAAGGGGTCGAAGTCTAATAGGGGCTCGTCCGCGGACCGTAGCCTGCCGGCGGCCCCGGCGGTCCGCGCGCCGGGGGAAGACTTGCTCAACCGGCTGCCGGTTGGCGTCGCCGTGGTCGGCCGGGATTATGTCATAGCGGCGATCAACGACGCGGCCCGCCGGCTGCTCTCTATTCCCGGCGTGGCCGTCGGGGAGGACTTTCTTCATTCGGTGCAAGACGCGCCCTACACCGAGGTACGCCAGGCCATAGACCGGGCCCTCAAAAACGGTGGAGAGACTACCCAGAGCGGCGAGTTCGCCGTCGAGGACGCGGCGACCGGGGAGCCGAGCTACCTGCGGCTCGCCTGCCACCCTCAAGTTACCGGGGGCGAGGCCCGGCGGCCGGAGAACGTGCTGGTAGTGGTCGAGGATGTCACGGCGGCGGTCCGGGTGAGACGCCTGGCGGAGAAGAACTTCCGGCTCGAAGAGGCTAACCGGGAACTCGGCTGGCTAAACGAAGAGCTCAGGACCGCGCACGAGGAGTCGCAGCTGAGCACCGAGGAGGCCCAGGCCGCCTCCGAGGAAGTGGAGACCCTGAACGAGGAGCTTCAGGCCACCAACGAAGAGCTCGAGACTTTGAACGAGGAGCTGCAGGCCACCGTGGAGGAGCTAAACACCACCAACGACGACCTGCAAGCCCGGGCCACGGAGCTTCAGGAGCTGGCCCAGGGCCGGGAAGACGAGCGTCAAGCGGCCGAGGAAGCCCGCCGCCGGGCGGAAGACCTTGTGGATCAAGTCCGCAGCGAGCGTTCGCAGCTCGAAGCTATCCTGGAGAACGTGTCCGACGCGGTGCTGGCGGTGAATGCCGCCGGTGAGACGCTGTTTGGCAACCAGGTCTTCGAGGAGACCTTCGGAGAACACGCCGCGGAGTCCTCCGGCTTTTTGGGCTCCGCGAGGGTCTTCGAGGAGAACGGTGAAGAGTTGAGGCCGGAGAAGACCCCGACGGCCCGGGCCGCCACCGGAGAATCGTTCACGATGCGGTGCGCCGTCGAGGGGGATGACGGGTTGCGGCGCTTCGAGGCAAAGAGCCGGCGTATCGAAGGCGACGGCGTAACCGGCGGCGTGCTCATAATCCGGGAGATCGAAGATGCAACGGATTAGAAGGCCGGCCGGTGGCGAGTCGGACTGGGCCGCGTGGGCCGGCGCGGAGTCCGGCGAGGTAGAACGGCTCGAAAGAGAACTGGCCGAAGCCCGGAACCGGGAGCACAAGGCCCGCCGCGAGACCGAGGACACCAAAGAACGTTTCGGCCGACTTCTCGAGGCCAGCCGGAGTTTTACCCACACGCTCCTGGAGCTAAAGGCCCGGCAACACAAAAGCCGGCGGCGGCTCGCCACCCAGCACGCCATCGACGGCGTGTTGGAAGCCGGGGATCATCTCCCGGCCGCGGCCTCGGGCATCTTGAAGGTGCTCGGCGAGAAACTTGGCTGGCAGGTGGCCGCCCTCTGGATAGTAGACGATGAGAAAAGCGCGTTGCGCTGCGGCGAGGTCTGGCAGCAGCCGGGCCCCGACGGGGAAGCCTCCGCGTGCGGCTTCGAAGAGGCGTGCCGGGAGACGGAGATACCGCCCGGGGAAGGGCTTCCGGGACGCGTCTGGGCCAGGAATAGGTCGTTGTGGGCCCGGGACTTGAGCCAGGAGAAGGGAAGCCGCAGGGAGGTCGGGGTATCGGCGGGGCTGCGGGGCGCGCTCGCCTTCCCGATAAACGTCGAGAACCAGCCCGTTGGGGTGATCGAGCTGTTAGGCGCCGATGTCTTGAAGCCGGACCGGGATTTGCTCTACACCGTGGACCTTATCGGGCGGCAGCTCGGCCAGTTCGTCGAGCGTCAGAGGGCCGAGCTGGAGCGCGAAAAACTCCGCTTCTACGAGGTGGGCGCCCGCGCCGAAGCCGCCGAGCGCGAGAGGATCAGCCGCGAGCTCCACGACCGGGTCGCCCACTCGATAGGCGTCGTCCACCAGAGCCTGCAACTCCACGAAGCCTTGCGCGACGTAGACCCCAAACGGGCGGCCGGTAAGCTGCGCGTCGCGCAAGAAATGGCGCGGAGATCCCTGGAACAGACCCGGAACCTATCCCTGGAGCTCCGCCGGTCGGAGACGGAGAACGGCCTCGTTCCGGCCCTGCAAGACCTGCTGGAGATCGCCGTGCCGGACGACGTAAAAACCGAGTTGTCTGTATCCGGTGAAACCTCGTTGCTCTCCGAGCGGCAGCGGGGTCAGGTCTACCTGATACTGCGAGAGGCCGTCCGGAACGCCGTGAGGCATTCGGGGTGCTCCCGGATAACCGTGGGGTTGGACGTTACCCCGCAAGAGTTTTCGGGCTTCGTGCGGGA
>JBARZM010000289.1:0-6940 GCA_049650095.1 Rubrobacteraceae bacterium | reverse complement strand
ATACTGGGCGAGGACAAACGGGAGATCCGTAAAGCCCTCGACGGGCTCGAATCCGAGGATAAAATCGAAGTCGTAAGACCTGAGGAGGGCCGCCCGGACAAGCCGCTCTACAAGCTCCAGGTAAACTAGAGAAACCCACCACCCCGGAACGCCTCTCGAAGAAAAAGATCGACGCCTGAAAAGGGCGCCGATCCTCGAAGTCATACTCTCGTGTGAGCGCTTCTTAGATGTTGACGAGCTGAACCTCGGTGTAGGAACTACCGTTGGTAACGGTGGTGTTAGCCGTAGCCTCCACGCTGTTTCCGGTGGCGTCAAGGTAGGCGTCGGCGTAAGCGTTGGCGTACGCGTACGCGATCTCCTCAGCCGACTCGGTACCGTCGAGCGCGACCGAGACTTCCGGTACGAAGCCGGACTCGGAGTTCACCGCCGGCTGCGCGGACGCAGCGGGTGCGGGCGCAGGCTCAACGGGCGCGGGTGTGGCTTCCTCAACAGGCTCCGCAGCGGGTTCCTCGGCGGGAGCAGCCGTCTCACCACCAGAGCCGAGTACCGTAACGTCTACGGTGGCGACGCCGGCCCCGGTGAGCCCGATGGCTTGCGCGGCGCCGAGCGAGAGATCGAGATCCCGGCCGCCCACGAAAGGCCCGCGGTCGTTTACCGTAACCGTCACACAACCCTGGAGACACACCTCGAGCTGGGTGCCGAAAGGCAGCGTCTTGTGGGCCGCCGTGTAACCGTAAGGATCAAAAGGTACCCCGCTGGCCGTCGGGTTGCCGGCAAGCTCGTTGCCATAGTAACTCGCCACCATGGGCTCCGCCTCGGCCCGCTCCGAGACAACAACCGACAAAAGTAACGCCAGTAGAACCGCGCCCAAAGTCACCTTGATTTTGGACACAGGGTCCCTGACTACCGTACTCAACATATAGCCCCCTCCATAGAGCCGTTTACAATTCCGAGGCAAAACTGTAACATAATCGTTACCCGCCACAAGAGAAAAGCTCATCTTTTTTCGAACTTTATACGAAGTGGTTAAGAAACTGTTACGAAAGTATCTGGCGTTTTGCGAAGAGGTTACGTCCGGGCACCGGCCTGGTTGCCGTCAGTTGCCGGCCGTTTCCGGGGTTGTCGTAGCGGGTGGTTCCAACGTAGTGGGCTTTTCTGCCGGTGAGGTCGAATCGCTGGAGGCTGGCTCTGAGGGGTAGAAAAACTTTCGACCAAGTCGTCGGGCGGCGGCGAGGCGGGATATAAGTACCATCGAGTTGTATCCTGTAACATCGCTTGACGACGTGGCGGTGGCGAGTGGAGAGTCGGGAAGGTGCAGAACATAAAATCCACGCTGGACCGCATAGACCGCAAAGGTTACGGTGCCTACAAAGACCTCCAGGGCTTCCACGACTTCGGCTCCTTTACGCTCTTCGTGGACAAGGTTCAACGCGACCCGTTCGCGCCGCCGTCTCTGGTCCGGGTGCGGACGCGCGAGAACCGCTTCGACCCCATCCTCTTCGAGAACCTCCTACGCCGCAGGGCCTTCGAAGACTTCCTAACCCGTGCGGTGGAGGCGGCCGTCCGCCACGTAGTCCGGGGGGACCGGGGCTCGGGCGGAAGTGGACGGGTAGAGATACAGCGTCCGTCCCAGGTCGTCCTGCCCCGCACCTCGATGGTGGTGGAGGATGGTTACGTGGAGGCGCGAATGGCGGTCGGGCTTCCGGCGAAGGGCCGGAGCGTGGACGCCCGCGCCGCCCGGACGATGCTTTTGGAAGAGTTGCCGGAGGTGGCGCGGCAGGCTCTCGCTCCCGGCGGGGTAGACGAAGAGAAAGCCCGCGCGCACGTAGAGTCCGTGGAGGATGCGGACCATCTGCGGGGCTTGCTGCCGGAGCTGGGGCTGGTCGCGTTCGTGGCCGACGGCTCCGTCTTGCCCCGGGAGAGCGGGGAGAGCGACCGGCCGCTGCGCGAGGGGGCCGTGCCGTTCGAGAGCCCGGCGGAGTACAGAATCTCTGTAGGTTTGCCGAACCGGGGCGAGGTCTCCGGGATGGGAATTCCCGAGGGGGTTACGCTCGTGGCGGGCGGCGGGTTTCACGGGAAGAGCACGTTGCTCGCGGCGCTCTCGTGGGGCGTCTACGACCACGTTCCGGGCGACGGGCGGGAACTGGTGGTTGCGCGCCCGGACGCCGTGAAGATCCGGGCCGAAGACGGTCGAAGCGTGGCGGGGGTGGACATATCCGCCACCATCGGGGAGTTGCCCGGCGGGAAGTCCACGGAGGAATTCTCGACCCCGAACGCCTCCGGTTCGACGTCCCAGGCGGCCAACATCGCCGAGGCGCTGGAGGTAGGGACCTCTCTCTTATTGGTGGACGAGGACACGAGCGCGACGAACTTCATGGTCCGGGACGGGCGGATGCGGGAGCTGGTGCGTAAAGAACCCATCTCTCCGTTTATCGACGTGGTGCGTCCGCTCCACGGGTCTCTGGGCGTCTCCACGATCGTGGTCGTCGGCGGGGTCGGGGACTATTTGGATGTGGCGGACCGCGTGATCCTGATGGAAGAGTACCGGCCCTACGACGCCACCGAACGGGCGGCGGAGGTCCGGGAGAAATTCCCGTCCCGCACGACATCCGGGAGAGAACCCGGGGGTAAACCCGGGGAGGGGAGTGTCCGGCCCCCGAAGGTCCGGCGGGTGGTTGCCTCCTCCATAGACCTCCGGCGCGGGAAACGCGAAACGGCGCGGGGCCGGGGGTTGCACGCAATCGAATTGGGCCGGGAACGGGTAGACCTCGCCTACCTGGAGCAACTCGCCGAGGCCGGGCAGACCGAGGCTATCGCCCGCGTTATAGGTAGGTTCGCCTCCGGCCCGAAGGACCACGAGGTCCCGGCTCTCGTGAGGGCGGCCCTGGAGGGCGTCTCGGAGAATGGGTTGGGCTCTTTGGGCGGTTACGAGGGTCATCCGGGCGGGTTGAGCCTGCCCCGGGCGCAGGAGATATCGGCGGCCCTAAACCGGGTGCGGTCTCTCGAAGTCCGGGTTGGAGGGCCTGGGCCCCGGGTAGGAAACCCGTAGAGAGCCAGGGTGGTCCGGGACGGCCCCGCTATTTCGGGTTGCCCCACCTGTTATTATTAATCAGTGTTTTGCGTGGAAGAGGAGGCGTGGGAAATCTAGATGGATGATAGCGGCATAGAACGGGTGGATTTGGAAGACTCCAACCCTCCCTGGTTCCGTCTGCGGGCCGTTGCCGTACACCTCTACACGGCGAGCGGTGCGGTGCTGGCGTTCCTGATCCTCATGGCCGCCTACAACGGCAACGCCGTCCAGGCCCTGTGGTTGATCCTGGCCGCGCTGCTCATAGACAGCACCGATGGTCTTTTGGCCCGCCGCCTGCGGGTAAAAGAAGCCCTTCCCTCTTTCGACGGCGCCCGCCTGGACGACATCGTGGATTACATAACCTACGTGTTCGCGCCCATGGTCCTGCTCTGGAGCGAGGGCTACCTGCCGGACGGCGCGTACGGCCTCGCGCTGGTGGCGCTGCCGCTGCTGGCCTCCAGTTACCAGTTCTGCCGGGTGGACGCGAAGACCGACGACCACTTCTTCCTCGGTTTCCCGAGCTACTTCAACGTGGTGGTCTTCTACGCGCTGGTCTTCGACCTGGGCGTGGGGGCGGTGGCGACCGTGATCCTGGTCTGCTCGGTGCTCGTGTTCGTCCCGATCCGGTACGTCTACCCGACCCGCACCGTCGCCTTCCGGAACCTCTCGCTCCTGATGACCGCGCTCTGGCTCGTGAGCTACGCCATAATACTCCTCCAGATGCCGAACCCGGAGCCTCTGGTGCTCGGCTTTTCGATCCTCTACCTGATCTACTACCTGGCCCTTAGCCTCCATCTCAACATCAAGATGCTCGAAGAGCGCCGCTCGGAGCAGCAGCCAGAGGCGTAGAAGCCTGAAGCAAGAGCAACCCCATAGAGAAAGGACCGGCGCATGCCCCTCAACGCCTCACTCCTGAAACGCCTCATAGAAACCCCCGGCGTGCCGGGCCGGGAAGAGCAGCAGCGCGAAATAGCCCGCGAAGAGCTCGGCCCGCTCACCGACGAAGTCCGCACCGACCCGATGGGAAGTATCATCGGGACGAAAAAAGGCCGGGACGACGTGCGAGTGATGATCGCCGCCCACACCGATGAGATCGGCTTTCTAGTAAAACATATAGACGATAAAGGCTTTCTCCGGCTCCAGACCCTCGGCGGCCACGACCCGGCGAACATGGTCTCCCAACGAGTCCTCGTCACCACCGCAAACGGCGAAGCGCTGCGGGGCGCGCTCCAGCCCTCCCGCAAACCGCCGCACCTCTCCAAAGGCGAGCCACAGAAACCACCGAAGGCCGATGAGTTCTACGTGGACCTGGGCCTAAGCGCGGACGAAGTCAAAGAGAAGGTCCGCGTCGGCGACTACGCGACGATGGACCGGACGCTGGAGAAAGTCGGCGGCTGTTACATGGGCAAGGCGATGGACGACCGGATCGGGGTGTTCGTCATGCTCGAAGCCCTGCGCGCAATGGGAGAGCACGAAGCAACGGTACACGCCGTCGCCACCTCCCAGGAAGAAGTCGGGCTGCGAGGCGCGACCGCCAGCGGCGCGGCGCTGGAGCCGACGGTCGTGGTTGCTTTAGACATCACGCTCGCGATGGATATACCGGGCGGTGGCGGCGAAAACACCATCACGGAGCTCGGGAAGGGCGCCGGCATCAAGATCATGGACTCCTCCTTCATCTCCCACCCGAAGCTCGTCGAGCACTTCCGCCGGATAGCCGAGCGCGAAGAAATACCGCACCAGATGGAGATCCTACCGGCCGGCGGCACCGACGCGGGCGGCGTCCAGCGCCTGCACGGCGGCATCCCGGCCATCACCCTCTCCATCCCCTGCCGCTACGTCCACACCGTCAACGAAATGGTAAACGAAGAGGACGTGCAAGCCTGCATAAAGCTCCTGGCCCGGTATCTGGAAGAGGCGGAGACGGAAGATTACGCTTTGTAAAAACACCAAGCGAGAAACTTCAAAGTCATTTGTTAGACTGCACATCTTAGGCAAGCTGGCTTTGCGAAACAGCAACTCTTTAAGGAGATGTTTTGCTTTTTACTATAGGGTACGAGGGATCAGATATAAAAACGTTTGTTGCCGTGCTGAAATCTTTTGACGTTGACACCTTGATTGATGTAAGGGATCTTCCCCTCAGCAGAAAACCAGGGTTCTCCAAGAAAGCTCTGTCTCTAGCAATGGGTGAAGCTGGCATCTTGTATCTTCACAATCGCTCTTTGGGCGCACCTAAGGAGATTCGTACCGCGCTGAGGGAAACAGGCGACTGGGATAGCTATCGAGAATCTTATCATCACACACTGTTGAACAATGATTCTCAGATTGAGCGCATTGCGGAATCCTCTTCCTATAAAAAGGTTTGTTTGATGTGCTTCGAGAACGACTACCGTACTTGCCATCGCTCTTTGATTGCTGAGCGCATGGAAACGTTAGGGTATATAGATCGGGCGGAACACCTCAATCCGTTAACAGAGATAGTTGATCTTGTCGTTTAGGCCAGATAAAACCGTCAACTGCTAGCAACTCAGGTTTTTTAAACCGGTGGTGGATGTTTCCTAACACGAGGACTACCTGTCTATCTGCGGAAAAGATTTCTTCCTCAATCTTGTAACGCACCTTCTCTAACGCCTCTTCATCCGTTCGCGTTTTGTCTCTGACGTTGGAATAAAGTTGGTATATCTCCCAGTCTAAGATCGGCATTTTGTACTCGGCATTAGTAAGATCACGAAAAGTGAGTCTGAACAGGTATGGTGACTTTCTCAACATCCTGTAACTGTTCTTCAGGCTCTCGCTTGCGAAAAGATTTTGTTGTATCTCTAGTTCCGCCCTTGTTAGTTTTTCAAGTTCTTCAGGGGTCCACTCCTCACCTTTGTACTGCCAAGAAATTTTGCCCGTTCCCGAAAGCACTGGTACTGGTAGTATGGATGGCCCCCAGTTGGCTCCATCATGCAGTATGCCTTCAACTAGCTTTTTCACAGACGGACATAGGGTACTTTGAATATACTGCATTCGACTCGACCAAAACTCGTCCCCAACCTTTTGTTGCTTTACAAGCTTGATCTGTTCTATATCGTAGAGCTTGAAGCTATCGGGACGCGGATCTCCAGTTGATTTTAGTATCGGCGCTTCGATAATGTCCCATTTTCGAAAGCGATAATGCTGTTCGACTAGCCGGAAAGGGTATGGGTATATCCTTATCCAAGAGAAATCTGAAAGCCTCACGCCTGCTGTACAAGTCAACTCTCCATATTGTGCACTCGGAGTCGGATAGGTTTTAACTATCATCAAGATACGTTCCACTTTCGCCCCATGAATATTATCCATATTTAGACGTCACCCTCCCTTACAAAGTATCCCTTATTTAATGGCTTGAGCATATACCACTTGACCATTCAATAAAATACAAATGGTTAGCAAATAATTTCACGACGCGGGCGGCGTCCAGCGCCTGCACGGCGGCATCCCGGCGATAACGCTCTCCATCCCCTGCCGCTACGTCCACACCGTAAACGAGATGGTAAACGAAGAAGACGTGCAGTCCTGCACAACGCTGCTCGCCCACTACCTGGAAGAAGCGCATACTGGAGACTATGCGCTGTAGAGGCTTCTGGGCCCGGGACTGCCCCGCGCTGATACATTTGACTACTATAGCCAAGTAGTAACTAGGAGATTCTCTATTGAAGTCTGCGGGGGTGACGGATCTGAAGGCGTGGTTGAGCGAGTACCTCGCACGGGTAAAGTCGGGCGAAGAGGTATTGGTGACGGACCGGGGCAGGCCCGTCGCGCGTCTCGTTCCGGTTGGCGTCGAGACTATAGCGGACGATGAAGCGGAGACGACGCGTTTAAGGGAAATGGAGCGTGAAGGTCTGG
>JBARZM010000288.1:0-5432 GCA_049650095.1 Rubrobacteraceae bacterium | reverse complement strand
ACGACGGCCTGCTCGGCCTGTAGGCGGGCTTCTTCCGCGGCAGCTGCGCGCTCCCGGGCCTCCCGCTTCTCGGCGGCGGCCTGATCGGCCTCTGCCTGCTGGGCCGCGAGTTCCGCCTGACACTCGGCCTCTGCCCGGGCGGCTTTGGCCTGATCGGCGGCCGCCCGGCGCTCTGCCGCAAGGCGCTCTGCTTCCTCTTGCTGGGCCAGCAACTCGGGGTTCGGTCCCGGCTCCGGGGCTTCTGAAGCCTCTGCGGCCGGAGCCTGCTGCGACTCCGGCGCGGACTGTGGCTCCGGCTGCGGCTCTGGCTCCGGCGCGGACTGTGGCGCAGGTTTTGAAGCGGGCTGCGGCGCGGGTTCCGGCGCGGCCTCTACAGCCTGGGCCTGCTGCGGCTCTGGCTGCGGCTCTGGCGTGGGCTGCGGCTCCGGGGCGGAAGCGGGCTGCGCCTGGATGCTGAGGTTTTGTTCGGGTATCTCCTCGGGTTTTGAGGCTTGTACCGGGGCGGGCTTCGGGGCTTCCGGGGCCTGCGCGACGAACTTCTCGCGGAGCTTGTCGGCATTGGCCCTGGCCTCCGCGGCCCGGCTCTCCTGCTCTTCCCGGATGAGCGCGCGTAGCTCGCCGCTCAAAGAATCCAGGTAAGCCTGTGCGCCGGCCTCGGCGTTTTCGGCCTCCTCTTTACGGTCTATGGCCGCCTGTATAGTCTCCGAGCGCTGGGTGCGCTTAACTCCTAGACGGTCTTTCTGGGCCTTGAGCTCGTCTCTAGCCTGGCGCACGTCCTCGAACTCGACCCGCTCCTTCTCGAGGAGCGTCGTCCAGAGATTCAACCGGGTGGCGAAGTCCGAGAAGTCGTCCACGCCGACGAGAACGTCCATGAACGCTACGTTGCCGCTCTTGTAGACCTGGGAAGCCCGGTCCTCTAACTCCTGCTGGGCCCGGGCGAGCTGCTTCTCAGCCGTCTGAAGAGCTTCCTCGGTCTTCGCTATCTCACCGTCTAGCTGGTTCAACTCTCCGAGCGCGGAGTTGTATGACTGGAAGGCGGCGTCCTGATCCCTCCGGGCCTCCATCAACCGCTCCTGGGCGCTTTTTACCTCGGCGCCCTTGGATTTCCGGTCCTCTTGCGCGGCCCCGGCCGAGATACCGAACATCAGTAACATCGCGCCGGCAAAGCCGAGAAATACCACTAAACTTGCCCTTCGAGGCATGGGTGCGAGCTCCTCCCCGTAGCGTACATATGACTTTTTTCCAAAGGGGATTAACCGAAAATCCCCCCTCCTAAGTCGGAAACTCTAAAAGAAACAACCCGCAGTGTGCAACGCCCAAGTTGTTACACAATAACAACCCAAAACCGAAATTCCCCATGAATAAAAGGAATCGCGTTTTTCAACACGACACCAAACCTTAATAATTTTTAACATTCGTTACCCTCACGCAACCCTCGGGCGGTCTTTTCGGCTGGTTTTGGCCGGTTGTTTGGGGTAGTTTGCTTCCCAGCCCGGCGTTCTCTGGCACGGATTTAGGGGGCGTGCGGCGAGCTTGGGGCGCCGGGGGTGCGACGTCTGGATGCTACCGGCTGGATGTGGTCGTGCCGCGTAGCGATAGGAAGGCGCGCCAGAAGCTACGTTTGGCGTCGGTGTCTTCGAGGGCCTTTGCCAGGGAGGGCAACAAGAGTCCGGAGGTGCCTCTCGTCCAGTTGAACCAGGCGCCCGGGGTGGCTTCCGAGAAAGGATGGCGGGCCAGCGGGTAGCCGAGGCCATCTATCTCCCGCGCGGCGCCGGGGCCGACTGCGACTAGTACTGTAGGCTCGGAGGCTAGTATCTCCTCCGGGAGAAAGCCCGTGGAGGTCCAGGTTACGTAGGAGCCGGAGAGTCCCGTGGACTCCAGGCTCAGGCTCAGGGCTTCTATGGCGCGGGGGCCGACGGGTTGTTCGAGGAGGAAAAAGGCGCCGGAGGCGAGGTCGCCGAGCGGCGCCGGGTGTCCGGCTTGTTGTATGCCTCGGGACATCCGGGAGGCCTCTTGGGAGACCTTCGCGCGGTACTCCGGCGGGAGTTGGCGGCTACCGGGTTGCACGATAGACGTGGAGCATGCGTTGTATCGTCGTAACCAGGGCTCCGGCGGCCACGAGGCCTACCCCGAGGGTTACGAACCCCGTGAGCGAGAGGACGGAGAGTATGGTGACCCTTCCGGCGCGTTCCAGTATGCCGACCTCGCACTTCAAGCCCAAACCCTCGGCCCGGGCCCGGGTGTACGAGGTGAGGAGCGAGAACGTCATGGCCGCCCCCGCCAGCAAGGCTTCGTAAGGCCTCGAAGCAGCGGCATAGAAAAAGACGATGCCGACAAAGACCGCCGACTCGGAGAGCCGGTCCAGGGTGGAGTCGAGAAAAGCCCCGAAGCTGGTCATCAAGCCGGTCTCGCGGGCGACGGCGCCGTCCAGCGCGTCGAAGAGTCCGGCCAGTAGCATCATGGCCCCGGCGCCCTTCGCGTGGCCCAGTCCGAAGAGGACCGCGGCGTAGATAGATAGCCCCCACCCCAGAAACGTGAGGGTATCCGGCCGCACCCGCATCGTGGAGAGCAGCGACACCAGCGGGTTGAGTAGCCGGCGCAGGGAGTCTTTGAAAGAGAGCGGTTCACGAGGTTCGCGATGAGGTTCTCGGTGCGGCGGGCCCAACCCAACTCCTCAGGTCATTCGAGTCTCTTCGGCCTTGGCGTTTAACTTCGGCGGTTAGTTTAACCCGTGCTCCGCCCGTCCGGGACGGGGAGTTTACAGTCCGCACGCCGCTCTGTATAATCTCGTCCCGTCTATGAGCGGTGGAAAAGTGCACAGGATCCAGGATATCCGGCGGAGGCGAGAGGCGCGGAACGCCTCAAGGCCCACCCGGGATCGTCAGCACACCAGCGTCCCACCCCGGCCGGTGAGAACCGTCCGAACCCGGCGCAAGACCCGCCAGAGGCCCGGCATTCTCACGCCGATCAGGCCTTACGTCGCAGAGATCCGGAAGCACAAGAAAGCCGTGCTGGGCGCCCTGATCTTCGTTGGGGTGATCACGCTAGTCTTCGTCGTCCTGGGCCAGAGTTCGGGGGCCGCGGAGCAGCCGCCGCCCGTAAACCCGAAAGCCGCAAGCCCCGACGCCGTGCTGGCCGAAGCTTTGGGGGTGGAGGTATCTACCCCCGTACGCCCCGGGAGCCTGGCCGGGCTCGGCTATCATCCGGAAGACAAGGGCTCGGTGGAACTAGAGCCGAGGGGCAAGAACCTCTCGGCGGGCCCGCTGCGAAGGCTTCTAGGGGTAGGCGGTACCCCGGAGGACATTCGTTACTACGTTATGGCTCGCGCGGAGAGAGAAGGTCCCATTACCGGGGCGCTCGACGTGGGGGCCGAGGCGGGCTCCGAAGTATACGCCCCGGTCTCCGGCACCGTGACGGCGGTGCGCCCGGACCCGACGATGCGCGAGGCGAACATTGTGGAGATAAAGCCGACCGAGCAGACCAACCTACGCGTATACGTCTCGCTGGTACAGAACCCGAGTGGCGACGTGGGGCCGGGCAGCCCTGTCGTCGCGGGCGAGACCCTGCTCGGCACGGTCGTCGACTCGGCCGCGGTTTTGGACCCGCAACTCTCCTCTTACACCGGAGGCGGCGGCAACCACGTGACCGTGTCCGCGCTCCAAGTCGGCTAGACGCGGGGCGGTCGCCGGTAGGGTGTATTATAGGATTTGCCCATGATCATTAGCCTATTCGAACAATACCCGGCGCTCGCGGTGGCGATAATCCTGGGTTTCGTGGTGGGAATCACGCTGCACGAGGCGGCCCACGCCTACTCAGCCTACAAACTGGGCGACGATACGGCGTACCGTCAGGGACGGGTAACGCTAAACCCGGTCTCGCACCTGGACGTACTCGGGAGCCTGATGATCGTGATAGCCGGCTTTGGGTGGGGGAAGCCCACGCCCGTCATGACCTCCAAGCTCCGGGGCGGCGTGTTCGGGCCCGTAGCCGTGGCGCTGGCGGGGCCGGTATCGAACCTGCTGATCGTGGTGCTGTGCGCCGTCCTGGTCCGGTTTGCGGTGTTTCAAGCCGGTTATCTTCTGACCGTGGTAGTTGGTCTGGCGTTCATAAACGCGCTGCTCTTCGTCTTTAACCTGATCCCGATCCCACCACTCGACGGCTCGAAGATCATCTTCCCATTCCTGCCGCGTTCCCTGGACGGCTTCGTGAACTTCATGAACCAGTACGGACCGTTTATCCTGCTGGGGCTAGTCGCACTGCTATGGTTCGCGCCCTCGGGATACTCGCCGCTGTCTTTCATCCTGGGTTTCGTCCGGCCTCTGTTGAGTTTCTTCGGGATACCCCAGTTTTTCTAAAAGATCGAGGAGGGCAGCTGGTTACCCGGGGAGGGGGTAGAAACCACGGGCATTCCGCTGCCCCGGATATATTTTACCTTCCGCAACCCCTGAAACTAGTACGAAAATGGGGTTGGGCGGGGAGGCTCAGGTAGTCTGGTCTCCGTGTCCGGCTTCGTAGCCGTTCCCGCTGTTCTCTTCGGTTACGTCCAGTAGTATCGAGAAGGTGCTGCCGACGTTCGGCTCGCTCTCGACCTGGATCTCACCCCCGAGGTGGTCCATGATCTCACTGGCGAGCGCCAGGCCGAGGCCGGTGCCGTCGGCCCGGGAGGAGCCCTGGGCCCGGTAGAAGCGGTCGAAGATGTACGGTAGCTCGCCTTCCGGAATGCCGCAGCCTCTGTCGGTGACGTTTATGACCGCCTGGCCGTTCTCTCGCGAGAGGCCGAGGTCCACGGTGGCGTCCGGACCAGAGTACTTTAGGGCGTTGTCCACGAGGATGGTGAGCATCCGGTGGAGTTGAGTGTGGTCCGTCTCGACCGGCGGCACGTCTTCCTCCACGTGGACGTTGACCGGCCGCCCCGTATAGCCGAAGTCCCGCCGAAGCTCGTATAGGAGGTCAGCGAGGTCTACTTCCTCGCTCCTAAAGGTAACGGCGTCGGCATCCAGACGGCTAAGGTCGAGCAGGGTCTTCGCGAGGTCCTTCAAGCGGTGGGTCTGGATCCCCATCTCGTTCAAGAACTCGGCCTGCGTCTCTTCATCCTGTTCGTCTTCGAGCATCTCCAGATAACCCGATAGGGCGGCGAGCGGGGTCTTGAGCTCGTGGGAGGCGGTGGCTATGAACTCGGTCTTCGCCCGCTGTACCTGACGTTCCTGGGTTACATCCCGGAGGATGGCGAGCGCGCCATCTTCGAGCGGCGCGGCCCGAACCTCGATCAGGCGGCTACCGGCCTCCACCTCGGGCTCGGTCAACGGGCCTTCGCCGCGGGTGCTGGCGAGTATCTCCTGTAGCCGGGTATGGAACTCGTGGCCCGAAGAATCCAACAACTCCCGGGCCCGGGGGTTTATGAAGATGGCGTTCAAGTCGGCGTCCACCCCGAT
>JBARZM010000287.1:0-2728 GCA_049650095.1 Rubrobacteraceae bacterium | reverse complement strand
GGACCGTGTCCGGCGAACAGCAAGACCGGCTGCCCTTCTCACCGTCGTGCAGGCGGAAGGTGACGGCGGCCACGTCGTACCCGGCTTCCTTCAATAGGAGCGCCGTAACCGCCGAGTCGACGCCGCCACTCATCGCGGCCACCACGCTCTTCCCCGACTCGGGCGCCGCCTCTCCAAAGGAACCCGAAAGCAAGGCCTCGGCGTGACGGGTCCAGTAATCTTCGATGGCCTTGTGCATGGCATCCAGCACGAGTGTCAGGGCATGTTCTTTGCCGGCCGGTAGAGGTCCGCCCAATGCGTCCTCTATATCGGACCTTGAGATCCTGGCGGCCTCAAGAAGCGTTGTACCGTCAGCCAGCTCGGCCAGCGCGGAGCCGGCCGCGATGCAGGCGGCGCAGCCGTAGACCTTGTACCGGGCTTCCCGGAGGACGTTATCCGAGATCCTGACCGTGAAGCGGGCGATATCCCCGCAAGCCTCGTGACCGGACTCGCCGGCGCCGTCGGGCTCGGGTATCTCACCCGCGTTCCGGGGCCGCACGAGATGATCTATTACCTGTGGTGTATAAGCCAAATCCGATTAACCTTCTTTAGTCTCGTCTCTTTAGTTTCTCTAACCCGCGTACAAGGGCGACAGTTGGCGTAGTTGCTCGACGGCCCCACAGAACGCCTGGAGGAAGCCTTCGATCTCTTCTAGCGTATTGTCCTTGCCGACCGTGACCCTGACGGCCGAGAAGGCCTCGCGCTCGTCCTGGCCCATCGCCAGCAGCACCGGAGAAGCCTTGTGCCCGCCCGAGGCGCACGCCGACCCGCTCCCGATAGCATACCCCTGGGCGTCGCAGAAGAGCACCAGCCCCTCGGCCTCTACGCCTTCGACGCCGAGGTGGACGTTGTTCGGCAGCCGGCGGTCGGGATGGCCGTTCAACCGCACGCCGGGGATGGCGGTCGCGCCGGAGATCAAAGCTTCCCGCAACCTCTCTTCGTGCCGGCCGCGCCCCTCAAGCTCTTCTTCTGCCAGCCGCGCCGCCGCCCCAAAACCTACAATGCCGGCGACATTCTCGGTGCCGCTCCTGAAGCCATTCTCCTGGCCGCCCCCAAATGTGACAGGCTCCAGGCGGACTCCGCCACGGACGTACAAGGCGCCCACGCCCTGCGGGCCGTAGAGCTTGTGGGAGGATATGGCGACCGTCGAGGCGGCCACCTCCCGGACGTTTACCGGAAGCCTCCCGGCGGCCTGGACCGCGTCGGTGTGGAATGGCACTCCCACGCCGACACAGATCTCCGCAAGCTCTTTCACCGGCTGCACGGTACCGACCTCGTTGTTCGCCCACGTAACGGCGGCGAACGCCGTATCCGGCCGTAGCGCGGCGGCGAACTCTTCCGGGTTCACGAGACCGGTTTCGTCAACGCCGAGCGTTTCTAGCTCGTAGCCGGAAGATTCCAGGCTCCGGACGGCCTCCCGAACGGCGGCGTGTTCGACGGCGGAGATCAGGGCATGCCGCTTGCCGGAAGCGCGAGCAAGACCTAGAACGGCCAGGTTGTCGGCCTCCGTGCCGCCGCCAGTGAAGACTATCTCCCCGGTCTCGGCATGGATGAGGTTCGCCACCGATTCACGGGCTTCTTCTATGGCCTCTTGGGCGGCGGCCCCGGCGGCGTGTAGGGACGAAGGGTTGCCTCGCCTTCCAAGGTGCGGCAGCATCGCCTCCAGAACCCGGGGGTCCATCGGCGTCGTGGCGGCATTGTCTAGATAGACAGGTTCGTTCATAGTCCCGCTAGTGTAACCCACGGAAGCCGGATTTCAGCGGATACTTCGACTGGATACTTCGACTACTTCGGCTCAGATAGCCAGGGTATCCGCGACGGCGCCGCCGGAGTCGAGGAGGGCGAGTTGTTCGCCGGGAGCGAGGCCGAGGTCCGTGCCGCCTTCGAAGGTGCCGGCGACCGGGTTGCCCTCGGCGTCTTGAACGTCCGGGACGCGTCCTACCGAGACCTGCTCTCCGGGCTGGACTTGTACTTCGTCGTTGATCAGGACGCCGTCCGAGTCCGGGTTGACCTGGCCGGTCTCGGGGTCGAGGACCCGCAGGGAGAAGCCCTGGAGGTTTATAACCCGCTCTCCGCGGTTCTCGACGGTGAAATATTCGAGGCCGCCGCCAGTCTCGGTAAGCTCTATCTGGCTCAGGTCCGCGGCCACGTCGCTGGTGTTTCCTTCGGTGTCGGCGGAGGAAAGGTCGAATAGGGCCTGGTTCAGCACCACCTGGGGGACGTAGCCCTGGTAGAGGTTCTCTATTATGTATTCGTCGTCTCTCGGCGCGAGGGTGGCTATAAATGGCGTGTAGCCGACGCCGAGCTGCGCCGCCAGGGTACCGTACTCTCCGGCCTGAAGTCCTTCGCTGGTATCCGCCGTGCCGGGGTCGTCTATATCGAAGGAGAAGAAATCTATCGTCGGGTAATCGGATTGAAGGTCCTCCAGGGAACTGCCAACCGCGTCGTCCACTTCCAGGCCTTGCGGGTAGAACGGGTCCTGGCCTTCCTTGGAGAACTCGACGGAGATCAGGGCTCCCCGCTGGTAGGCGGCCCGGAAGTCCGGCGGAACGGGCTGGCCCTGGTTCAGGGTGAAGGGTATATCCCCGAGCGTCTCCGCCTGGCCGGCCCCGACGGTCTCTCCCCCGGCCGGCGCGACGGCGTCCGGGTTGGCCGCAGTATCCTCCGCCGCCGGGATAGTCGCCCCGGT
>JBARZM010000286.1:0-9200 GCA_049650095.1 Rubrobacteraceae bacterium | reverse complement strand
CCTACACCTTCCGCTACGCGCGTTTCAAATCCTTATAGGTAAGCTCCAAACGACCTCGTCGTCTGGCCGGCCGTGGCGGGTGAGACCAAGTTTCAAATCCTTATAGGTAAGCTCCAAACTTTCCATAGCAGGAACCTTACGGGCGAACGCGGTAAAGTTTCAAATCCTTATAGGTAAGCTCCAAACCCGTGGTTGAGTTTGACGATTCCACCCTGCGAACCTGTTTCAAATCCTTATAGGTAAGCTCCAAACATCATCCAGACGTGGCGGGCCGGAGAAAACATCACCGAGTTTCAAATCCTTATAGGTAAGCTCCAAACCCGGCTCTTTCTTGACGATCCCGCGCTGCGCAAGCGTGTTTCAAATCCTTATAGGTAAGCTCCAAACCAACCTCAAATATAGCGGTTTGCAGGGGATTCGGCAAGGGCTTTTGTGGGCGAAAGATGGCGTTGGATCTGGCATCGAGGTGCCTTTTTGTTGGTTTTGCAGGGAGTTTTGTGGTTGTCGAACTGCGGGGTTTTGGACGCTACTTCGGGTTGACTTATAGGAAGTCTCCGGCGTCGCCGGGGCGGGAGGGGACGCCGAGTTTCTCTATGGTGAAGTATTTGGTGGTGCGGAGCAAGTAGAAGCGGACGGAGTCGTGGTCCGAGTTTATGGTCTTCTGGACTTCGTGGCGCAGTTGTTTGTATTGGGCGGGGCTTAGCTCTCCTTCGAGGACGGAGTTCTGGATGTGGTTGAGGTATTTGCGTCCGATCTTGAGCACTTTCGTAACCCGCTTGACCTCTACGTCGTAGACCATTAGCACGAACACGGCGCAGCTACCACCTCGAAACGAAGGGTTCGTAGGGCTCGTCGCCGAGGAGATGCTTTTCGATCTTGTACAGTTCCAGCCGGACGAGTCGCCGGTAGGAGACGGCCCGGCCGAGCTTGGGGTGCTGGATGGTCTCCTTCAGGCGGGCTTCGTAGGCTTCGAGGAAGGTCTTGCGGCCCTTCTCGGTGAGGAAGACGCCTTCGGTGCCTTCGCGGAAGTCCTTTGCCTTCAGGACGCCACGGTTGACGAGGGTGAAGATGACCCGGTCCACGATGATGGGCTTGAATATTTCGGCCACGTCCAGGTTCAGGGTGTAGCGGCGCTGGTTTGTGGTGTGGAGGTAGCCGATGCGCGGGTCGAGGTGGGTGCGGTGGATCTCGGATAGGACCGTCACGTACATCAGGCTGTTTCCGAAGGAGACGAGCGCGTTGATCCTGTTCGCCGGTGGTCGCCGGGTGCGCTTCTCGAACTTGAAGTCCTCGCCCTTCAGGATGTCGTCCCAGGTGTTGTAGTAAAGCTCCCGGCCCCCGCCTTCCAGCGCCATCAGCTCCTCCGGCGTGGCGGGCTCCCAGATCAGGGTCCGCTTCGAGGCGAAGTCCGCGAGCGTCGGCGCCAGCTCCCCGTTACGCCGGCCGTAGTACTGGAGCACCTTCTCCATGTTCGCCAGTCCGCCGCGCACGAAGGTGCGGGCGAGGTCCATTCGCTTCTCGGAGTCCATGTAGTGGGCGGCCTGGGCGAGCGTCATGTGGCCGGAGACGTACTGCTCGCGCGGCATGTACGAGCCGGCCCAGTAGCCGTAGTAGTTGTAGACGTGCAGGGGGATGTGGTTGCGGGTCAGGAAATTCAGGAGCTTCGTGTTTAGTTCGATCTCGCCGAAGACGTGGATCTCACTGGTAGTCTCCACCGGCACGAACCGCCGACCCTCCGCCGTCGTAAAGCGCAGGGTGTTCTGGCGCCGCTCCAACTCGCCGCCGTTGAAGATGTAGACGGGCTTTTTCACGTCGATACACCGATCAATGTAGGCCACGATCTATGGCGTCTATGACGAAGACACCAGTTTCGTAATGCCCGAACAGGCGGCGCTCGTCGCTGGACCAGATGTCGCATTCGTGGGTGGACGGTGGTTTCGGGTTGCCTTTGAGCGGTTTGAAGTCCAGCCCTTTAAGGTTTGCTCCTCCGCCATGGGCCACGAGACTTAGCTGATCCAGGCGCTCGTTGAGCGTGGCCAGTTGGCGGGGGGTGAGACCTTCTTTCTCGACTCGTTTGGCAAACTGTAGACCGTACTCTATCCCGTCAAGAGGCTTGAGTAACTGCTTACTGTAAAACTGATCCTTACTACGTTGCCAGATGAGCTCCCCCCATTCTGATAGAGCAGCCCTGCCATCATGCTCGATCAGGAGTGTGTCGGATATGCCGGTACAGTCTTGCAAGGAGATTTCCAGACCCAACTCGAACTGTCTGAATGTGTCCAGGTGTTTCTCCACGGTCTCCGACGCGTCTAGCGTGATCGGCAACCGGGGAATCGAAAGCAGCGAGCCGGTCTCGAATATGTAGAAGCTCTCGTCCGCGTAGAACATACCCAGTGTTTGCAGGAATCCTTGAACGCTCTTGAACCCGCCTGTCAGGTTGAAGGCGACATGATATCCGTTGTCCGAATATCCTTTTAGCTCCTCCTCGCACCGCTGGATAAGCTGCGTCATGGCGTCGCGGAAGCTGTCCCGGTCGCTGGTTACAAGGCCGGGAGGAGCCCACACTTGTACGTTAAACCCCTTGGAGTGCAGCCAGGATTCAATCACCTCACCCACCTTTTGACCGAGGTAGGTGTCGCTGACTACGAGGATGTGGTGGTCGGGCGTGCCCTCCGTGTGTTTCGGTGCGCCTCCGTAGTAGGTGAGCAGACCGTTGAGCTCGGCGCTGAGCTTCTTTATCTGATCTGGATGCGGGGTTTCCAGCAGGGTGTGCTGCCGGTTTTGGATGTGTTCGTCGAGTGTTTGCCTTTGCTCTGGAGAGAGAGCCTCTTCCCGAAGGTTCGCAAGCTCGTTGATCAACCTACGCCGTTCATTGTCCGATTCGTTGGTCAGGACGCTCGTCCCGCAGGAGGAGACGAAGACCGTTGGTCTCTTGCTCTTCACTGTGTCTCCTCCAGTAGTTTGAGCATGCGCTTTGCGAAGTTGCGAGGTCGATCTTTGTGCCTTGGTTTGCCCTTTTTCCCTTTTTTGGCATCGGGGTTGTCGAGAACGTCACCGTAGTGCCGGCGCATGAGGCCGTGGAAGAGGTTTATAGCGTCATGTTGCGGGTCCGATTCCAGCCGGCCAAGCCAGCCTTCTATGACTCCGGACTGACTGAAGGCATTCTTATCCTCCCGCCAGTTCCCCTCGATGCTGGCTCTGAACATCTCGGCGTAGAGGCCAGATTTATCCTGCGTTTGCTCTTCTATCTCCCGCTGCCGGTGCTCTTCCTCTTCGCGCTCCTGTCGCCGGGCGCGCTCTTGCTCGCGCTCCTTCTCGGCCCGTTGTCGAGCCTCGACATCCTCCGCGAACCTGCCATAGCCGACGGCGGTCTTGGCCCCGGCTCCGGTCCACTCGAGCGCTTCTTCTAGCCACCCGCGCGCCACTTCGCAATCGGCCTCATCCTCATTGCTGCGCGGCAGGATACCGAAACCGAAGCCGGCGCCGGCTTCGACGACCAGAAATGGGATGGGGTTGGGGCTGTGCCAGTCGGCGGGCGGAGCTTCGCCCTTATAATAGGGGTTGTAGTGCGGTGTCATGATGTCGGCCTTGAGTTGCACCGGGCCGGTGGGTATGGCGTCGAGGAAGATCACCGAGCCGACGTGGGAGTCTTCATCTTGCTTGCTCTCGCTGCCGAAAATGCGTTTTATGTCCGCATTGTCTGGTTTCGGGTCTTCCCACTGCTCAGCACACGCGCGTACTATCCCCTTCACCGAGGAACCCGGAAGGTATGGAGTGCCGAGGGTGTGGTGCCAGGCGAAGCCGTTCTCCACCGGGTGCTGGCGGCCGAGGCCGGTCACGAAGTCGGACTCGAGCTCGTAGAAGAGCGGCTGGCCGCCCGCGCTCTCCAGCAGCCGCTGCATGCGCTGTTTTGCCTGCTGGAGCAGGTCGCCGTTGCCACATTTGCCTTTTACGGTTTCGATCCACGCCTGCTTATCGCCGTCTCGTATCGATCCGTCCTTCTGCCATCTATCGAAGAACTTGTCGTACCAGAGGCCGGTGTTTCCACCGTTCCAGTTGATGCTTTGTTCCGCAGCCTCGCTATAGAGAGGGCGCATCAGCTCTCCTTCCCTTTCTCCAGAAAGGTGGTGGCGAACTTCTTGAGCCATTCGAGGTAGGCCATCGCTTCTGCCTGGGCGTGGAGGTAGTGCTCTTCGTTGTGGACGGTGATGTTCTTTAACAGGTCACCTTCGGGATAAGGGCTCTCCGCATCCCCGTCGCAGAGCCAGCTGGAGAGGTGCTCGTATAGTTGTTCGTAGCCCGGCTGACTGCCCGCACGCACGGTGGCCACTGCCTGCCCGAGCCCGTTCGTCAGGATGCTGGCCGGGAGGGCGCTGACGTAGCTCCTGTAATGTCCGTAGCTCGTCCCTTCGAGGGAGTTTATGCGCCCGAGCGCGTGCTTGGCGCGGCGCTGGGCCAGTGTCTGCTCGCTCATGAGCTGGCCTCCTTCCACGACAGCGCGAACCAGCCCTGTCCGACGGTCTCGTTGCCCCCGGCCTGCAGGTAGCCATTGTTCGCCTCGCGTACCTTATGTAGAGCGTCGCCGTTGCGCTCGGCCAGCACTGTGTACATCAACGTGTCGGGCGGGAGGGTCTCTTCGTACCAGAGGTTCTTGCTGGTCTTCTGATCGGTGAGCACGTTGCGTGCCTGTATCGCCAGCCCATAACGTGCGAACCAGCTGAAGGCGTCGTCGCTTATGATGGTGAGTTGTTCGGGGAGGCGGTTACGGGTGGAGTCGTGGAGGATGAGCTGGCCGAGCATTTCAACGAGGTTATCGCCGGGCTCTTCCGATACCTCGAAGCTGCGCTCCTCCAGAAAGAGCTTGCCGCTGTCCTGACTTAGTGCTCCTTTGTCCTCGACGTTGGGCAGATCGAAACTAGCAGCCTGCCCGCTGCGCTCTGTGTCACGCTTGAGACGCTCCAGAAGGTGGGGGGAGGTGACCCACTTATAGGCGCTGGAGAGGCTGCGGACCGGCAACAGCAGCAGACGAGCGTCGGAGACGAGCAGGTTGCCCGCGTTCTGCTGTTTACCGAAGATTTTCTCTGCGGCCTCTTTGTTGCCGTAGTCGGCGCGCAGGGCTCCTTTGAGGCTAGATCCAGCCATAAACGGGTAGTCGGTGGCTGCCTCGCGGGCGACGGGGAGGTCTATCGCGCCGGTGTTCTGTCCGCTGCCGGGGTGAACGAAGGTCTCGGCCAGCATGCCGACTATCTGCTGTTTCATCTCCACGCTCCTATCAGAACTTGTCCGTAGCCCCACTCGCCGTCTTCACCGATGTGTTTGCCGTGATTCTCGAGGATCTCCTCCTTCTCGCTTTCCTCCGCTTCCAGGAACCATGTGCTGCCCGCGGGCAGATGCGGGCTCAGCGGCAGAGGCTCCCGCTTGACCGAGTCCCAGCCGCCGATCATGATGGGTTTGCCGACACACGCCGAGATTACCTTGCCGGGCAGATCCGCGAGCCTTCCATCAGGCTCTCTCCAGCCGGTCTCTTCGAGCCGGGCCGGGGTGAGGAGCGTGACGGTGTAGCGCAAGGCGTCATCCTCTGGTACTAGCTCCGGGCTCTGTGGCAGGCTCAAGCCTTCGTGGACCGAGAGATGCACCATCCTGCTCTCGCCTCCCAGGGTGGCGAGGTTGGGTACGGGAGCCTCGTAGCCCTCCACACCCATTACCAGCGCCACGCCGCGACAGGGCCGGACGTGGACGATCTGGTAGAGGGCATCCTCTTTCGTGGTGCGGGTCTCGGCGTCCCGCTGGATGCCGGTGCGGGCCTCGCTGGTCCAGAGTTGGTCCGCCGGTATGACGCCGACCGGATCTGGCAGTTCACCATTCAGCGTATCTTGCATGGCCCCAAGCGTTAGATAGGCGTTCACCAGCGGCTTGAAGCCCGCGACTTCCTTTCCAGACCCATAGTACTTCTTCTCGACCTCTGGCAGCCTCACGCTCCCGATGTCCGTCCGCAGCTCGCCGCCGGGTTTCAACCACGTGAGGTATTCCCTGGAGCGCAGCAGGTGCAGCGGCGCGGGGAAGAGGGGTATGCCGTTCTTTGTAAGGTAAGGCCCGGAGAAGCGCAGCGGTCCTAGCTTCAGACCCTCGCCGAGCCTGGCGATGATGTGCTCGGTCCAATTCTTGCCGTCCCAGCCGAGTTGCCGCGCGAAGGCGGCGCGTAGCGCTCCCACTGCTGTCTCCGGGTTGGGTGGAAAGATGCCCCTGACCTCCATCTGGCCCGTCTCTCCGGCGTTGAAGGGGCTACCGTCGCCGAGGAAGAGCGTGTCGAGCGGGACGAGCTCGTAGTGTTTCATCTCTCCACCCCCCGCCCTTTCGTCGCCAGAAATCGCACCAGCAGCGCCCCGGAGATGTCGAGCGTCTCTTTGTCGGCGCTCTCACCTCCCTTGCGCTCGTGGCAGACCTTGAGGAGCTGGTCTATGCGCTCCCCGGCCTCTTTCCTGCTTGCTTCGCGCTCCCGGCTCTTGAGGTACTCGGCGATCAGCAGCTGCTTTGCGTCGAGACCCTCGATGAGCCTGCAATCATCCTCTCCGGTCAGCACGCCGAAGCGCTGGCGGATGTTGTAGAAGAAGCGGCCGGCGAACTGTTCGTCAAGGGAGTCGCCGAGGTTCTGCAGCGCCCGGGTGATGGGCTCCCCGCCGGGGCTCTCGTCCCAGCTGGAGACCCATTCGACCGTGCGCCCGCCGCCGGTCAGCACGCTCGCGGCGATGCTGTCGCGGCCGTTACCGTCTTTGGCTACCTCGTCGAGCAGGCGGTGCGCCTCCCTCGTTACCATCCTCAAGCTGGTGTTGTAGTGGGCGAAGACCAGCCCGGCGGAGATGGTAGTCTTCAGGGGCTTGCCATCGTCGCCCATGGGCCGTTCATTCCCCAGTACATCGTCGAATGCCTTACGATATCGGTAGCGGAGTGACGCGGCCGCCTCCAGCGCGCGGTCGAGCGGCAGCAGCGCGAGCACATCGTCGCCTCCGGCGTAGACCGTCTTGCCGCAGTGGCCGCGCACGATGCCGTCTACGTCCTCAGTGAACTCCGCCAGAGCCGTGGAGACGGAGCCGGGGTCCAGGTGTTGGTTCTGTAGCAGCTTGCCCAGGCTGTCGCCGTCCATCGAGAGCAGCGCGTGGAAAGGGGAAGGCGGGTGTCCGACCGCCTGGTTGAATCCGTAGAGCGATTCCAGGAGCCGCCTGCGTTCGTCTTCTGCCAGGTCCGGGGTGGCTCTCTCGTTATCGAGCGCCGTTTTGTGGAAGAAGTTCCCGTCGAGCTTCGCTAACTTGCCGGCGTTCCGCAGGCACTGCAAGTCCGCGTTGTACTCGCCGAAGGCCCACTTGCGGGCTCCGCTCTCCTCGACGAGTCGCAGGTACTGTTGTGCTTCCGACTGTTCGTACGCTTCCTCGATCCAGGGTACCGCCGCCATGTATGGGGTGGAGGGCCACGACCTTACGCCCAGCTTCCAGCCGACGGTGGTTTCGGGGATGTTGGGGAAGAGCCGTTTGATAAGGGCTGTGGCGCACAGCCGCTCGCTGTCGCCGAGGTCGAGGCTGCCCGCCTTGTTGCGCGTGGCTTCCCAGAAGGCGTCTTGCTTTTGCCGTTCCCGCGAACGCATGTATCCCGAGAGTTCCTGCCAGCTACTCATCAGCGTACACTTGTCGCCGGGTTCCAGGGGTGGACGGTGGGTGCGCCAGTTCTTGCGGCGGTCTAGCCAGGCGTTGTCGCTGCGGTCGCCGGGGTCTTCCCCGATCACCCAGCTCATGTCCCAGAAGCTCTCTACCTGCCGGTCCCAGATTCCTTTCGTGTCGTTGCCGAGATCTGATACCGGGGCCACGTACTTCTCCCACACGGCGTCCGCCACCTTCCGCCAGGCTTCGTGAACCGCCTCTTCACACGCCTTCGGGTCGAAGCCTTCGGGCGTCTCCGCTTTGAAGCGGTTGGGGAGCGAGCCGATCTTGGGACCGTCGTGAGGATTACCATTGATGAGGGCCTTCAGCAGTTCGTCCTTGGGGTTACTGTTGACGTCCTGAACAGCGGGGAAGGAGATCCTGCCGCCGTTTTCGATCACGGCTTTCATCGCGTGACCGGCCAGGTAGGAGAGCAGGAAGGAGCCCGCCCACAGGTCGCGGGTGCGCCGCGCCTGCTCCACGAAGCTCTGCACCGGGCCGAGGGTGAAGTGGAGTATCCTCATTGCATGCCTCCAGCCATCTTTCCAAGAAAACTCTGAATGTGTTTGTCTCCTCCCGTAGGCTTCGCCTGTTTTTCGAGAAATCGCGCCGGTAAATAGGTGGCGACCGGAATAGCCTTGCCGTCCGGAAGCTCGTGTACGTGCAAAAAGATGGGGCTGGCGCGCCGCTGGTTATTGCCTTTGCGCGGAAGGCCGAACTGTTCGCGCTCACGCTTGTTGTCCACTCCTCTTACGGAGTCTTTGTAGCGGTCCGCAAGATACTTGTGTGCCTCGACGGCGCTTCTTTGGGGTTCGCCCGTCTCGATTTCAGAGGCGCTGGAGACGGCAGTGTATGAGGGTTGCCCGTCATGATTGCCGAGCAATGTGTTCAAAGCTGTTTCGAGCTCTTCCGGTCCAGTGGGAGGCGACCAGGCTAACGCGCCGTTTAGGCTGGTCAGGTTTACGCTTCCCCAACCTTTACGAGAGCGTCCGCCTAGCCCGCCGAGCAGCCCTAATGACAGGAGCGATTTCTCTAAACCTTCTCCACCATCCGGCAGGCTGTTTTTGCTTCTTAGAGAGAGTGTGAACGTGCCTCCAGGCTTTATGTATTGACGGGAGTCGCCGCCAGTAGTTTCGATCAACCCGTATCCTACGTACGCCTCCCATCTGTTCTGGCTCCATTTCTCCTGCTTTTCGGTAGATAGCTCCTGATCCAATATCTTCATCAACACCGCCGCCTGCCCCTTGTCGGTGCTGCCGAAGAGCTTTGCCTCTTCTTCGCGTATGTGCTGTATGTTGCCGTTTAGTCTTCCCCACGCCAGTGCCCGCCACCAGAAGCGCAGTGCCCCTTTTACGGAGGGCAGGCGCAGTTCGGCCTTCCCCTGGTCCGCGCCGCTCATGAACATCGGGGTAACGACCTTGAAGGTAGCCGTGATCTTCTGGCTCACTGTTCCTCCTCGTCTATGTCTATGACTTCGCCCTCCACGAAAGGATTGGCGCGCTGCTCTTCGGG
>JBARZM010000285.1:0-6293 GCA_049650095.1 Rubrobacteraceae bacterium | reverse complement strand
GCTCGGTGAGGCCGACGCGGGCGACTTCGGGGTCGGTGAAGGTTGTCCAGGGGAAGGCATCGTAGTTTACCTTGCGTTTTATGGGGAATAGGGCGTTCGAGAGGGCGGTGCGGCTCTGGTGTTCGGCGGCGTGGGTAAAGAGGAGCTTGCCGGTGATGTCGCCGGAGGCGTAGACATTTTCGGCGGTCGTTTGGAGGTATTCGTCTACTTCTACACCGTTTTCGCCTAAGGCGATGCCGGCGCCGTCGAGGTTCAGGCCGTCTACAGACGGGGCGCGTCCGGCGGCCACCAGGATCTCTTCCCCGCGCACCTCGGACTCTTCGCCGGTCTGTTTGTCCTTTACGGTAACGACTTTTTCGCCATTTTCGACGCGCACCGAGGCGGCCCGCGCCCCGCCGTGGACTTCGACGCCGTCTTCTTCCAGGAACCGGCGCAGGGCGGCGCCGACCTCGGGTTCCTCCTTCGGGAGTGGGTCTGGGGAAGAGGAGATCAACGCCACCCGGCATCCGAACCGGGCGAATATTTGGGAGAACTCGCTGCCGATCGGGCCGGAGCCGATGACCACCATCGAGCTGGGCAGCTTCTCCAACTCTAAAACGCTCCCGTGGTCCAGATATCCGGCCTCTTCGAGGCCGTCTACGGGCGGCGGTTTGGCGTAGGAGCCGGTCGCCAGGATCACGCTGCGAGACCGGAGCCGGCTGCCGTTCACGGAGATTTCGAGCGGCTCCTCGAAACGGGCCGAATCCCCCAAGAACACCTCGACGCCGAGGCTGCGAAACCTATCCGGGCTGTCTGCCTCGCCGGACTTTTCTATTACGGCCCGCATCCGACGCATGACCGCCGGGAAATCCACTTCGACATCAACCTCCCCGAGACCGAACTCGGGGGCGCGGCGCATGAGGCTTGCGACTTTGGCGCTTTTTACGAGGGCTTTGGTGGGGACGCATCCATAGTAGAGGCACTCGCCGCCGAGCTTGTTTCTCTCGACGATGGCTACTTTCGCGCCGAGCGAGGCCCCGCCCGCCGCCGCGACCAGCCCCGCCGTTCCGCCACCGATCACTACCAGGTCGTACTCGCTCATTCCGCCTCCTGTCGTCCGGACCGTGCCATTCTATAACCCACTTCTTACAATTCTCTAAACTCTGGCGACGCCGCTTTGATGGTGACGCGCCGCCGGAAGGTTAAGTCAGTATAGGCTCACCTTGACTCCCGCACGTCACGCCGGGGCGTTGAGGCCTCCGGACGATGATAATATGGCCTTGCACACGAGAAACGAGAGTGGAGGGTTCAGAATGGCCAAGAGCTACGAAGAGATGGTCGCCGAGGCCCGGGAAGAGACGGAGCAAATCAGTGTAGAGGAAGTCCATGACGAACTGGAGTCCGGCGAGGACTTCGTCGTGCTCGACGTACGGGAGCCCGGCGAGTGGGAGCAGGGCCACATACCGGGCGCGAAACACGTCCCGCGGGGGCTGCTCGAATACCTGGCGAGCGACGAGTTGCCGGATAAAGACCAGCGCATCGTCGTCCACTGCGCGGTCGGGGGCCGGGGGACGCTGGCGACCAAAAGCCTCCAGGAGATGGGATACACCAACGTCGCCAACATGCAGGGCGGCGCCAACGCCTGGCGGGAGAAAGGCTACGAAATAGAGTCCGGGGACTAGTCGCCCGGGCTTCTACTCTCCCCGCGCCGCCCGGGCGAGTTGCTCTTCCGCCGCCGCGACTTCGTCGTCTTCGATCCTACGAAATAGAGGCTTCGCGCCCGTTACCCGGTAGCTACTCGGCGGTTCGAGGTCTACGATCCGGACGATAGGCCCGGTGAAAAAGGTCTGTAGCCGTTCCACCGCGTCCGGGACGTAGGGGGCGGCGTGGTAGGCGATGGAGCCGAGCAGCGCCGAGCAGGCGTACAGCGTGATCTCCGTTCGTTCCATATCTTCTCTGCGGGTCTTCCAGGGGGCTTCGGAGTCGAAGAAACGGTTCGCCCGCCGGCCGAGGGCCATTAGCTCTCCCAGGGCTTCCCGGGGTCTTGGCGCGAGCATTTTCTTTTCGTAGCGGGCTTCTATCTCCTTGAAGTCCTCGAAGACGTCCAGGACTGCTTGCGGCAACTCTTCAGGCCGGGAGACTTCGCCGCCGGCGTACTTTTCGGCAAAGGAGAGGACACGGTTCACGTAGTTGGCGAGGTTGCCGATCAGGTCGGAGTTCACCCGCTCCTGGAAGTCTCGCCACGAGAATGCAACGTCCCCGGTCTCCGGCAGGTTGGAGGCCAGGTAGAACCTTAGCGGGTCGGCCGGGAAACGGTCCAGGGCTTCGTGCAGCCACACGGCGAGGTTTCGGCTGGTGGACATCTGCATCTGGCGCGGCTCGCCATCCACGACGACTTCGAGGTTCATGAACTCGTTGGCCGGCACGTCGTAGGGTAGCGTGAACGGCTCCTCGCCGTCCTCCCGGGTCCCCATCAACTGGGCCGGCCACACCGTGGCGTGGAAGACCGTGTTGTCCTTGCCGATAAAGTGGATCATCTTCGTGTCCGGCTCCTGCCAGTACTCACGCCAGCGGTCCGGGTCGCCGTTTAGCTCGGCCCACTCGACGGTGGCCGACAGGTAGCCGATGCAAGCGTCGAACCAGACGTAGAAACGCTTGTCCTCGAAACCCGGCTCGGGTACGGGCACGCCCCACTCGATGTCCCGGGTAATGGAGCGTTTCTCCAACCCGGCCTCGATAATCCCCAAGATGAAGTTCTTGACCGAGCTTCGCCAGTGGTCCTGGGCGGAGATGTATTCTTTCAGCCGGTCGGAGAATAGCGACAGGTCAAAGTAAAGGTGCCGGGTTTCGCGGGCTTCGGCCGGCGCGCCGGTGACCTTGGAGTGCGGTTCGATCAACTCGTAGGCCTCGTACCAGCTTCCGCAGTTGTCGCATTGGTCCCCGCGGGCTTCTTTGTAACCGCACACGGGACACGTTCCTTCGACGTACCGGTCCGGCAGAAAACGGCCCTCCGCCGGGCTGTACATCTGCTTGCTCTCGGCCTCGCTGATGTAGCCGCCCTCTTTGAGCTTCCGGTAGAAGAGCTGGGTGTTCTTCGCGTGTACCGGCGTCGAGGTGCGGGAGAAGTTATCGAAGCTGATGTTGAAACGCCCGAAAGTATCCTTCATGTGCGTGTACCAGTAGTCCACGACCTCTTTGGGAGTCTTGCCTTCCCGCTCGGCGGTCAGGGTGATCGGGACGCCGTGCTCGTCGGTGCCGCAGATGTAGATCACATCCTCGCCCCGGGCGCGCAGGTAGCGTACGAACACGTCCGCCGGCAGGTACGCCCCGGCGATCTGTCCGACGTGCAAGGCCCCGTTGGCGTACGGTAGGGCCGAGGTTACTAAGTAGCGGTCTTTTTTAGTCTCATTCATAAGGCTACAGAATAGCACTTCGCGCGATCCGTTCGCGGCTTTTGCTAAGATGGCGTCCTATATGAGCTTTCGCCGCCGCACCTTCACCAGAGTTGCCGTTTGAACGTCTCTTTCCGGCGGCTGTCCGATGAGGCAGAAGAGCCGCGCCGGGCACACGCCGGGGACGCCGGTTACGACCTCTGCTCGGTAGATAGCCTGAGCCTGCCGCCAGGTCATAGGGCGCTGGTCCGGACGGGGATCTCGGTCGCTATTCCCGATGGATATGCGGGCCTCGTGCTGCCGCGCAGCGGGTTGGCCGTCAGGCACGGGATATCGCTCGTCAATACGCCGGGACTCATAGATTCGGGATACCGGGGGGAGGTCCGGGTCCCCCTCATCAACCACGATCGGGAGGAAACTTTCGAGGTCGAAGCCGGAATGAGGATCGCCCAACTCGTTTTTATCCGGGTGGCGGCGGCGAGTTTTGTCGAGGTCGACTTGCTCGACGATAGTCGGGACGGGCGCGGCGAGGGCGGATTCGGCTCCTCGGGCACGGGGTAAAGGCCCGGCGGGCCTGAAGCGTGTTTCTGCTTGGTGAGCCATCCGGGGAATACGTAAAGGAGTTCTTGCGCGGCCAGGAGGACCAACCCTTCTCTTACGCGGAGGTTGGTAAGTCCCGGACGGGCGCGCCCTCCGGCTATACGGTGGACCACAACAGGGTCCGGTTGGGCGAAGGAGAAGAGGTTTTCGTCCGGGCCGCGGAGGCGCTGCGCCGCTGGAAGATGTTCGACCTGGGGTGGGTGCGGATCTTACCGCCGGACGCCCGGATCGAGGTGGGTACCACGGTCGCGGTCGTCGGTCGTCATTACGGGTTCTGGTCGCTGAATGCCTGCCGGATCGTCTACCTGATCGAGGAAGAAGGCGAAGTCCGTCGGTACGGCTTTGCCTACGGCACGTTGCCGGAGCATGCCGAAAGTGGCGAGGAACGGTTTACCGTCGAATGGAACCGCGCGGACGACTCAGTCTGGTACGACGTGTACGCTTTCTCTCGTCCCAAGCATCCGCTGGCGCGGCTAGGTTACCCGGTCGGCCGGATGTTGCAGAAGCGGTTCGCGCGGGACTCGAAACAAGCGATGAAGCGCAGCGTGGAGTTATAGCGACGCTTGGATCCAGCTTCCCCGGGCGGACCATCAGCCGCCAGCTTTTTGTTCTTGCTGAAGGCTAACCGCTGAAGACTCTATTCCTACAGTAAAGTCCGCAGTGTTCTTTTACGTGGCTTCCGGGAAACCCGGCGGTGTCAGCCCAGGTTTACCAACTCTTCCACGCCGGTTTTCGAGGTTTGGTCCGCGGGCCGGGAAAGGTAGAACTCCGCGTGGTAGCTACCTTCGCGCTCTTTGCCCTCGGTGTCGATGCCCATACGCCCGAGCTCCCCGCAGACGTACTCGCGCTCGGCCTCGTCGGCGAAGCGGCGCTGCTCGAAAGTGTGGCCTTCGAGCTTCTCGGTCACGAGCCCGTACCGGTCTAGGACTTCGGAGATCCTATCGTAAGATACCCACCGCAAGGCGAGCACCGCGACCCACGGCCCACGACCATCCTCTACGCAGCCGAGCAGCCGGTCGAAGGTTCGCTCCGAGATGTACCCGATGCCACCCGTGACGGTGAAGAGGTCCGCGTCCGAAACCTCGCGCCGGAGACCCTCCGACGGCGGCCCGTTCTCCAGGTCTTCGACGGCGCCGGCGTCGAGAAGCCCCGCTTCGAGCGCGTAGGAGACGGCGTTGTCCGCCACGTCCACCCCGACGACCCGGGGCGCGGCCGCCTTCTCGTGCCCGGCGTAGTATTCGAGGTCAGCCTCCGCCAGCCCCTCGCCGGTGGGTGGCAAGTTATCCGAAGAGTATCTCTCATAAAGGTCGTCGAGGTCGACATCGTACTTGAGCAACGCCGCGTTCACGCCGTAAGAACAACACAAGTCCACCACGTTGACCGGCCCGCCACCGTTGCGCCGCTTCTCGATGAGCGACGAAAACAACCGCTGACCGTGCTCCGGCGCCCGGTAGTCCATGCCCCCGAGTGTCCTGTAGTACTCCCGTGGATCCTCCAGGTCATAAATGTGCCCGAAGCTTGCCTTACCCTCTTTCTGATGCATGCATCCCCCAAAGGTTGTTCTGCGAAAACCTGGAACCGTTGCACATGCAACAACGGCCCGTAGGCGAACGGAATCCTTGGCCGGGGCTGGTGGATGTGCGTATATTCGGTTCTCTTCAAAGCATGATGATGAGTATAAAGAAGTAATGTTTCATATGCAAGATAGGGCCGCAGTCGATGGTTCGGGATGGCGGCCTGAACGTCTCCGGTCCAACTTGCTAGACTGCGTCCCGGATTGAATGCCACCACACACGCCATCTTCGGGGTTGCGGCCCTTACGGGAACCGCGATCCTCGCCGGTACCGAGCCACCGCTGTACGCGTATCCGGCTGCGGTGGTCGCCGCGTGGCTGCCGGATGTGGACAACCCTCGTAGTCGTCTCGGAAATGGCCTCAGCCGTCTAAAGAACCCCCTCTTGAACCTCGTTACCCGGCCTCTTAGCTGGATGTTGCGGATCATCTCGTTCTCTCTACTAAGGACCGTCGGCCACCGGACGTTGACCCATTCCCTCTTGGGGGTGGCGCTGTTTATGCTGCCCGTTTGGTTGCTTTTGGGAGACTACCCGAATGTCTTTTACGCGCTCGGGGCCGGGTACGCCTCGCATCTCGTCGCCGACGCGCTGAACACCCGGGGCGTGCCGCTGCTTTGGCCGCTTGGGGGGACGTTCAGGCTGTTTCCGGGAGGGTTCAGGAGTGGAGGGGTGGTCGAGCTATTCGTGGCGTTGGCCGTGCTCGTTTTCGTCGGGGTCTCCATCTCTCTGGTCTACCCTTCCGTGGACGG